>DGNJ01000017.1 GCA_002388905.1 Cellvibrionales bacterium UBA4495
ATGACCCTCAAGTATCAGGCCTTTATCGGCGAGAACAAACCGGCGGACTGGCCGGGCGGCGGCAAGGTCTACGAGGGCTTTGCCAAGGACGACACCCAGTGGGAGTGGTGGCTCGCGTACCGCGAGGCCATGCTCGGTTGATCGGTCACCGGACAACAGGCACGCCAATTAAAGGTCAAACGGAGAGTATGCAATGAGCGAAGTATTCAACCCCGCCGTGGACAATTCCGGGGAGCCCGCGGTTACCGACCGGGTGCCGGTGGGTTCCGACATGTATAACCGGATTGTCGAATTCCTCTACGACGAAGCGGCCCTGCTCGACAACCTGCAACTGAACGAGTGGGCGAAGTGCTTTACCGAGGATATCGTCTATCAGGCGCCGGTGAAGGTGACCCAACCCGCTCGGACAAGAAGAAGAAAGGACGGCCCATGATGCACCTGTTCGAGAATCACGAATCGATGATGCTGCGCATCTTCCGTATCGAGGATACCAACGTGGCCTGGTCCGAGGAGCCCGCGTCCCGGACACGGCGGCTGATTACCAACGTTATCGTTCATAAAACCGAGCGCGAGAGCGAGTACGACGTGACCAGCTACTTCCTGGTAACCCGCAACCGTTTCGAGCAGCACGAGTACCAGCTGATGTCCGGCAAACGCATGGACCGGTGGCGGCTAGAGAACGGTGAGCTCAAGTTGGCGCGCCGGATCATCGACCTGGACATGTCGGTGCTGAGCATGCCCAACCTGGCGATCTTCTTCTAAAGGGCCCCCGTCAATAGCCTGAGGATTTGCCCGGAAAGAGATTATCTATACTGAAATATGGCTCCGACACAACCGTGTGAGGTAAGTGATGAACATAGCAGCCAACGGAATCCGGCATTTGAGCGACGGCAGATCGCTTGACGACCTGATCAAGCGCGACACCCGCGAGGTGTCCCTGGCGGTGATGAATGACGCAGAACTCTACGAATGGGAGCTGCAACAGCTTTTCGGCAGGTGCTGGAACCTCATGGGCCACGAGTCCGAGATTCCCGAGCCCAACGACTACATGGTGCGCCCCATCGGCGAGGACGAACTCATTATCGCGAGGGACCGAAAGGGTGAGATCCATGCGTCCCTCAATGTTTGCCCCCACCGGGGCATGCGCGTGGCCCTGGGCGAGGAGGGCAACTCCCCGGTGCACAAATGCATCTATCACGGCTGGGCCTTCCGCCCCAACGGCGATTTTGTCGGTGCCCCCGCCGAAAAGGAGAAGATGCACGGGACTATCCGCGATAAATCCGAGCTGGGCCTTAAGAAAGCCCGCGTGGCACTCTACGGCGGCCTGATCTTCGCCACCTGGGAGCACGACGGACCCTCCCTCGAGGATTACCTGGGCGACTTCAGGTTCTATCTGGACATGCTCTGGAACCGTACCGACAGGGGAACGGAAGTCCTGGGGCCGCCCCAGAAAGTCCTTATCAACTGCAACTGGAAAAGTGCGGCCGAGCAGGCCGCCGGCGGCGACGGCTTTCATACGATATCCCTGCACCGATGGCTCATTGACGCCGGGCTCTTCGTTAATGCCGAGGACGGCACGCCGCCCGCCATGTACGGCGTCAATGTCAGCGCCAACGGCCATGTGGTCCGCTGTATTCCCGTCGACATGACCTTCGCCCGTGCCAAAGGCGCCGGTAAAATGAGTCTGGAGGAGCGGCTCCAGGAGTTGCCACCCCCGGGAATCACCCCGGAATTGGTCCCCCAGTTGAGCAAGCACCTGTCCGACGACCAGATCCGGTTGCTGGTGGAAAAGGCGCCCCAGGTGGGCGGTATTTTCCCCAATGTGAATTTCCTGTTCGTTTATGCGCCGCAGTCCGACGGCACCATGCTTGGCGCCATGGGTATTCATATCATCGTGCCCAGGGGAGTGGATAAATGCGAGTTCTGGACCTGGATGTTCGCCGAAAAGGATTGTCCGGAACCCATCAAAGAAAAGATGCTGCGCAACGCGGTGCAGCAGATCGGGTCCTCGGGCCTGATCGAGCAGGACGACACCGATACCTGGCCGCATATCACCCGCAGTGCCCGGGGCGCCATCGGCCGCCGTGACCTGACCCTCAAATACCAGGCCACCGACGGTGAGAACAAACCCGAGGGCTGGCCCGGTGGTGGGCACGTCTTTGAGGGCTTTGCCAAGGACGACACCCAGTGGTACTGGTGGCTGGCCTATCGGGACGCCATGCTTCCCTAGCCTGATACCCGGCGGTAATTATCCGCCTTGAACGGGCCCGTCATTGGGTGTCGGTCCCGCGCTTTTTTTTCGATCTAAAACAACGATGCAAAGGAGGTTTGCCATGAGTGAACAATACGAAGTGGTCATCGCGGGGGGCGGTCACAATGCCCTGATTCTCGCCTGCTACCTGGCCAAGGCCGGCGTCAAGGTCTGCGTACTTGAGCGCAACGAAAAGGCCGGTGGCGGTGTCATGACCCAGGAATACACACTGCCGGGTTTCAGGCACGACACCCATTCCGTGGCCCATACCCTGATCCAGGGCAATCCGCTCATGCTTAACGATGAACTGGAGTTGAAATCAAAGTACGGCCTTCAGTACGTCAATCCGGAGAAAATGACGGCCGCCATTTACGAAGACGGCAGCATTCTCAAGTTCTTCTCGGATATTGATCGCACCTGCGACGCTATTGCACAGTTCTCCCAGCACGATGCCGATGCCTATCGGGCCTTTAATGAGCAGGTTTTCAAGACCCTCGATATGCTGGTCATGGGTATGTACAGCGTGCCGCCGGATGCAGGTGCCCAGGCCGCAATGATGGACCAGAGTGCGGAAGGCAGGGAGATGATGCGAACCCAGGCGATAAGTTCCTGGGACCTGATCAGCGAGTGGTTCGAGCATCCCAAGGTCAAGATCGCCCTGGCTCGCTACGCCTCCGAGGCAATGACCAATCCCTTCGACAACGGCACCGGTTTCGGCTTCTATATCATTCTGCCGTTCATGTACCGGTACGGTACCGGGGTCCCCGTGGGCGGCTCCTGGGCGTTGACCGAAGCGCTCCTCAAATGCCTCGACGACAATGGCGGCGTTATCCGGACCAGCAGCACCGTAGAGAAGATTCTGATCAAGAACGGCGAGGCCCGGGGCGTTGTGCTTGAAGGGGGCGAGGAAATCGAGGCTACCAAGGGGGTTGTTTCCAGTCTGCATGTCCAGCAACTCTTCCCGGACATGGTCCCCGGTGCCAAGCTCCCGGACGGGTTCGAGCGCAGCGTCAAGCGGCTCAAATACGCCAGTATCCAGCCGTTCCAGATCCATATGGCCCTCAACGAGGATCCCAAGTTCGATACCAGCGAGGATGTGAGCGACTTTTTCTGGGTCGAGAAGTCCCACTCCGACGAAGAGGAATTCGCCAGGGCGTTCCGGGATCTGGAATACGGCTATCCGCGTCGGGACTTTGCCTGTTACGTGGGCCAACACAAGGTCGACCCCACCCGCATTCCCGAGGGCAAGGGAGCCCTGCACCTTTACGGTTTCGCACCCTATGACCTGAAGGACGGCGGGCCTCAGAAATGGGACGAGATAGGCCGGGAGGTTTACGAAGGCTTTGTCGACGACTTGCGGGGAATGACCACCAATATGACCGACGACAACATCCTTGGCTACAACTTCCTCACGCCCCTCGACCTGGAGCGCCATGATATTGCCATGAAGCACGCCGATATCGGCCATATCGGGCTGTATAGCTGGCAGCTGGGGGGCAACCGGCCGGTGCCCGGCTGGGGGCAGTACAAGACGCCGGTGCCGAAACTCTATATGTGTGGCGCCAGCACCCATCCCGGCTCCGGAGTTACCGGTGGTTCCGGGCGCAATGCCGCCCAGGTGGTTTTCGAGGATCTGGGCCTGGATTTTGATTCGGTTACCGGCTAAGCACCCCGGAATGCGTCCCGTGATGGGGCGCATTCGCCTTCTTGTTTACGTTAAAACCTGCCTGGTGGGAGTTTTTACATGAAGATGTTCAGTAAAGAGGGCGTCGAGATGATGGACGTGAAGTCCTTCCTGCTCGACGGCGACAACCTGGTGATGAAGGGCAAGATGATGGGGTCCATGAATACCGCCGTTTACATCAAACCGGAGGATTTGGCGGAGGCCGTGTCGCTGATGCCCTGGAAAGTTATCCTGAAGATCCCGGTTCTCTACTTTAAGGGTCTTTTCCGGCGCGGGAAATCCGAGGACAAAAAAGCAACGTCGGATGATACAGACAACTACAAGTGGTGATTGCTTTCAATTCATGGGGTAGATGGAATAGCCGCAGAGGAATGTATTGGCACGGTTACATAAACTGCCAAAATGTTCCCTTTCTCCAGTGCCTGTGATATAAAGAGTTGTCATGGGCCGGTGTTCGTGACGGCCCTCAGCACGGGTACTGAAACAGGTGCCAATAAAAAAGCCTGAAGCCAATAACGATATAAACAGGGGGTAACTATGAACCTGATAAACGGAATCAAGGCGGGTTTGCTCGCTTTGGGATTAACCGCGGTGGGCCAGGGCATTGCCCAGACCGATCCAACCACACCTCCCGATGGCAGCGAGAGCCGGCAACGGGGCATTGAGGAAATCGTCATTACCGCCACTCGGCGGGAGGAAAGCTCCCAGACAGTGGCTGTTTCCGTCAACGCATACAGCCCCGAGGAACTCGAGAAACGGAACTTTCGCGAACTGCGCGACCTGACATCGATATCCCCGGGTCTACGCTTTGTTCACCAGGGCGGTGGCGGCACCATGAACGTGGTAATGCGGGGCCTGAACCGGATTCCCCTGGGCAATGCGCCCAATGCCGTTATCACCTATTTTGCCGATGTGCCGCTGAACTTCCTCGGCTCGAACATTCCCGCCTATGACCTGGAAAGCATACAGGTATTAAAAGGGCCCCAGGGCACCCTGTTCGGCCGCAATGCGATCGGTGGCGCGGTGGTCATTACCCCCAAGGCACCCACCCATGAGTTTGGCGGCTACCTCAAGGGCGGGTTCGGCAATTATGACTACCAGACTTACGAGGGCGCGCTTAATCTGCCGATTGTCGAGGACAAGATAGCGTTGCGACTGTCCGGGAAAATTATCCGGCGGGACGGTTACACCGAAGCCATTGGCGTCGGCCGCGATCATGACGATATCCACCAGGACAGCTATCGGGCATCGTTGCTGGTAACACCCACCGATACCTTTGCCAACACGACCATCGTCGATTATTTTAAAGCCACCGAGGGGGGTACCGGCGCGGTCCTGGCTGAGGTACTGGATTCGGGCCTTATCCGCCTTCAGGTACCCATTGCACCCGGCTTTAATATAAGCCCTTTCGCCCCTTTCTGGGATTGCCATACCTTCGATCCGATTACCAATCCGACACCCTGTCAGGGGTTCACCCCGGAACGGGATATCGATGATGCACTGGTGCGCCAGAAGGCCGTCGGTCCCTATAAAACCTTTACCAATATCGACCAGCGCCTGTTCAGGAGACTCTGGGGCGTAACCAACCGCACCGAATGGGAACTGGGCCCCGTTACCCTGAGAAACATCCTTTCGTACCGCAATACCCACGTGGATGCGGACTTGAACTCCGATGGCCTCGCCTATACCCCGCCGATAATCGATGCTTCCGGCCATCAGCATGACGATCAGTGGAGCAATGAGTTTCAGATATTCGGCAAAGCATTCGACGATAAGCTCGATTATATTGGCGGGCTGTTTTACATCAAGGAAGAGCCCGATGGCAAAAATGGCTTTATTTTCCCCGTTGCGTCACCTGTTGCACCCTGGGTTTCGGCATTTGTCGAGAAAATAAACCGGGCGGCCTATGGGCAGGTGGGGTATGACCTGTCGGCAATCACTGACGGCCTTAAAATCAACGTCGGCTATCGTTACAACGAAACCGAGCAGGAAACCTGTGCCATATCGTCGGTGCAACCTTCCAACATCACCCTGACACCGGATCCGCCCTTCGAGGAATCCGACTGCCGGAATTCACCCCGCGGAAGTATCATCGACACCACCGAGTACGCGAGTACCTGGAACATCGGCCTGGACTGGCAAATCAACGACAACGTTTTTGCCTATATTGTGCGCCGGAAAGGTTATCGGGAAGGGGGGATAAACACCCCGGCCTTCAACACGCCGGCCAGCTCCGTATTGGCTCCGTTCCAGACCTATGAACCGGAAGAGCTCAAGGATATCGAGGTGGGCATAAAGACGGATTTCACGGTTGCCGGTCGTCCTGTCCGGTTCAACCTTGCCGTCTACGAAAGCAAATACAACAATGTCATTACCTCTTTCAATACCTCGCAGGTAGTACCGGCCGATGATCCCGGCGCACCCCAGGCCAGCGCCCTGGGTATCAACACCGGCAAGCGTACCATCAGCGGTGCCGAGTCCACCCTGATCGTCGAGCCTTTCGACGGGTTTTCGATTGCGGCATTGGCTGCTTATACCGACCAGGAGGTTGACGAGGCCACGGTGCCGAACATTCCCGGTTTACAACCGCCATCTTTGGTGCCGGCGTCCCCCCTGTGGTCCGCTTCCCTTGCCGTTACCTGGGTGCTGCCCTACCAGCCGCTGGACGGAGAGCTTGTTTTCAATGCCGACCACTATTACCAGCAGGACTACTGGATCGGTAATGACAATCTGCCGGGCTATGAGTTGACCAACCTTCGTCTGGACTGGAACGGCGTCAACCGTTCCGGGGTTGATGTCAGCTTCTTTGTGCGCAACGCGCTGGATATCGACGATCCTATCTCCAGCGCCACCGGCGCTGCCAGTCTTGGCGTCTTTACCCGTTCCTACAACGAACCGCGAATGTATGGCATGGAGGTCAGATACAGTTTCGGGCAATGACGCACGAGGCTGTCATTACTGACGCAGGGACGCGTCGGTCCGGGCTGTTGGCTCTCTTTTTTTGTCCCTGCGGTTTTTTGCCATCCGTCTGACGGTGTCCCTTCGTGGAATTTTTATGAAGAATTCAGGAAGCCATTAGTACAAGCTGAGACATACACGTACGGCCCTCGCCATGGATCACTGTTTTTGACGGCATCCAGCGGCCGGGCAAACCTACTCGCACGGGCTCTGTTGTGTTAAGAATTTATCATCAACGCAAATAACCGAGATTCCCGCCGACTCGACGCCAACTTTTAATATCTTGGTATTCACGACGCGGATAACGAACAGATTTTCTGATCTGTTCGATTTGGCCTCGTATATCCATCCAGCTTTTTGGCATAAGATAAGTACCAGCCCGAATGCCGTCAGTCTATTTTACGGAGTCTGCGTTGTTACCCGGGTAGCATCGTTCGGCACCCACCGGCGTTTAAATCATATTGGGCGGGGGGTAGTGCTGCATGACAAAGATGCGAGCTTTTCGGTTACTTGACTGGGGACGGTCGCCGGAAGTTGTCGATCAGGATATCCCCGAGCCGGGACCTGGCCAGGTGTTGGTCAAAATGGCTGCCGCCGGAATATGCGGCAGCGATCTTCATCTGCTTGATGCGCCGGGCAATGTGTTTCCCTTCGATCCGCCTTTCACCCTCGGCCACGAAAATGCCGGTTACGTTTCCCGTGTCGGGGCGGGCGTGACCAGATTCTCCGAAGGCGAGCCGGTACTGGCGGCCAGTACCAGTTCCTGCGGATATTGTGAGCAATGTCGCCTGGGCTGGGATAACTATTGCCTGGACAGCGTCAGTGTCGAGTCCCGGATGATGACCATGCGTGTGCGGGGCATCGGGTTCGACGGTGGCCTCGCTGAATACGTGACGGTACCGGAGCGCGAACTGGTGCACCTGGGTACTCTTTCGCCCAGCGTGGCCGCGCCGCTCGCGGATGCCGGCGCCACCTCCTACCATGCGGTGCGAACGGTGCTCGCTGACCTGCGTCCGGGGGCTACGGCGGTGGTGATCGGCGCCGGTGGGCTGGGCAGCTACGCCATCCAGTATTTACGTTTGCTGTCACCTGCCCGGGTGATTGCCGTGGATCGTTCGCTGGCACGCCGCAACTATGTTCGTGAATTGGGTGCGGATTTGACAGTGGCGGCCGGCGAAAAGGCCAGGGAGGAAATTCTCGATGTCTGTAATGGCGCCCATGCTGTCCTCGATTTCTGCGGTGCGGAGGATACCCTGAAGCTGGCGGGTGATATCGTAAAGCCCCGGGGAGCCGTTGTCGTGCCGGGTATCGCCTTCGGCACCTTACCCTTCGGCTGGGGGGGCGACAGCGCCCAGCGCCCGGTTCAATCTGTCTCTGGGTTTTACTCTCAACGATCTTGCCGAAGTGGTCCGGCTGGCCGAGCAGGGCAGGATACGGGTGGATGTGGATGTTTATGATTTCGATCAGGTCGAATCGGCCCTGGATGATTTGCGCCAGGGCAGACTTCGCGGCCGTGCCGTGGTTAAAATAGCCTGACAGCAAAGTCACTTTTTATGAAAGAGGGTAGCGCCTGCTCCGGCCGCGCCGCCAGCCAGAAAACAGAAAATTTTATAAGGACCAGACCCCATGTCATCCAAAGATATGATCGATCCGGAACTGCTGCCCGCCCTGGATATGTTCAGTTCTGAACCCATGACCCAGGAAAACCTGCCGGAACTCAGGGAATCCATGAAAGAGATGATGGTTGCCGCTTCCCCTGAGGAAGATGACGACGTCGACAGGGAGGAAGTTTTCATCGATTCGTTGTTCGGTGATCACCCGATCCGGGTGCTGATGTACCGGTCACGGGAAATGGTGTCCGGGGCGCCGGCATTGCTGGATATTCATGGTGGCGGTTATGTGCTGGGAATTCCGGAAATGGATGACCAGCAAAACCGGCGTCTCGCCATCCTGATGACAGGGTTGGTGGTTTCCGTGGACTATCGCCTGGCCCCCGAGAACCCCCATCCGGGACCCATCGAGGATTGTTATTCGGCCCAGAAATGGCTGTTCGACAAAGCGCCGGCGCTGGGAATCTCCACCGATCGTATCGGGATCATCGGCGCCAGCGGCGGCGGAGGCCTGGCCGCTTCACTGGCATTGATGGCGCGGGACAAGGGTGAGGTCAAGCTGGCCTGCCAGTTGCTATTGATCCCCATGATCGACGACCGCACGGTGATTCGGGGCCTCGAGGACCCCCATCCTCACGCGGGCCATTATATCTGGACCCACGCCAACAACGCGTTTGGCTGGCGTTGCCTCCTGGATGCGGAGCCGGGCAGTCAGGGGATTTCCGCTTATGCCGCTGCGGCACGGGCTGATGACCTGTCGGGGTTACCGGCCACTTTTATCAGCGCCGGCGCTCTCGATTTGTTGGCGGAAGAGGATATCGAATACGGGCGCCGGCTGATGCGGGCCGGGGTTCACACTGAGTTGCATGTGTATCCCGGGGCCCACCATGGCTTTGCCATGGTGCCCGAGGCCCGCGTTGCCCGAATGCACCAGAGGGACCTGGAAAACGCACTTTGTCGCATGCTCGATATCGATATAGCCTGAACCGGTTTGTCAAAAAAACGAATCAGAAAGCCTCCTTAGTCAAAGAGACCTCATGACGGTGAGATTTTCAGGACAGGTCGTCAATACGCACTCTAGTCTCGTCGTCGAGGTCGCTTTCGCCGAGATTTCGAAAATCTAGTCCGCCGTGGGGCTCTTAATGCCAATGGCAATGGTATCAACATCAAAAATAACGGGGACGGAAAATGAAAGAACGGGACGTGAGGGATAAAAATTTCGTATTTATCGGCGGGTCCCACGGCATGGGCCGCGCCGCCGCTAGGGCCCTGGCCGAGCGGGGAGCATCGGTGCTGATCGTTGCCCGAGGTGCGGAGGCCGGAGAGGCGGCCGCCCGCGAAGCCCTCGGCGTTGGCGCGGCTTCCGGCAGCTTTATCGAGGCGGACCTGTCGACGGTCGAGGGAACCCGGCGGGCGGCGGAGGGCATAAAGGCCCGCGCGCCGGAAATCCACGGCCTCATGCATACTGCCATGAGCCCGTTCCGGCAACGGAAAATTACCGAGGATGGCCTCGAGTTCGCATTCGCCTTGCAATACTTCGCCCGTGCGGCCCTCAACCGGCTGTTGCGGGATAACCTGGCCGCATCCGGCGACGGTCGCATCGTTCATGTGGCGGGTAATGTGTCGCCGGGAATGGCGAAGGTGGATCTGGACGATCTTCAGTTCGAGAACCGCAAGTGGACATTCTTCAGGGCAATCCTGGGTACCCACCACCTGGGCTTTCTGCATCTGCAGGAGGCGGCGCGCCGCTGGGAGGAACTGCCCATCTGTGCCACGGCCTTTTGCGTCAATTCGGTAAAGACCAAGGTCATGCTCGACAGGGAGATGCCCCTGATTATGCGCCTGATGGGCCGGCTGGGGAGCTCCCCGGAAAAGGCTGTGGGCAATGCGATCACGTTGCTCACCAAGGCGGACAACAGCGATATCGGCAATGTGATTTGCCGTAAACCCGGACGCTTCGAGCCGGAACCTTTCAACCTGGATGTGGACGAGGCCCGCCGGCTCTGGGACATTACCACCCGGATCGGTGAAGAGCGCAATCTGTCCTTGCCTTGACCTTGTCGCGATCACAGCGCGAACTGGCGGTTGCCTTTTCACCAGCCCTCGGGAATCACAAAATAGCGCCGGCTTTCCTCCCCGTCGGTCGTGCGGGCAATCATGATCGGTCGTTTTTCCCGCTCAAGGCGTTTCCCCACCCGCTGGACAAAGTTGGCGACGCCTTGGCTTTCCGGTAATGCCGGCAGTAGCCATCCGGGCTTTTCCAGGATGAGCCAGCGGGTTCCGGCCTGTTCCTGGTTTGTGGTTGCCACCAACTCGGCCAGGTTGTCGATTGTCAGCCATTCGCCGTGCAAATGATCCCGGTTGAAACCGTCGGGCAGGTCAATGGTCCGCCCGGCCGGATGAAACAGGTAGCCCTTCAGCAGTACCGCTTTGCAGTCCGGTGCCGGCAAACCATGGGCACGCAATGCTGCCATGCCCTCGGGACCTGACGACAGGGGTAACTGGTGGCGCTGAAGCCGTTCGATTTTCAGTTGCAGGTTGTCGTCGGGATTCGGGCCTATCCATTTTGCCAGTTCTACGCCGGGGCGATCAGCTTGGTAGATATAGAATTTTACGGCTACTTCGCCGTGGACGACCCTTTCCCGGTGGGTATCCTCAAAGAGAAAATCCAGGGCTCCCAGGGTGTTGCCGTTCCGGTAAACCGGCAGGTTGTAGGCAAGCAACCGGTAACGGGGGTGATTGCGCAGGAAGAAGGTCCAGAAGGCCTCGAACCGGGCGCCCAGGCGGCGGTCGTCACCATTGGCCAGGTGGGTTTCCAGTGCCGCCGTGTCCTTATCCAGAGCCTCGAGAATCTCGATTGCGCCCCTGTCGCAGGCGACAGGCCAGGGGGTCGTGGCCTCCGGCGGGAGGCGATCCAGGATAGGGGGACTGAACAGGCACCAGCCCATCTCCCGCACCGAACTTTTTCGGGCGTTTCGCCAGTCAAATGCCATAACAGACCGAACTCCTGTGTATAATTCCCAGCCTAATCCATTGGTTGCAGTGGTGGCTATGGCAAATTTCCAGCGTATTGGCCTGCTAACCCAGCTACACCACGCCGAGGTGCTGGACACGCTCGATCACCTGGCCAGTTTCCTGATCGGCACCGGACGCGAGGTGGTGGTGGAGTCCAGCGTCGCCGCCAAAATGGCCGAGGGGCAGTTTGCGGTGGAAGACCGCGAAACCCTGGCCGGCTCCGTCGATCTGGTGATCGTGGTGGGCGGGGACGGCAGTATGCTCAGCGCCGCCCGGGACATGGTGGATTTCGATGTGCCGCTACTGGGTGTCAACCGGGGCCGGCTGGGCTTTCTCACGGATATCCACCCGGAAGAGGCGGAACAGCGGGTTGCCCGGGTGCTCGCCGGAGAATACGTGGTGTCCGACCGCTTCCTGCTGCGGCTGGAGTTAAGCCGTCAGGGTAAGTTGCTGGGTGACGGCCTGGCCCTCAATGATATTGTCCTGCATCCGGGCAAATCCGTGCGCATGATGGAGTTCGAGCTCTATATCGATCGCCAGTTCGTATACAGCCAGCGTTCCGACGGCCTGATTGTCTCCACACCCACCGGCTCCACTGCCTATGCGCTATCGGCGGGAGGGCCCATCATCCATCCCCGCCTCAATGCCATGGTCCTGGTGCCCATGAACCCCCACACCCTTACCAGCCGGCCCATTGCGGTGGATGCCAATAGCGATATCGAAATCCGCGTTGGCCAGCGCAACGAGCTTCATCCGCTGGTCACCTGTGACGGCCAGAAGGACCTGACCAGCGAGCCCGGGGATATCATCCGTATCTACAAGCGGGATAACACGCTGCGCCTGATCCACCCCGTCGACCATAATTTCTACGAGATCTGTCGCTCCAAGCTGGGCTGGGGCAGCCGGCTGGATGCCGGCAAGCATATCGAAAGGTAGGACATGACCGACCAGTGGCTGAGAGTGGCGGAATTCCCGCCCCATACCGACCTGACCGCGCTTCGTGAAAGCCTCGACCGGCACGCCATCGAGTACCGGATTACGGGGGAGGATACCGCCCGGCAGCTCTGGGTGGCCGATGCAGCGCGGATGGAAGAGGTAATGGCACTGTTAAAGGAGCTGTTCCGGGTCAATACCGGACCGGTGCGCCGGCCGGGCGGTCACGAAAGCCTCGCCGACGGCCTGCGCCGACAGTTCAGTCAGGCGCCGGTGATGATGGTGTGCCTGGCCCTGAGCGTTCTCGGGGCCGCCATTGTCCAGTGGCAGTTCGGTTGGGTGCACTGGCTCACCTTCCAGGATTTCGATCTGGCCGGGCCCCGGCAGATCCGGTTGGGAACACTGGAAATGACCTTGCGCAATGGCGAATACTGGCGGATCGTGACGCCCATCTTCGTTCATTTCGGCATTTTCCACCTGGCGTTCAACGGGCTCTGGCTCTGGGAATTCGGTCGCCGGGTGGAGGCCCTGGCGGGAAGCATGCACTTCCTGCTGCTGGTGCTCTTTGCCGGCGCGGTATCCAACTGGAGCCAATATGTCTGGAGTGGCCCCAGTCTCTTCGGGGGCATGTCCGGCGTTCTCTACGCGCTATTGGGCTATATCTGGATCGGCAATCTGGTGGCACCCCATCCCGCGCTTGCCATACCCCGGGGCATTATCGCGTTCATGCTGCTCTGGCTGGTGCTCTGCATGACCGGTGCCGTGGGACTGGTGATGCAGGGCGATATTGCCAACGCCGCCCATGTTTCCGGACTGGTGGTGGGTATGATCCTGGGGGCCGTCTTCGGCCTCCTTCGACGGCAAAGGCGCCTATAATGCCGGCTTGGCAACTTCCTGGAAGGTACTATGGACTATCGACAACTCCTGGAATCACTGACTCCCGAAATGTACGAAGGGCTCAAGCGCGCCGTGGAACTGGGTAAGTGGCCGGATGGCCGGCGTCTCAGCCCCGAGCAGCGCGAACTCTGCCTGCAGGCCGTGATCGCTTACGATAATCGCAACCGGCCGGCGGAGGAGCGCACGGGCTACATTGCGCCCCGGGAGCATAGTCATTGCCGCGGCTCCGGCGAGGCTGCGCGGCCGGACAGTGCGCGTGCGCGGCCGCTGAAATGGCGGGAGCCCTCGTGACTGCATTGGCGGAATCGGGTCATCTGCGCAAGATGGCCGTCGAACTGGGCGGGGACTCCGGGCCGGTGCGCTATTCATTGCCCCTGGACAATCTTGTCCTGCCCCTTAACGACCATCTGGGTAAAACGCTTTCCCTGCGTTTTCGCGGCGCAATCCATTGCTGCCATTGCGGTCGGGCCACCAACAAGAGTTTTAGCCAGGGTTATTGCTACCCCTGTTTCCGCAAACTGGCCCAGTGCGACAGCTGCATTGTCAGCCCCGAAAAATGCCACTATTACCAGGGTACCTGCCGGGAGCCTGCCTGGGGTGAAGAACACTGCATGGTCGATCATATTGTCTATCTGGCCAACTCCTCCGGTGTCAAGGTGGGCATAACCCGGGCGAGCCAGGTTCCCGTCCGCTGGGTCGACCAGGGGGCGGTCCAGGCACTGCCCGTTTTCCGGGTCCAGACCCGGCAGCAGTCGGGTTTTGTCGAGGATGTCCTGCGCCAGCATGTCCGCGACAGGACCAACTGGCGGGCCATGCTCAAGGGCCCCGCCGAACCCGTTGATCTGGCCGGTATCCGGGATGCCCTGCTCGAACGTACGGATAAGGAACTGTCGGCACTGGAAGAGCGTTTCGGTATTCAGTCCCTGCAGCGTCTTGAGGGGGCAACCACCACCCCCATAGACTATCCTGTGCTCGAATACCCGGCCAGGGTGGCCTCCTTCAACCTGGACAAGAATCCGCTGGTGGAGGGCACCCTGATGGGTATCAAGGGTCAATATCTGATCCTGGATACCGGTGTCATCAACATTCGCAAGTACACCGCTTATCATGTGGACGTAATTGTCCACTGAACCCCTCTCTGACTCAATGTGGTTGATTTATGGCACTGCGCGATTCCCAGCCCCGTACCATCCGCCTTAAGGACTATGAAGTTCCGGACTTCCTGATTGACAGAACGGAGCTGACCGTCGAGCTGGGAGAGACGGAAACCCGGGTCAGGTCCCGGCTCGCCGTGCGTCGCAACCCGGGTGCCGCCAATCCCGGCGCTCCCCTGGTCCTGCACGGCCGAAATCTGGAAATCGTGTCTCTGACGGTCGACGATACCGTGCTGGAAGAAGGGCAGTACAGCTATGCCGCCGGCGAACTGGACGTGGGTCAGGTTCCCGACAGGTTCGAGTTCGGCGCCGACGTCATTATCCACCCGGAGGCGAATACCTCGCTGGAGGGGCTGTACAAATCCCGCACCATGTTCTGTACCCAGTGCGAGGCCGAGGGGTTCCGCAAAATCACCTTTTACCTGGATCGCCCGGACGTAATGTCCGAATTCACCACCACGGTGATTGCCGACAAGGACAAATACCCGGTGTTGCTCGCCAACGGCAATCCGGTGGCGGAAGGCGAGGATAATGGCCGCCACTGGGTCACCTGGCACGATCCCTTTCCCAAGCCCGCCTACCTATTCGCCATGGTGGCCGGAGAGCTTTCCCATATTCAGGACAAATTCACCACGCAAAGCGGCCGGGAAGTGTCGTTGCGCCTCTACGTGGAAGAAAAGGACCTGGACAAGTGCGATTTTGCCATGGCGGCACTCAAGCGCGCCATGCGCTGGGACGAGGAAACCTACGGCCGGGAATACGATCTGGATATTTTTATGATCGTCGCGGTGGATGACTTCAACATGGGGGCCATGGAAAACAAGGGTCTCAATATCTTTAACACCTCGGCGGTGCTGGCCAAGCCTGAAATTACCACGGACCAGGCCTTCCAGACCATCGAGGCCATTGTCGCTCACGAGTATTTTCATAATTGGTCGGGCAACCGGGTTACCTGCCGGGACTGGTTCCAGTTGAGTCTCAAGGAAGGCTTTACGGTATTCAGGGATTCGCAGTTTTCCGAGGACATGGCATCCCCCGTGGTCAAGCGGGTCCAGGACGTCAACATGCTGCGCACCCTGCAATTCGCCGAGGACGGCGGTCCCATGGCCCATCCGGTGCAGCCTGATTCCTACATGGAGATTTCCAACTTCTACACCCTGACCGTCTACGAGAAGGGCTGCGAAGTGGTGCGCATGATTCACACCCTGCTGGGGCCCGAACAGTTCCGCAAGGGTTCGGATCTGTATTTCGAGCGTCACGACGGCCAGGCTGTGACCATCGAGGATTTTGTCGCCGCCATGGAGGACGCCAGCGGACGCGATCTGGGCCAGTTCATGAACTGGTACCGCCAGGCGGGAACGCCACGACTGGCTATCGATGGCGAATACGATGCCCAGGCCCAGGTCTACCGGCTGACTTTCCGGCAATCCTGTCCGCCGACACCGGAGCGCAGGGAGAAAGCCCCCTATCTTATCCCCGTGGCCATGGGCCTGGTGGGTGGGAAAGGCGATCTGCCCCTGTACGGGGAGGGCCTTAACGGTGAAACCCACGCCGTGCTGGAAGTCACCGGGCCTGAACAGACCTTTGTTTTCGACAAGGTGGCGGAGAGGCCGGTGCCGTCCCTGCTGCGCAACTTCTCGGCACCGGTGAAATGGCATTTCCCTTACAGTCGCGACGAGCTGCTATTCCTGATGGCCCGGGACAGCGATGGCTTCAACCGCTGGGATGCCTGCAACCAGCTTGCCGTGTCGATGCTCGAGGACATGATCGAAGACGAACTGGCCGGCCGCGAAGGACACCTGGATGAGCGTCTGATTGATGCCTATCGCGACCTGCTCGCCGACAAAACCCTGGACCCGGCCATGGTGGCGCTGATGCTGACGCTACCCACCGAGGCCTACCTGGGGGAGCAGCGGGAGCAGATCGAGGTGGCGGCCATCCACGGCGCCCGGCGCCGCGCCCGGGCGCAGATCGCCATGGCCCTGCGCGAGGAATTCCTGGCGGTCTATCGGGAAAACCGCAGTGTCGAGCCCTATGCGCCGGAACCCGGCCAGATCGCCCGGCGCAGCCTGAAAAACACGGCCCTCGGGTACCTTTCCCTGTCCGGGGACGAGGAAGCGCTTGCCCTGGTGCATGAGCAGGCCACGGCGGCGGATAACATGACCGACACCCACGCGGCCCTGGTGTCCCTGGTCAATGCTCCGGCGGACGCGGCCCGGCCCCTGGCCCGGGCGGCGCTGGAGAAATTCTACGCCGACTGGCATCACGAGTCCCTGGCGATGAACCTCTGGTTCCAGATCCAGGCCGGCAGCACGCTGCCCGGCGGCCTGGAGCGGGTCCGGGAGCTCATGGGGCACGAGGCTTTCGATATCCGCAACCCCAACAAGGTAAGGGCCCTGATCAACGCCTTCTGTGCCCTCAACCCCGTCAACTTCCACCGGGAGGACGGCGAGGGTTATCGCTTCCTGGCGGACCGGATCCTCGAACTGAATGCCATTAACCCGCAGATTGCCTCGCGCTCGGTAAACCCCCTGACCCGGTGGCGGCGCTACCCGTCGGCATTGGCGGATAAAATGCGCAAAGAGCTCGAGCGCATCAAGGGCGAGCCGACCCTGTCCCCGGATGTTTACGAAGTGGTGTCGAAGAGCCTGAAGGCAACCTGATATCAGGTTGCTGCTGCGGACAGAAACTATTGTTAACAAAGCATGGGCCGATCAGGTTGATAATCACTCACAGATAGGGAACGGGAATTATCCTGTTCCCGGTAGTCGATAGCGAGTAAAGCGATGGAATACCGAAAACTGGGCAATACCGAGATCGAGGTCAGCGCCATCTGCCTCGGCACCATGACCTGGGGGCAGCAGAATACCAAGCTCGAGGCATTCGAGCAGATGGACTACGCCACCGGCGAGGGCATCAACTTTATCGACACCGCCGAGATGTACCCGGTACCGCCTAATCCCGACACCGCCACCACCACTGAACAGTATATCGGTGACTGGCTCCGGGAAAGGGGTAATCGCGAGAGTATCGTCCTGGCCACGAAGGTAACCGGTCGCGGTGACGTCAACCCGGGTGTCAGTCATTTTCGCGATGGCCCGAGACTCAGCCGCACTCAGGTACGGCAGGCCCTGGATGACTCACTGCACAGACTCAGGACGGACTATGTGGATCTCTACCAGCTCCACTGGCCCGAGCGAAAAACCAATTTTTTCGGCAAACTGGGTTATGTCCACGAAGAGGACGACGACGCCATTCCCATCGAGGAAACCCTGGACGCGCTCGGGGAACTGGTCCGGGAAGGCAAGGTACGTGCTATCGGCCTGTCCAACGAAACCCCATGGGGACTAATGGAGTTTTTGCGCCAGGCCGAGAACAAAGCGCTGCCGCGCGTGGTCAGCATCCAGAATCCCTACAGTCTGGTCAACCGCACCTTTGAAGTGGGGCTTGCCGAGATGGCCATTCGCGAACAGGTGGGCTTGCTCGCCTATTCGCCCCTGGCCTTTGGCACTCTGTCCGGCAAGTACCTGCGTGGACAGCAGCCGGCCAACACCCGCCTTACCCTTTTCGAACGCTTTTCCCGGTACAACAATCCGCGCAACGAACGGGCGGTTGGCGAGTACGTGGCCCTTGCCGAAGAGCACGGGCTCGATCCCGCCCAGATGGCCCTGGCCTATACCGTCGGCCGGCCCTTCGTCACCAGCGCCATTATCGGCGCCACCACCATGGATCAGTTGCGCGCCAATATCGCCAGTGCCGCGTTAACTTTACCGGAAGAGGTGATGGCGGGAATCGAAACAATTCACTCAAACAATCCCAACCCTGCTCCCTGAGCATTCCACTTTCCCGGGCGCGCATCCACCGGGCACGCCATTGCCACCCTGTCGGGGATGGGGGGTGATAGCAGGCCAGCGGATCTGGTATTCGATTGGCCGAGGACGATTCACCTTCCTATACTTGGTTCCGTGAATGCATCCGGATTTTCCGGAAGATTGTGAGGAGCAGGCTATGTTCGTGGAGAAAATCAAGACGCCGGGCCTTGCCCAGCTTTCCTATGTGGTGGGCGACGGCGATCGGGCTGCGGTGGTGGATCCCCGGCGCGATGTGGATGTGTATATCGATATCAGTCGGCGCGAAGGCGCGCAGATTACCCATATTCTCGAAACCCATCGCAATGAGGACCTGATCTCCGGCGCCAGTGCGCTGGCCGAGATAACGGGTGCGACAGTGTTGCACGGGCCCAATCCCGCCGAACCGATCGCCTATGCGCAAACCATCCGCGAAGGCGAGGGATTAACCCTGGGCAACCTGGGCGTCAGTGTTCTGGAAACGCCGGGCCATACCGACGACAGCGTCAGCTATGTGCTTCATGACCGGGAACTGGGGGGCGAAGCCATCGGGGTTTTTACCGGGGATGCCCTTTTTGTCGGCGACGTGGGACGAACCGATTTTTATCCGGACCGCCCCGAAGAGGTGGCCGGGCTTCTTTTCGATTCGCTGCAAAAGCTCGCGGCTCTGGGCGACCAGGCTATTATCTATCCGGCCCATGGGGCCGGCTCGGTATGCGGTGCCGGCATGGCCGACAGGGAGTTTTCCACCATTGGTACGGAGCGACAGACAAACAGGATGCTCCGCATCGAGGACAGGGACGAGTTTATTCGCCGGAAAACGGCCGAGGAGCATTACCAGCCACCTTACTTCCGGCTGATGGAGCAGATGAATACCCGCGGCGGCAATCCGGCTTCGGATCCCCTGGCCATCAAGCCACTCGCTATCCCCGACCTGAAAGCCGGCATGGATGACGGCTGTCAATTGGTCGATGTCAGGAGTCCGGAATCGTTCGCCGGCGCCCATATAGACGGGGCATTGTCGTTGCCGGTTGGTCTTGTGACCACCTATGGCGGCTGGTTGCTGGATCCGGAGGATCAACTGATCATTGTCGCCGATAACTTGGCACAGGCCCGGGAGGCGGAAATTCATTTCTCGCGCATTGGCTACGACAGGGTAGCCGGGGCATTCACCGATGGCATGGCCAAGTGGGCAGCGGCCGGCGAGCCGTTCGAGTCCATGGCCACTGTATCTGTTTCGACAGTGAAAGAACGGCTCGGGAAGCCGCCGGAAAACTGGGTCCTGCTCGATGTGCGGAAAGGCGAGGAATTTCGCGGCAACGCAATCGATGGTGCCCGCCATATTTTCCTTGGCCACCTGCCCGGGCAGTTGGCGGAGCTCGACCGGGACGCTTCCTATACGGTGTTATGTGGCAGCGGGATGCGGGCCATGGTGGGCGGTGCCGTACTCCGGAAGGCGGGCTGGCGAAACGTCGACGTGTTTATGGGCTCCATGGGCGCCTGGACAAATACCGCGGAGTAGTGTGGACCGGCGCCGGTAATTGCTTTTCCAGCCAGTCTTAAACCGCGGGATTCGAGTAGGCTGGGGCAAATCCCTCAGGCGGGCTGTTTTTTGCGCCGTCGCTTGCTTGTTTTGTCGATGTGGTTGTATAGCTCGACAAACTGCTGTGTCAGGTTGTGCGAGGGCGCGAAGTAGATGAGCGGCCGGTTGGCGGTATGGGATTCGCGCATCTTGACGGACTGGTTGAGGTACACCGGCAGGATGGGATGTTTTTCTGCCTTGAGTTCCTCTATGATCTGGGTGGGCAGGTTGGCCCGGGGCTGGAACAGGTTGACGACGATCCCCCCTACGCCGAGGTCCTCGTTGTGGTCGTCACGCACCTCATCGATGATATCGATAATATTGTAGAGCGCCTGGCGCGAGAATGCATCGCAGTCGAAGGGAATAAGGCATTGGTCGGCGCAGATCAGGGCCGAGTGGGTGTAAAAATTCAGTGCCGGCGCCGTATCGATATAGATCTCGTCGAATTCATCGTCGAGTTTGTCGAGCAGGTCCCGCAGTTTGTAGATCTTGTGCCGGGATTCCAGTTTGGTTTCCAGGTCGTCCAGTTCGGGGCTGGCGGGAATCAGGTAGAGATTCTCATAATCGGTTTCGTAGCAGTACTCGATGGGCGCGGTCCGGCTGCGGCCGGGCTTCAGGCAGTTGCGGAAGTAGGCGGCGATACCGGTTTCCAGTTCCGCTGGCGGCACGCCCAGCAGGTAGTGGGTGCTGTTGGCCTGGGCGTCCAGGTCCACCACCAGGACCCGCTTGCCCATGGTCGCGCCTATGGCCGCCAGGTTACAGGTAATGCTGGATTTGCCGACTCCGCCTTTCTGGTTGAATACCACGCGACGCATGCTTATTTTGCTCCCGAGGTTGTTTAGGGGCGTGCAAAGAGTACGCGGATATCCTCGCCCCCGGCGGGGGCTTTGTCAATCGGGGTATAGAGGCTTCAGTTTCCGTCCGTCGTTGCCGGGCCAGTGCCGTTGCTCCCCGCGCACCGTGGCGAGCCGCTCTTTACAGCTTGTCACCGCCGGCGCCGGAGCCGATGCCGGGCCGTAGAGGGCGTTGTCCAGGGCCCTGAATTGGCGGTCGAGCTCCCCGTCACCAGCCAGTCCGGCGATCCGCTCCAGGGTGTCTGCCCGGTCTTCCGGCCAGAACAGCGGCGCCCAGTCAAGGATGGCGGCCCGCAGTTGCCGCGGACGGTCCGGGGGACAGTCCATGACGCGCTTGAAGGCACGATCCTCGCTGACCCCGGTTTTCCCGGCATCGTCTTCCGTACTACGGGGTGCGACGGTACGCCGCCCACGCCACCAGGCGATGGCCAGCAGCAACACCAGCACGGCCAATACGAGATTACCGATCAGGGACAGCCATAACCAGTGTGGCGGGTAGTCGGGCTGCGAAGACCCGGGTGACGGTGCCTGGTTCGCGCTATCGGGGGTCGGCGATGTTGCCGGTGTCGTATCGGGCGCCGGGGCCACCTGTAATGTCAGGGCATCCAGACGAGTCTCGCGCATGGTGTCAGCGCGGGTATCCCACCAGCGCACCGTGACCGGCGGCAGCGTCAGCTTCCCGGCCCGGGTGGGAACGATGGCCATGGACTCGGTTCGCTGGCCAAGGACGCCTTCCGGTTCCAACGATTGCTGGATCCGGGGCTGGTCCGGGTAGGCTTTAATCCCGTCGTCGACAGGGATATCCAGGGGCGGCAGTTGAGCGCCGGTAAGGCCCTGGGCGGTAAGGGTGATCGTGCGGGTCACCGGCTCGCCCACCAACAACTGGTCAAGGGGGCGGCTCCAGCGCTGGCTGAGACTGACCCCCTGGCTGGGCAGCCAGGCCGCCGGCGATACGGTACCGGGACGGGGTTGCACTTGGACGGTTTTCTCCTCGGAATTGAGGAAAACCTGGCGTCCGCCCCGGCTGAACAGGGAACTGCGGGAACCCGGGTCCGGGATCACTGCCCGGAAGCGCTGGGCGGGAATAGTCAGTGGGCCGCTGCTCTGGGGGAAGAGGGCATAGCGGATTTCCACCACCGAGTAGGGTGTGCCGTTCAAAGTTTTCTGGTACTGGCTTTCATTCAGCTTGATGACCTGGGCGTCGGCTACCTCCAGGTCGGACATGGCGAGCTTGTCGAGCACCACGGCGGTGTGGACGCGCAGGGTGAACAGTATCTGTTCCTGGACATGGACCCGGCTTTTGTCGATATCGGTCTCGATAAACACTTGGCGGCCCTGGTTGTCCGTATCCGGAGCGTCCGTTACCTGCACGGTCAGGGCGTCGCTCACTGCCCCCTTGAAGTGGAATGAGGGAATGACCAGTTCGCCTTTTTCCCGGGGACGCAAGCGCACCAGCCATTCCGTGTAGGAGGTATTGCCGCCACTGCCAAAGGAGAACTGGCTCTGGCGCTGGGTAGTGAGGATCTCGAACTGGTGCTCCAGGGCGGAGAAGTCGGGGTCCCCAAGCACCTGCTCGTCGTAGCGCACGCTCAGGGTCAGGGTTTCGTTGATGGCGATACGGGTCCGGTCCACCGAGGCGCTGAGTTCGCCGGCACCGGCACCGGCGGCCCACAGGAGCAGGCAGAATATCAGTGTCAGAGCCCGCGTCCGGGGAAATGGCAGCAATGTCTTCACCAAAGCTCTCTTCACCAGCGTTCCTCCTGGCCATCGTTCGGGGGCGTTTGGTAGCGGCCGGCGCCGGGATCCCGCCATTGGCGGGCTTCCTGCTGGGCACGGAACTTCCGGCGCAGCAGGCCGCCGGGATCGTCGGGAACGCGCCGCAGCCATTGCTCCATGGCCTGTCTTTCCTCGTCGCCGGGCCCGGTTTCGGCCGCGCGTCCTGCGACACCCTTGCTGTCGTTCGCGCTGTCGTCGTCGGCCGGCCCCGGCTTTGCTTCGCCCCGGGCCGGTTGCTCGGGTTTACCGGACTGTTCAGCCTGTGGTGCTTCGTGTCGCTCCGGTTTCTGGCCGGTGCTTTCGTCCCGGCCGTCCTGCGGTTGCCCGGATCCCTGCTCCTGTTTTTGACGTTCGTCGCTTCCGCTTCCGTCGTTCCGGTTCGTGCCGGGTTGCCGGTTGTCGTTCTGTTGCCGGCGCGGTTCCGGTTCGTCGCCGTCCTGCCCGGCGCCATCGTCGTTGCGGGAATTGCCCGATTCCCGGTCTTGCTTGTCCTGGTTGCCCTCGCCGGATTGTTGCTGTTTTTTTTGCTGGTCGAGCAGCGATCTGACAATGCGACGGTTATAACGGGCATCCCCCAGACCGGGATCCTTGTCAAGAGCCCTGTCGTAGGCTGCAAGCGCTTTTTCCAGTTCCCCGGCCCTGGCCAGGGCATTGCCCCGGTTGTAGTGGGCCCGGGCCGAGTCGCCCGTGGCGAAGGCCCGGGCGGCCGATGTGTAATCGCCGCTGCGGTACTCGGCAATGCCCTGCCACTGGGGGTTTTCGAACCGCTCGGCGGCCTTTTGCGGGTCGCCCTGTTCGAGGATTTCCATACCCTGTTGGTCCGGTGTCCGCCACAGATCCTGCCACCAGCCCGCGCGACTGTCCGGGGCGTAGGCCAGGGGCAGCGCAATCAGGCAGGCAAGGAGACCGCGCCGGAAGGCCAGCACCGTCACCGGTAACAGGATTACGGCAAGCCAGTAGCCCCTGTCGCGCCATGTGTCGAACTCCCGGTCCAGTTCGCGAACGCGGGTGTCGGAGGCATTGGCCAGGGGCGACAACAGATAATCGATATCCGAGCTGCCAGTGGCCAGGGTCGCATAACGGCCGCCGTGGCTGCGGGCCAGGGTTTCCAGTTCACCCGGGTCGAGTCGCGCCAGGACGATATCGCCGCTGCTGTCCCGGGCGAAGCCCTGGTGATCCGACAGGGGGATCGGTGCCCCTTCGCGGGTGCCGACCCCGAGGATCGACAGGGAAAAATTGTCAAAACCGGCCAGCAGGCGGTCCAGGTTTCTGCGGGCCTGGTGGGTGACGCCGTCGGTGATCATCAGCAGGTCGCCCTCCAGGTGGCCGGCATTCATGACCAGTTCGATACCGGTCTGCACCGCCTGTTCCGGGTTGCTGCCGGCCAGGGGCATGATACCGGGATGCAGCGAGGGCACCAGGGCGATAATGGTGCGGGTGTCGTCGGTAAGGGGAGTGACCACATGGGCACCGCCACTATAGGCCACCAGGGCAGTGGTGCCTTCCGTGCGCGCCTTGAGCAGGTCGATAAGCTTGAGCCGGGCCCGGACCAGGCGGTTGGGCTTAAGGTCCTCGGCAAGCATGGAGGGGGAGAGGTCGAAGACAATCACCAGTGCGCCCTCCTGTTTGTGAACGGGAAGGGGGGTACGCTCCCAGGTGGGGCCGGCCAGGCCCACCGAGGCGACCACCAGGGCGGCGAAAAACCAGCGGGCCAGGTTCCGGCCGGCGTTCCCCCCGCCGTTGTTTTCCACCAGCAGCGGTTGCAGGGCCGGGGCGATAACCTGTTCCCAGGCCCCGGCCCGGTTTCCCGCCCGCCGGACCAGGAGCGCCACGGCCAGGGCAACGGCAATGCCGAGCAGCCACCAGGGACGCAGAAAGTGGAAATCGGCAACGAGGCGGGGCAGGTCAACCATGCCGGTCCTCCTGCCGGTGCAGAAGGCCGAGGACGGCGATGCCCGCGAAAGCGAGGGTCAGGGGCCAGTGGAACAGTGCCTTGGTGGGTCTCAGGGTTTCCGCTTCCTGCTCGACGGGTTCCAGGCGGTCAATGGTCTCGTAGATCCGGGCCAGTTGCTCCGGGTCACGGGCCCGGAAATAGCGCCCGCCGGTTGTCGCGGCGATTTCTTTGAGCATTTCCTCGTCCAGGTCGGCGGAAGGATTGAGCCGCTGGCTGGAAAAGAAGCCCCGGCGAACGATTTCCTCGGCGCCGATACCCACCGTGTAGATCTTGATATCGTGGGCCGCCGCCAGTTCCGCCGCTTTCAGGGGCGGCACCACGCTGGCCGTATCGGCGCCGTCGCTGAGCAGGATCAGTACCCGGCTGTTGTCCGGACGCGACTGAAGGCGCTTGACCGCGATACCGATGGCGTCGCCGATGGCGGTGGCGCCCCCGGCGAAACCGATCCTGGCCTCCTGAAGCAGAGTATTGAGTGTGCGACGATCAAAGGTCAGTGGCGTTTGCAGGTAGGCGCGGGAACCGAAAAGGATCAGCCCCAGGCGATCCCCCCGGCGCTGTTCGACGAATCCGCCGACAATGGCCTTGACCGCGGAAAGCCGGTCGGTATAACCGTTGTCGGTGGCCATATCCCGGACCTGCATACTCTCGGAGATGTCCACGGCCAAAAGCAGGTCCCGGCCGCTGGTGGGCAGGGGCATGGGTTCGCCCACCCAGGTGGGCCGGGCGACGGCCAAAATGAGACCGAGCCAGACGGTGACGAGCAGGCCGTAGCGCAGCCAATAGCCCGCTCCTCCGTCCCGGCGGCTTTCGCCGCCGGCGAGTGCCAGGGCGGCATAGAGTCGCGATCGCAGGGCGGGCCGGCCCGCCGTTACCGGCGGTCGCACCAGGCGGTAGAACCAGGGCAGGGGCAGCAGCATCAGCAGCCAGGGCCAATGGAGAGTCAACATAGCTGCTCCCGCCGGTGTCGCCGGATCCAGTGGTCTACCGCCTTTGCCAGCTCCCCGGCATCGCCGGCAGCGATATTGGCGGTGCTTCGGTACTGGCTCTGGACCAGGTCCTCCAGTGTTGTCCGTTTGGCGAGGCGGCCGCCGTCGATAGCGTCGATAGCGGTCAGCAGTTCCCGGGCCGGGAGGCTGCGCAACGGCGTGTCGGCCCTGGCGGTGAGCGCGGTGCGACGGACCAGTGCCAGGAGCCGGGCCACGGTATCGCCCGGCGGGTCGGTGTCGAGGTGGGCCCGGATTTCGGCCAGTTCGGCCAGGGCGGCGCGCCGGTAGCGGTTGCGCCGCCGGTGCCGGACCAGGGCGAAAATGCCTAGACCGGCCATCAGGACAAGCAGGACAGCGATCAGCAACCAGCCCGGCGCCGGTGGCCAGAATCCCGGCGGCGGTGGCGTGTGCAGATCCCGAAGTTGCTCCAGGGGGTTCACGCGGGACTCCTTCGGCGGGATTTGCCGTAGGCCTTCAGGAGCGCGTTCATGACCGGTGTGTCCGTGGTCAGTTCCACCAATCCCAGACGCAACCGGCCGGCCAGAAGGTGGAGCTGATCGTGGCGCCGGCGAAACTGCGCTTCGAAACGGCGCCGGGTTTCCAGGTCCCGGGCGTTCACGGTCAGGCGCTGGCGGCCGTCGGTCACGGTGTAGCGCCCAGGCGGCGGAAGCCGGGCTTCAAGGGGGTCGTAGACATTGAACAGGCTGAGGTCGCAGTGCCGGTGCAATTCAAAGAACTGTCGCTCGCAATGCCGGTCCAGGTCATGAAAATCGCTGATCAGCAGTACCGTGGAGCCCGGGTGAGCGACCCGGCGCACATCCTCGGCGATTCGCCCCAGGTCAAGGCGGTCTTCCGCCGGTTCCATCAGGGCAAGACAGGTTTCGGTCAGGGTGCGGATCAATTCGAGGACGCTGTGGCGACTGCGGCGGGCGCGCACATCCCGCTGGTGCCGGGGGCCGAAGACCAGCCCGCCGACCCGGTCGTTGGCATTGAGCCCGGCCCAGGCCAGGGTCGCGGCGACGCGGCTGGCCACCACCGACTTGAGTGCCGTGCTCCCGAAAAACATGCTGCTGCGCAGATCCACGGCCACCAGTACGGGACGCTCCTTCTCCTCCCGGAAAAGCTTGGTATGGGTGGTGTTGGTTCGCGCCGTGACCCGCCAGTCGATACTGCGGATGTCGTCGCCGGGCTGATAGGGACGGACTTCGTCGAAATCCATGCCCCGGCCACGGAACCGCGAGCGGTAACCGCCGGCGCCCGTGGCGCTGGCCTGGATTCGAGGGAACAGGACCAGATCCCGGGCGGAGTGGCGCAGCCTGATAAGCTCCCGGGGGTCGGGAGCGGCCACGTCCAGCCATTTCGGATCCACGGATTCGACCAGTGCCTTCATGGATGGGGAGGCCTCAGGCCGAGGGAACGGCAGCGAGCAGGGAGTCGATCACCCGGTCGGCGGTGATACCGTTGGCTTCCGCCTCGAAGCTAAGGATCAGGCGATGGCGCAGGATGTCGTGGGCCACTTCCCGAACGTCGTCCGGGGTCACGTAATCGCGACCGTCCAGCCAGGCGAGGGCACGACTGCAGCGATCCAGGGCAATGGTGGCGCGGGGNNCCCAGTTCGCTTCCGTAGGGGCGCGGATTCCGGGTGGCGAGCACGATCTGCACCAGGTATTCCTCCACCGGTTCGGCCATGTGCACGGACAGGGTGGCTTTGCGGGCGGCAAATACATCGGCCTGGGTGACCGGTTCGAAAGCGGGGGGCGGCACCGCATCCGCTTCCCGGCGCGCCAGCCCGAGGATCGCCCGTTCGCTGTCGGCGGCGGGATA
>DGNJ01000132.1:0-10668 GCA_002388905.1 Cellvibrionales bacterium UBA4495
GTTGAAATGTTCTTTTCATCGCTCGGATTCCGGTTTGGTCTGGCGCAAATCAATGGTCGCGGGGAAACCCCACGACGAAGGGCGGCGATTTTAATGAAATCCGGTGGTGATGGCAATGGCTAACCCCTGAGCCGGGACAGTACGTCGGAAAAACCGCAAACTCGAATTGTCAACAGAGTTATCCACAAGTGCGCCCGCACCCTGGACAATCCTGTGAAAAACCCGGGAAAGGACTCTGAATCGGAAGGGGACGAAATCTGAATAAGTTCGGGAGTAATGCCCGCCTGGGGATAACCGGCATTCTGACAACAGGTTGACCACCTGCGCCTGACAGCTCTTCAAGAGGATTTAACGAAAATATCCCATCCGTGAGGCCGCCGGACGACGGGCTTTGCGGCGGATATCCACAGGCAACTGTACTCCTAATAGTAGTAACAGTATTAACCTATCTCTTCAGAGAAAAGGATTATTTATAGACTGTTATTGGATACTGCCACACGGTGGTTAAAATTCCGCCATTTTATAGCGTATAATTCTCCTCCATTTCCCCCTGATGCGCGCAATGGATTACAAGGACCCCTTCGACATTATTGTTATCGGTGGCGGGCACGCCGGCACCGAGGCCAGCCTGGCCGCGGCCCGCATGGGCTGCAAGACCCTGTTGCTCACCCACAACATGGATACCCTGGGCCAGATGTCGTGCAACCCCGCCATCGGAGGTATCGGCAAAAGCCACCTGGTCAAGGAAATCGATGCCCTGGGCGGGGCGATGGCCCGGGCCACGGACCGGGCCGGTATCCAGTTCCGGGTGCTCAATGCCCGCAAGGGGCCCGCGGTGCGTGCCACCCGCGCCCAGGCCGACCGGGTCCTCTACAAAAGCGCCATCAGGGAGATTCTCGAGAACCAGCCCAACCTGTCCATTTTCCAGCAGGGCGTCGATGACCTGATCCTCGACGGTGATCGGGTAGTGGGCGTGGTCACTCAGATGGGCCTGCGCTTTACCGCCAAAGCCGTGGTGCTTACGGTGGGAACCTTCCTCGGCGGTCGTATCCATATCGGTCTGGAAAACCACGACGGCGGGCGGGCCGGCGACCCCCCCGCCAATGCCCTGGCGCAAACATTGCGGGCACTTCCCCTGCGCGTCGATCGCCTGAAAACCGGCACCCCGCCGCGGATCGATGCCAAGAGTGTTGATTTTACCGACCTCCAGGAGCAGTGGGGCGATACCCCGGAGCCGGTTATGTCGTTCATGGGGGCGGCAGCGGAGCATCCTCGCCAGACCTGCTGCTGGATCACCCATACCAGCGAGCGGACCCACGACATTATCCGCGCCGGCATGGATCGCTCCCCCATGTTCACCGGCGTCATCGAGGGGGTCGGGCCGCGCTATTGCCCTTCCATCGAGGACAAGGTGGTGCGCTTTGCCGACAAGGACAGCCACCAGATATTTATCGAGCCGGAGGGGCTCGGTACCCGGGAACTCTACCCCAACGGTATATCCACCAGCCTGCCCTTCGATGTCCAGGTCGACCTGGTTCGCTCCATTGCCGGCTTTGAGAATGCCCATATCACCCGGCCCGGCTATGCCATCGAATATGATTTCTTCGACCCCAGGGATCTTCGCTATTCGCTGGAAACGCGCTATATCGACGGGCTGTTCTTTGCCGGCCAGATCAACGGCACTACCGGCTACGAGGAAGCGGCGGCCCAGGGGCTTCTGGCCGGTGCCAACGCCGCTCTCAAGGTTCGGGGCCGGGAACCCTGGTGTCCGCGAAGGGATGAGGCCTATATCGGGGTGCTGGTGGACGACCTGATCACCATGGGNNACCGCATGTTCACAAGCCGGGCTGAATACCGGCTGCTGCTCCGTGAGGACAACGCCGATTTGCGTTTGACCGGGACGGGCCGTGACCTGGGCCTGGTGGATGACGCGCGCTGGGCGGCCTTTTCCGAAAAACGGGAGGCCATCGAGCGGGAGCGGGAGCGCCTGGCGAGGACCTGGGTGCAGCCGGGATCGGACGCCGCGGCGGTGGTCAACGCCCATTGTGAAAAACCCCTGTCGCGGGAATACAGCCTTCTCGACCTGCTCAAGCGCCCCGAGCTCGATTACCGCCATGTCGGCGGGCTTATCGGCGAACCCGTGACGGATGACCGGGTCGCTGAGCAGCTCGAAATCGACGCCAAGTATGCCGGCTATATCGATCGTCAGGCCGAGGAAATCGAGCGTTTGCGCCGACACGAGAACACCGGGATTCCGGCGGATTTCGATTATGCCGCAGTGCGGGGCCTGTCCAACGAGGTTATCCAGAAACTTACCGAGGCCCGGCCGGAAACCCTGGCACGGGCATCGCGCATACCCGGAGTGACGCCGGCGGCCATATCCCTGCTGCTTATCCACCTTAAGAAAAAATCCGGCGCCGGCGCGAGCCGGGAAAAGATCGCCTGACGCCCGTGGGGGAATCGCGGGAAGCCTGGCCGGTTCGGGAGCGCGAAATCCGGCTTGTTCAGGGGCTGGAGGTTCTCGGTCTCGATCTGGGCGACGACCAGGTGGCCGGCCTTTTGCAGTATGCCGACCTGCTCCTTAAGTGGAACCGCGCCTACAATCTCACGGCGGTGGACGATCCTCTGGAGATAGTCTCCCGCCACCTGCTCGACAGCCTGGCGATCCTGCCCTTCCTGGCCGGACGCCAGTTCATCGATGTGGGCACCGGCCCGGGCCTGCCCGGAATTCCTTTGGCCATCGCCTGTCCCGACCGTCATTTTACCCTGCTGGACAGCAACGGTAAGAAGGTTCGCTTCCTGTTCCAGGCGCGCGCCGCACTGGAACTGGGCAATGTCCGGGAAGTGCAATCCCGGGTCGAGGATTTCCGCCCGGAGGCCGGGTTCGATGGCGTTATCAGCCGCGCCTTTACGTCGCTTTCCGGCATGGCCGACAAGTGCCGCCACCTGCTCGCTGCCGGTGGTCGGTTTTATGCCATGAAGGGCCGCTATCCGGAGAAAGAGTTGAGCGAGTTGGCAAAACCCTATAATGTCACTGCCTCGCACCGGCTGGAGATACCGGGCGTGGACGGGGTTCGCCACTTGATCGAGATCGGATTGTTACCTTGAGCCAGATATTGACTATCGCCAACCAGAAAGGCGGGGTGGGCAAGACCACCACCAGTGTTAACCTCGCCGCCTCGCTGGCCACCTACGGCAAGCGGGTGCTGCTGGTGGACATGGATCCCCAGGGCAACGCCACCATGGGCAGCGGGGTCGACAAGAGCCGGCTCGATGATTCCGTGTACGAGGTGATCATCGGCCAGATTCCGGTGGAACAGGGCATCCGTTCGCTCCCCGAATGCGGCTACGATATCCTGCCCGCCAACCGTAATCTCACCGCCGCCGAGGTGGAATTGCTCAAGCTGCCCAACAAGGAAAGCCGGTTGCGTCACGCTCTCCTGCGGGTAAGCAACACTTACGATTACATCATCGTCGACTGTCCACCATCCCTGAGCATGCTCACCGTCAACGCCCTGGTGGCCTGCGACGGGGTGATTATCCCCATGCAGTGCGAATACTATGCCCTGGAGGGACTGAGCGACCTGATGTCCACCATCCGTCGCATCGCCAAGCTCCTTAACCCCCGGTTGCGGGTGGAAGGTATCCTGCGCACGATGTACGACCCGCGCAACTCGCTCACCAACGAAGTCACCGCCCAGTTGCACCAGCATTTCGGTGATCGCGTATACCGTATCTCCATACCCCGCAACGTGCGCCTGGCCGAGGCGCCCAGCTACGGAAAGCCGGCCCTGGTCTACGATCGTCACTCCAAGGGGGCGGTGGCCTATCTGGGCCTGGCCGGGGAAATGATCCGGCGTCGCAAGCGGGCCGGCGCGGCGGGCCGACAAGCCACGGGAAGCTGAGATGTCTGGAAAACGAAAAGGTTTGGGTCGCGGCCTTGATGCCCTGCTGGGCATTGCCGACGACGAAGCACTGGCGGGGCAAGAGCCCGTCGAGATAGGGGATGCCGATGACAATCGCACCGGCAACCTGAAAAACCTGCCCATTGAATTCCTCCAGCGGGGCAAATACCAGCCCCGTCGGGATATGCATCCGGAAGCGCTCCAGGAGTTATCCGACTCCATCCGTTCCCAGGGCATCATGCAGCCCATCGTGGTGCGACCCCTGGGGCCCGATCGCTATGAAATCGTCGCCGGTGAAAGGCGCTGGCGCGCCGCCCAGATGGCCGGGCTCGCCGATGTGCCGGCGCTGATTCGCGACGTGCCCGACCAGACGGCCATCGCCATGGCCCTGATCGAAAACATTCAGCGGGAGGACCTTAACCCGGTGGAGGAGGCCCACGCCCTGTTGCGATTGCAGCGGGAGTTCGAGCTGACCCAGCAGGAAGTGGCCCAGGCGGTGGGCAAGTCCCGTGCGGCTGTCGCCAATCTGATCCGGCTGTTGTCCCTGGAGGAGGACGTTCGCATCCTTCTGGAGCGGGGGGATATCGAAATGGGCCATGCCCGGGCCCTGCTCGGCCTCGAGGGTGACAAGCAGGTGCAGGCCGCGCGCACGGTCGCCGGCAAGGGCCTCACCGTTCGCCAGACCGAAAGCCTGGTGCGCCGGCTTCACCAGGAAAGCGATAAACCGGGTCCCGGTCGCGGCGCTGTCGATCCCGATATCCGGCGCCTTCAGGAACGGGTATCCGAGCAGGTGGGTTTGCCGGTGGCGATCCAACACAGTGCCCGGGGCAAGGGCAAGCTGGTTTTCAACTACAATAGCGTCGAGGAACTGGAAGGTGTCCTTGAGCGATTGCAGATCAAGGATTGACCGTTGATGCCGCGGGCACCCGTTGAGCCTGTTACAGCAAACCTGAAAAACCATCCCGCTTTTGTTGAATAAGCGGGGTTAACTCCCTATAATTCCCGCCCGCTTGGAAGGTGGCCCGGTGGGATGGGCGGCGCGGCGCAAATTCGGTTGGTGAACAATGGCAACCATAGCGAGACCGCCGCTGCTGCGTCTTACAGCCGTGCAGGCACTGATCTTGCTTCTCCTTGCGGTGGCGGTCCTGCCGTTTGGCAGGGTCTACACTGTCTCGGTACTGGCGGGTGGCGGGATACAGATAGCGGCAAGCACCTATTTTGCCTGGAAAGCGTTTCAATACCAGGGTGCCAGGCAGTTGGCGAAAACGGTACAGAGCATGTACCGGGGGGAGACGGGCAAGGTTCTGCTGACGGCGGCGCTCTTTGCGCTGGCGTTTGTCTTCCTGAGGCCGGTGAACATGGCCACCCTGGTGGCAGCCTATGTGGCCCTGGCGCTGAGCCATGCGTATGTCACGGCGAAGCTGCTGCAACACCACAGATATTAAATTCGCATTTTGAGGCCCGACGAGAGACCCATGGCGAGCGAAAACCAGACCACGACTGAGTACATCCAGCACCACCTTCAAAACCTCGTATTTGGTAAGCACCCCGACGGTTCCTGGGGCCTGGCGCACTCTCCGGAAGAAGCCGCGGAGATGGGTTTTTGGGCCTTTCACGTGGATTCCCTGGGTTGGTCCATCGGCCTGGGCGTGATTTTCTGCTGGCTGTTCGGCCGGGCCGCCAGGCGCGCCACCACCGGCGTACCCGGTCCCCTGCAGAACTTTGTCGAGTGGCTGCTGGAGTTCGTCGACGGTACCGTCAAGGACAGCTTCCACGGCCGCAACAAGATTATCGGCCCCCTGGCGCTCACGGTGTTCACCTGGGTTTTCCTGATGAACCTCATGGATCTCGTTCCCGTGGACCTGGTGCCCTGGCTGTTCAGCCTTGCCGGTGTCCATTACCAGAAGATCGTCCCCACCACCGATATCAATGTCCCCGTGGGTCTGGCGCTGGGCGTGTTCGTGCTGATGATCTACTACGGTTTCAAGGTCAAGGGCGCCGGTTACCTGAAAGAGTTTATTCTGCACCCTTTCAATCACTGGGCCTTTATCCCCGTGAACCTGTTCATGGAAGTGGTGGGCCTGCTTGCCAAACCCTTCTCCCTTGCCCTGCGGCTGTTCGGTAACATGTTCGCGGGTGAAATGATTTTCATCCTTATCGCCACCATGTACAGTGCCGGGCTGATCCTGGGGATTTTTGGTGGCGCGCTGCAACTGGGCTGGGCAATCTTCCATATTCTGATCATCACCCTGCAGGCCTTTATCTTCATGGTGCTTACCGTGGTATACCTGAGTCAGTCCCACGAAGATCACTGATTTCATCAATCCCAACTTTAAACACCTTAAACACTAGGAGAATCACATGGAACTCGTCATTATCGCTGCCGCCATCATGCTCGCCTCCAGCGCCATCGGCGCGGCACTGGGTATGGGGCTGCTGGGCGGCAAACTTATCGAAGGCACCGCCCGCCAGCCGGAGCTTGGTCCCATGCTTCAGGGCAAGATGTTCCTGCTCGCCGGCCTGATCGACGCTATCCCCATTATCGGCGTCGGTATCGCCATGTACCTTATCTTCGTTGTTGCGCCTGGTGTGGCTGCCTAAGCGACGGACGGTGATTCCGTTACGAGAAACCACCAAACCAGAAACGCGAGGTTAATGGCGTGAACATCAATATTACGCTGTTCGGCCAGATGGTCTCTTTCGCCGTCTTCGTCTGGTTCTGCATGAAGTTTGTCTGGCCCGCCCTGACAAGCGCCATGGAGGAACGCAAGAAGAAGATCGCCGAGGGGCTGGATGCTGCCGACCGTGCCATGCACGATCTTGAGCTGGCGCAAAACAAGGCCACGGACCAATTGAAGGAAGCCCGCAAGGAAGCGGCGGAACTGATAGAGCACGCCAACAAGCGGGCCAATCAGATTGTCGAGGAAGCCAAGGAGCAGGCCCGCACCGAGGGCGATCGCCTCAAGGCCGCCGCCAGGGACGAGATCGACCAGGAAATCAACCGGGCCCGGGAGGAACTGCGCGCCAGGGTGGCTGCCCTGGTTGTCACCGGTGCCGAGAGGATTCTCGAGTCTTCCATCGACGAGCAGGCCAACCGCGAGCTGGTCGACAAACTGTCGGCACAGCTTTAAGAGAGGTCCCCTATGGCGGAATTGAGTACCCTGGCCCGCCCCTATGCCCGTGCCGCGTTTGAATACGCCGTCGAGGCCGGGGCGCTGGAAAACTGGTCGGAAGTATTGAACACACTGGCCGACGTGGTTGAGCACCCCACCGTCGAGCGATTGCTGTCCTCTCCCCACTACACGATCGAACAGCAGGCGGAAACGCTGCTCGACCTTTGCGGCGAGGGCCTCGACGACAAGTCCCGCAACCTGGTCCGCCTGCTTGCGGAAAACCGCCGGTTGCCGCTTCTTCCCGAGATTAGCGAGCAGTTCCACCGCCTCAAGGTGGAGCGCGAAAAGACCGTCGACGTCGAGTTGCACGTGGCCAGCGAGATCGACGATTCCCAGCGCGACAAGCTGGTGGAGGCCCTTGGTAAACGCCTGGATCGGAAAGTGAACGTATCCGTGCGGATTGACAAAAGCCTGCTCGGTGGCGTCCTGGTTCGCGCCGGTGATGCCGTGATCGACGGTACTATCCGCGGCCGCCTGAACAAACTCGCCGAAGCATTAAATACGTAGGATCGAGGAATCGACCATGCAGCAACTGAATCCATCTGAAATCAGCGACGTCATCAAGAAGCGCATAGAGAGTCTTGATGTCAGCGCGGACGCCCGCAATGAGGGCACTATTGTTTCCGTCTCCGACGGTATCGTTCGCATTCATGGCCTCGGCGAAGTCATGTACGGGGAAATGATCGAGTTCGACGGCGGCCTCTACGGCCTGGCCCTGAACCTCGAGCGAGACTCCGTGGGCGCCGTGGTTCTCGGCGACTATCTGGGCCTGGTGGAGGGCAACAAGGCTCGCTGTACCGGCCGAATTCTCGAGGTGCCGGTGGGCCCCGAGATGGAAGGTCGCGTCGTGGATGCCCTGGGTAACCCCATCGACGGCAAGGGTCCCATCAACACCGACCTGACAGATGCCATCGAAAAGGTCGCCCCGGGCGTTATCGAGCGCCAGGCGGTGGATGAGCCCGTCCAGACCGGCCTCAAGGCCATCGACGCCATGGTGCCCATCGGTCGCGGCCAGCGGGAACTGATTATCGGCGACCGCCAGATCGGCAAGACGGCCATCGCGGTGGACGCCATCATCAACCAGAAAAACACCGGCATCAAATGTATCTACGTGGCCATCGGCCAGAAGTCGTCGACGGTGGCGAGCATCGTCCGCAAACTGGAAGAGCACGGGGCCATGGATCACACCGTGGTGGTTGCCGCCACCGCTTCCGATCCGGCCGCCATGCAGTACCTGGCGCCCTACGCCGGCTGCACCATCGGCGAATACTACCGGGACCGGGGCCAGGACGCGCTGATCATCTACGACGACCTTACCAAACAGGCGTGGGCCTACCGGCAGATATCGCTTCTGCTGAAGCGTCCCCCCGGTCGTGAAGCCTATCCCGGCGACGTGTTTTATCTGCACTCGCGCTTGCTGGAACGTGCTTCCAAGGTGAATGCCGACTACGTCGAGAAGTTCACCAATGGCGAAGTGAAAGGCAAGACCGGCTCGCTGACCGCCCTGCCCATCATCGAGACCCAGGCTGGGGACGTGTCTGCCTTCGTACCCACCAACGTGATCTCCATCACCGACGGCCAGATCTTTGTCGAAAGCGACATGTTCAATGCCGGTATCCGACCCGCGATGAACGCCGGCCTGTCGGTATCCCGGGTGGGTGGCTCGGCCCAGACCAAGATCATCAAAAAGCTCGGCGGCGGTGTCCGCCTGGCCCTGGCCCAGTACCGGGAACTGGCGGCTTTCTCGCAGTTCGCTTCCGATCTGGACGAGGCCACCCGCGCCCAGCTGGAACACGGTGAGCGCGTGACCGAGTTGATGAAGCAGCCCCAGTACTCCCCCCTCAGTGTTGCCGAGATGGCGGTCGTGCTCTACGCCGCCAACCAGGGCTACCTGAAGGAAGTGGAGGTCAACAAGGTGGGCGACTTCGAGACCGCCCTGCTCGCCTACATGAAGGCGGAACACGGCGATCTGCTCGACCAGGTCAACGAGAGCGGCGACTGGAACGACGATATCCAGGCCAGCTTCAAGGCGGCGCTGGACAAGTTTGTCGCCACCCAGGGCTGGTAGACAAAGGCCGGTTTCGGACAACAGACGGTTAAACAGGCAGACAGCGAATGGCAGTCGGTAAAGAGATCAAGACCAAGATCAGCAGCGTCAAGAGCACGCAGAAGATCACCAGTGCCATGGAACTGGTGGCGGCAAGCAAGATGCGCCGCGCCCAGGAGCGTATGGAACTGGGCAAACCCTATGCCAAGCGCATGCGGGAAGTGATTGGCCACCTGGCCAACGCCCAGTCGGAATATCGGCACCACTACCTGATGGAGCGCGAGGTCAAGCGGGTCGGCTACATCGTCATTTCCACCGACCGGGGTTTGTGTGGCGGCCTGAACATCAACATGTTCAAGTCCGTGATCAGGGACCTGAAACACTGGCGTGACCAGAACGTGGCCGTCGATCTTTGCGTCGTGGGTGCCAAGGCCGCCGCTTTCTTTGGCGGCTTGGGCGGCAATATCGTCGCCAGCGTGCGCGAGCTGGGCGATGAACCCACGGCCTCCGACCTGATCGGTAGCGTCAAGGTGATGCTTGACGCCTTTGACGAGGGCACTGTCGATCGTCTTTACCTGGTTGGCAACACCTTCGTCAACACCATGACCCAGAAGCCCGAGGTGGAGCAACTGCTGCCCCTGGTGCCCGAGGAAAACGAAAAACTCGAGCACCACTGGGACTATATCTACGAACCCAACCCGGAAGACCTGCTCGACGGACTCCTGACCCGATACATCGAGTCCCAGGTCTACCAGGGCGTGGTGGAAAACAAGGCCTGTGAAATGGCGGCACGGATGCTGGCCATGAAGAACGCCACCGAAAATGCCGGCGACCTGATCGACGAACTGCAGTTGATCTATAACAAGGCGCGCCAGGCGGCGATTACCCAGGAATTGTCCGAGATTGTCGGCGGCGCGGCAGCGGTATAAGAGCCGGCGCCAACACAGATTTTTGCAAGATTTAAAGAGGAACCGAAATGAGTAGCGGACGTATTGTACAAATCATCGGTGCGGTGATCGACGTGGAGTTTCCTCGGGATCAGGTGCCCAACATCTACGACGCCCTCAGCGTCGAGGAAAAGGGGCTGACCCTGGAAGTACAGCAGCAACTGGGCGACGGTATCGTGCGCAGCATTGCCATGGGCTCCTCCGAGGGCCTGAGCCGGGGCCTGACAGTGGCCAACACGGGCGCTCCGATTTCGGTTCCGGTGGGCCAGGGCACGCTGGGTCGGATCATGGATGTGCTGGGCAACCCGGTGGATGAAGCGGGCCCTGTGGAATTCACCGAGAGAATGCCCATTCACCGCAAGGCCCCGGCCTATGCCGACCAGTCCTCCACGGTGGATATCCTGGAGACCGGCATCAAGGTGGTGGACCTGATCATGCCCATTTCCAAGGGCGGCAAGGTCGGCCTGTTCGGCGGTGCCGGCGTGGGCAAGACCGTGACCCTGATGGAACTTATCAACAACATTGCCAAGGCCCACTCCGGCCTGTCGGTATTCGCCGGTGTCGGCGAAAGGACCCGGGAAGGCAACGACTTCTAT
>DGNJ01000132.1:10698-16417 GCA_002388905.1 Cellvibrionales bacterium UBA4495
ACGGCCAGATGAACGAGCCCCCCGGTAACCGCCTCCGGGTTGCCCTCTCCGGCCTGACAATCGCCGAGTATTTCCGGGACGAAGGCCGCGACGTGCTGATGTTCGTCGATAACATCTACCGCTACACCCTGGCGGGTANNACCGAGGTATCGGCACTGCTGGGGCGGATGCCCTCCGCCGTGGGCTACCAGCCCACCCTGGCCGAGGAAATGGGTGCCCTCCAGGAGCGAATCACCTCCACCAAGACCGGGTCCATCACGTCCTTCCAGGCCGTCTACGTGCCGGCGGACGACCTGACCGATCCCTCCCCGGCCACCACCTTCGCCCACCTTGACGCGACCCTGGTGCTGTCCCGGCAGATCGCCGAGCTGGGTATCTACCCGGCGGTGGATCCCCTGGACTCCACATCCCGGCTTCTCGATCCCCTGGTCATCGGCCAGGAGCACTACGAGACGGCCCGCGGCGTCCAGTCCGTGCTCCAGCGCTACAAGGAACTCAAGGACATTATCGCCATCCTGGGCATGGACGAGCTGTCCGAGGAAGACAAGCAGGTGGTGGCCCGGGCCCGGAAGATCCAGCGTTTCCTGTCCCAGCCCTTCTACGTGGCGGAAGTATTTACCGGCTCTCCGGGCAAATACGTATCCCTGAAGGACACCATCGCCGGCTTTGCGGGTATCCTCAACGGCGATTACGACCACCTGCCCGAACAGGCCTTCTACATGGTGGGTTCCATCGAGGAGGCGGTCGAAAAGGCGGAGAAGAAGTAACATCCGTCCCCAGAGGCTAGAATTATGGCTATGACAACGCACTGCAATATCGTCAGCACCGAGGAATCCCTGTTCTCGGGGCTGGTGGAGCTGGTGGTCGCTACCGGGTCCTACGGCGAACTGGGTATCAACTACGGGCACGCCCCCCTGCTGACCGAGTTGAAGCCCGGGCCCGTGCGCCTGGTCAAGCAAAACGGCGAGGAGGAAATCTACTACCTGTCCGGCGGTTACCTGGAAGTCCAGCCGGATATCGTCTCCATCCTTGCCGATACCGCGACCCGGGCCGGCGATCTGGACGAGGCCGCCGCCGAGGAAGCCAGGAAACAGGCACTGCACGACCTGCAAAACCAGAGCGGGGAATTCGATTTCTCCCGTGCCACTTCGCAACTGGCAGAGGCCACGGCGCAGTTGAAAACCATCGAGGAATTGCGTCGCAAAGCCAAGGCGGTCCGGTAGGCGATGGGACTCCCACAAAAAAAGGCAGCTTCGGCTGCCTTTTTTTGTGGGAGATTCCCGGGACGTCGGCAAACGGCGACGGATTTTTTCGATCCGGTCGGTTCTCTTGCCGGCGGTAAATGTCTAGAATTCGTCAATTCGACAGGCCGTGACCAATCCCGGAGACCCTGGATGGAAACAGATATCGTCATTTTGGCCGCTGGCAAGGGCAAGCGCATGAACTCCCGCCTGGCCAAGGTTCTGCATACCCTGGCGGGCAAACCCCTGCTCGGTCACGTGCTCGATACCGCTGCCACCCTCGACAATCACCGCATTACCGTGGTCGTCGGCCACGGCGCCGACGATGTCCGGGCGGCATTCGCGGACCGGGATGTGCGCTGGGTGGAACAGGCGGAGCAACTGGGCACCGGCGATGCCGTAGCCCGGGCCCTTCCCCACTTGCGGGATGACAGCGTGGTGCTGGTGCTCTACGGCGACGTGCCCCTGATCGGGCACCGGACGCTGGAAAAAATGGTCGGCACGGCCTCGGATGAAACCCTGGCGGTGCTGACCGTGGAGCTTGACGACCCTGCCGGCTATGGACGCATCGTTCGCGATGAAGCCGGGCAGGTGCGTGAAATCGTCGAGGAAAAGGATGCCACCGACGACGAGCGACTTATCCGCGAGATCAACACCGGGGTCCTGGCCGCTACCGGCGAAAGACTCCGGGAATGGCTGCCGAGGCTGGACAACAATAACGCCCAGGGCGAATACTACCTGACCGATCTGGTGGCCATGGCCCGGGCGGACAGGGTTGCCATACGGGCATTGCACCCCGACTCGGTGCTGGAAATCGAGGGGGTCAACAGCCGCGAGCAATTACAGGGACTGGAGCGTCACTACCAGCGCGAACTGGCCCGCGAACTGATGGCGGCCGGTGTCGGCCTGGCCGATGCGGGGCGCTTCGACTGCCGCGGTCGTCTGACGGCGGGCGCCGACACTTTTATCGACGTCAACTGCGTCTTCGAGGGAGAGGTCCACCTGGGAACCGGCGTCACCATCGGACCCAACTGCGTGATCAGCAACGCCACCATCGGCGACGGCGTGACGATCAAGGCCAACACCCTTATCGAGGGGCCGGTGACCATTGACAACGGTGTCGAGGTGGGGCCCTTTGCACGACTACGCGCCGGCACGGTGTTGCATCGGGACAGTAAGGTCGGCAACTTCGTCGAGACCAAAAAGGCTGAAATCGGCAGGGGCAGCAAGGTTAATCACCTCAGTTATGTGGGCGACGCCCGACTCGGGGAAGGCGTCAATGTCGGTGCAGGTACCATCACCTGCAACTACGACGGGGCCAACAAGCACCTCACCGAGATCGATGACGGCGCCTTTATCGGTTCCAATAGCGCCCTGGTGGCGCCGGTGCGCATCGGTCGCGGCGCCACGGTCGGCGCCGGCTCGGCCATTTCCCGGGACGTGCCCGAGCAAAATCTTGCGGTCGCCCGGGGCAGGCAAAAAAATATCGCCGACTGGCAGCGGCCGGTGAAAGCTAAAAAGGACTGAACAAAATGTGCGGAATAGTCGGTGCCATCGCCCAGCGCAATGTCACGGGGATACTGCTCGAGGGACTTCGTCGCCTGGAATATCGCGGCTACGACTCAGCCGGTATTGCCGTGCTCGACGAAAGCGGCGAACTGCAGTGCCGCAAGACCGCCGGCAAAGTAGCGGCCCTGGAAGAGCGACTGGCCCGTGAGCCGGTTGCCGGACATACGGGTATCGCCCATACCCGGTGGGCAACTCATGGTGTGCCCAGCGAAGTCAACGCTCACCCCCATTGCTCGGGGAATATCGCTGTTGTCCACAACGGCATTATTGAAAACCATGCGGAACTGCGTACCCGGCTCAGCCATGCGGGCTACCGTTTCCAGTCGGGAACCGATACCGAGGTCATCGCCCACCTGGTCCACTCCCTGAAGACTGAAGGCCGCGATTTGCTGGATGCCGTTACCCGCGCCGCGAAACAACTCGAGGGCGCTTATGCGATCGTCGCCGTCTCGGGGGACGAGCCGGATACCCTGGTGGGTACCCGCTGGGGCAGTCCCCTTGTCCTGGGTGTGGGTATCGAGGAAAACTTCCTGGCGTCCGATCCCCTGGCTTTGCGGCAGGTGACCGACCGCTTCGTTTTCCTGGAAGAAGGCGATGTCGTGGCGCTGAGGCGCCAGGACTACCGGGTTCTGGATGGCCGCGGCGAGCCAGCGAAGCGCCCTGTCACTCTGCTTTCCGCACAGGCCTGGGACGCCGACAAGGGCGATTTTCGCCATTACATGAGCAAGGAAATCTTCGAGCAACCCGACGTGCTGGAGGCGACCCTGCAGGGCCGTATCGGCGACAAGCGTGTTCTTACCGAGGCTTTCGGCTGGGCCGCCGAGGAAGTCTTCAGTAAGGTCGAAAGTATCCATATCGTGGCCTGCGGCACCAGCTATCATGCCGGGCTGGTGGCCAAATACTGGATAGAGGATTGGGCGGGCATTCCCTGCCAGGTGGAGGTGGCCAGCGAGTATCGTTACCGGAAAGTGGTCATTTCCCCCAACACGCTCTTTGTCTCCGTGTCGCAGTCCGGGGAGACCGCCGATACCCTGGCGGCACTGCGCGCGGGGCGGGAGTCCGGATACCTGGCATCCCTCGCGGTCTGTAACGTGGCGAACAGCTCCCTGATGCGCGAATCCGACCTGGCGATCATGACCCGCGCCGGGCCCGAGATCGGGGTCGCGTCCACCAAAGCCTTTACCACCCAACTGGTGGCGCTGCAGCTCCTGGCCATCGTCCTGGGCCGTTCGCGAGGCATGCCGGCAGAGGAGGAAAGCCGGCGGGTCGCCGCGCTTCACCGCCTGCCGGACCTGTGTCGCCAGGTCCTGACCCTGGATGCCGAGATCGAGGCAACCTTCGAGCGCTTCGTCGAAAAGCAGCACGCCCTGTTCCTGGGTCGGGGGCAGCAGTTTCCCATCGCCCTGGAGGGCGCCCTGAAACTCAAGGAGATCTCTTATATCCACGCGGAGGCCTATCCGTCGGGGGAACTCAAGCACGGTCCGCTGGCTCTGGTGGATGACGATATGCCCGTGGTGGCCGTTGCCCCCAATAATGAACTGCTGGAAAAACTGAAGTCCAACCTTCACGAGGTCCAGGCCCGGGGCGGCAAGCTCTACGTTTTTGCCGACGTCGATGCCGGCTTTGTCAACGACGAGGGGGTCACGGTCCTCAACCTGCCCCACGTACCCGACAACCTCGAACCCATTCTCTATACCATACCGCTGCAGTTACTGGCCTATCACGTGGCGGTGCTCAAGGGCACGGATGTGGATCAGCCACGCAACCTGGCCAAGTCCGTCACCGTCGAATAAAGGCTCCGGCTTCAGTCGGGCGAACCGGTGCCTGTTTCCCGGGCGGCAAGGTAGGATTCGGGTCCCTGTTCCCGCAGCCAGCGCCGCAGCCGGTTGGCGTCGCCAAAGGGCGTGAGCTTCCCGAAGGAGTCCAGAAGGATGACGGACAGGTCGCGGTCGTCGACCCTGGCCTGCATCACCAGGCAGCGACCCGCCTCGTTCAGGTAACCGGTTTTGCTGAGTTGTATCTCCCAGGCATTGTTTTTGAGGAGGCGGTTGGTGTTGACGTAGCGGAGCGGCCCCCGGTCCGGGTAGGGGTGAACCTTGCGGCTGGCCGTGGTTGTCGCAGCCCGGATCAGCGGGTACTCCTCCACGGCATTGAGCATTTTTAACAGGTCGGCGGCTGTCGACACATTGCCGGGATCAAGACCCGCAGGGTCCCGGAAGACACTGTTACTCATGCCCAGGTCGGCGGCTTTCCGGTTCATGGCCTGCACCAGGGCTTTCATGCCGCCGGGATAGGTGCGGCCCAGGGCGTTGGCCGCGCGGTTTTCCGAGGCCATCAGGGCAAGCACGAGCAGCTCCCGGCGCGTCAGCACGGCGCCGTATGCCAGGCGCGAACCGGTGAGTTGGATGAGATCCCGATCGTTCCGGGTGATGGTAATTTCCTGCTCCGGGTCCAGGTCGGCATCGAGAATCACCATGGCGGTCATTAATTNNTAATTTTGTGATGGAGGCGATGGGCCGGGCCTGGTCGGCGTCTTTGCTGTAAACCAGCCGGCCCGACCCGTCGGTGATCAGCACCGACGCCGAGCGCAGGGCCGGACTGCCGCCGCTGGCATGTGCCCTTTCCAGGGGAATTGCCAGCAGTGCAATAGCGAAAAGCAGCGGGACGACTCTTGCCACTGACATGGATTTTGCCTCCGCGACGATGGACAGACCGGGGCAATATTGCCCGCCCCGGGCGTTGATGGCAAGCGGCCCGGACGCCGCCCGATCTGGTAGAATTCCCCGCCATGGACGTCACTTCATTGATCGACCCCCTCAATACGGCCCAGCGGGATGCCGTGACCAGCACCGATAACCATCTACTGGTTCTCGCCGGCGCGGGTAGCGGCAAGACCCGGGTGCTGGTGC
>DGNJ01000132.1:16451-16912 GCA_002388905.1 Cellvibrionales bacterium UBA4495
CCGTCACCTTTACCAACAAGGCGGCGCGAGAGATGCGTGAGCGCATCGCCTCACTGCTGCCGCTGGCGCCGCGCGGCATGTGGGTGGGAACCTTCCACGGCCTTGCTCACCGGCTCCTGAAGACCCACTGGCGCGAGGCCGGATTACCCGAAAATTTCCAGATACTCGACAGCGACGACCAGTTGCGCCTGATCAAGCGGGTTTACAGTACCCTGGATATCGACGACAGCCGCTGGCCGCCTCGCCAGGCCCAGTGGTTTATCAACAGCCAGAAAGACGAAGGTCTTCGGGCCCGCCATATCCAGGAAACGCCCGACCCCTTCACCCGAACCCTGCTCACGGTATACCGGGGTTACGAGGAGGCCTGCGAGCGGGGCGGCCTGGTGGATTTCGCCGAGCTGCTGCTTCGCGCCCATGAGCTGTGGCGGGATCACCCGGAACTGCTCAAACACTACCGCGAA
>DGNJ01000012.1:0-5749 GCA_002388905.1 Cellvibrionales bacterium UBA4495
ACCAGGCCGGCGCCGATCTGGCTGGCCAGGCGGATGCGCTGGGCCTCGCCGCCGGAAAGGGTCTCGGCACTGCGATCCAGGGTCAGGTAGTTGAGACCCACGTCCACCAGGAAGTGCAGGCGATCGCGAATCTCCTTGAGAATCTTCTCGGCAATAATACCGCGCTGGCCGGGCAGCTTGAGCCCGGCGTAGTAATCCGCCAACTCCCCCACCGGGTGGGAGGTTACCGCCGGCAGGCTCTTTTCGTCGATAAAGACATTGCGGGCGGACTCCCGCAACCGGGCCCCGTCGCAGTCCGGGCAATGCTGGCTGCTGATGTACTTGGCCAGTTCGTCACGCACGGAGGAGGAATCCGTTTCCCGGTAGCGGCGCTCCAGGTTGGGGATAATGCCCTCGAACCGGTGCCGGCGCCTGAACACGGTGCCCCGGTCGTTGACATAGTTGAAATCCACTTCCCGGTCGCCGCTGCCGAACAGCACCAGCTGCTGGTGACTGGGGTCCAAATCTTCGAACGGGGTGTCGATATCGAACCCGTACTGGTCCGCCAGTGACGTCAACATATTGAAATAAAAGAAATTACGCCTGTCCCATCCACGGATGGCGCCCTCCGCCAGGGTACTCGACGGGTCCTGGATAACACGGTCGATATCGAAAAACTGCTTTACACCCAAGCCGTCGCAGGACGGGCAGGCCCCGGCGGGATTGTTGAAGGAGAAAATCCGGGGCTCCAGCTCGCTGATGCTGTAGTCGCACACCGGGCAGGCGAAACGGGAGGAGAAAACATGCTCGCTGACGCTCTTTTCCCCCGCCATGGGCGCGACAATGGCGATACCCCCGGAAAGATTCAGGGCGGTCTCGAAGGATTCCGCCAGGCGCAGCCCCAGGTCGTCCCGCACCTTGAAGCGGTCAACCACCGCCTCGATGCTGTGTTTTTTGTTCTTGGCGAGATCGGGCACCTCATCCAGGTCGATAACCCGGCCGTCCACCCGGGCCCGGACGAAGCCCTGGGCACGCAGTTGGTCGAAGACAAGTAAGTGCTCGCCTTTGCGGTCGCGGATGACCGGCGCCAGCAGCAGGAGCTTGCTGCCTTCGGGCAACTCAAGCACGTGGTCCACCATCTGGCTGATGGTCTGGGCGGCGAGAGGTTCACCGTGTTGCGGGCAGCGGGGCTCCCCGACCCGGGCGTAAAGCAGGCGCAGGTAGTCGTAGACTTCGGTAATGGTCCCCACTGTCGAGCGCGGGTTGTGGGAAGTGGACTTCTGCTCGATGGAAATGGCCGGTGACAGCCCTTCGATGTGCTCCACATCCGGTTTTTCCATCATGGACAAAAACTGCCGGGCGTAGGCGGACAAAGACTCCACGTAGCGGCGCTGACCCTCGGCGTAGAGAGTATCGAAAGCCAGGGATGATTTGCCCGAGCCGGAAATGCCGGTAATCACGATCAGTTTGTCCCGGGGAAGGTCCAGGTCCACGTTCTTGAGGTTGTGGGTCCTGGCACCCCGTATGGCAATCTTTTCCATGAAACTCGCGTATCGAAGTGAAGAGCGGAATGATGGGGATGTTGGCGGAGGAAAGCAACCGGCGGTAGCCGTTGGGCACGGGAGAGCACCTTCTTCGGGGTATCCCGGGAGCCCTCCCCCTGTGGGTGTCTGTGGGAGCGATCCTTGATCGCGATTGCCAGGGGCGGTACAGGGGAGCCCCATCGCGGCCGAGGGCCGCTCCCACACCAATAGCTATCCTGGGAAGAGCCCCCATGTGTTCGAAGCCCTTTACTGCTGTGGGAGCGATCCTCGATCGCGATTGCCTGGAGCGGTACAGGGGTCCGACCGGTCGCCCTAAGCCTGCCCCATCGCGGCCAATACCCAAAGGGCATAAAGGGCCGCTCCCACATCGATAGCCACCCTGGGAGTGGTCGCCACCTGTTCGAAGCCCTCTACTGGTGTGGGAGCGATCCTCGATCGCGATTGCCTGGGACGGTACAGGGGTCCGACCGGTCGCCCGAAGCCAGTCCCATCGCGGCCGAGGGCCGCTCCCACACCGATAGCTAACCGGGGGAACCTTCCCCTGTGTGAGCGGTCCTTTATGCCCTTTGGGTACCGACCGCGATGCACCACCCGGCTGAAAGCTTTTTCCTCCCAATCAGGGTCACTCCCACACCAATAACAACCCCCGGCAATTTCGTGTCGAGCTCCCCGCCCCCGCAGGGTGATATAGCTTATGTATATGCCAACGGAGTCCCAACAGGGCCTATTCAAACTGGAAAAAAAGGAGTAATGTCAAAAAGTGAAATGTGGTTGACATTGCAGTCCGGCAATAAAAACAAGCGGCAAAAATAAGAATAAGATTTCCCCGAAGGACATATTATTTGGCCAGCCTGGATGCGGAAAACGCGTCTAGACTTAGTTTGAGCATGGGCTCAGTCTAAGGGAAGCAGGAGGTACGTTGATGTCCATTTTTGCCCACTACCAGAGCCGCTACGAAGCGACCCAGCAGGAGGAGTTCAGTCTCCAGGAATACCTCGACCTGTGCCGGGACGACCCCTCCGTCTACGCCACTTCCGCCGAACGCCTGCTGATGGCAATCGGCGAACCGGAGCTGGTGGACACATCCAGGGATTCGCGACTCAGCCGAATCTTCTCCAACAAGATGATCAAGCGCTACGAGGCCTTCGACGAGTTCTATGGCATGGAGGAGTGCATCCAGAGCATCGTCAGCTTCTTCAAGCATGCCGCCCAGGGGCTCGAGGAAAAGAAACAGATTCTCTACCTGCTGGGCCCTGTTGGCGGAGGCAAGTCCTCGCTGGCCGAGAAGCTCAAGTCGCTCATGGAAAAGCACCCCATCTACTGCCTCAAGGGCTCGCCGGTGTACGAGTCGCCCCTGGGTTTGTTCGATCCGGAGGAGGACAGCCGTATTCTGGAGGAGGAATACGGTATCCCCCAGCGCTACGTGAAGGGAATAATGTCTCCCTGGGCGACAAAACGACTGCACGAATACGGCGGCGACATTTCCCGCTTCCGGGTGGTCAAGCTCTGGCCCTCGATCCTTGACCAGATCGCCATTTCCAAGACCGAGCCCGGCGACGAGAATAACCAGGACATCTCCTCCCTGGTGGGCAAGGTGGATATTCGCAAGCTCGAGGAATACCCCCAGAACGACCCCGATGCCTACAGCTACTCCGGCGGCCTGTGCCGGGCCAACCAGGGCCTGATGGAATTCGTGGAGATGTTCAAGGCGCCCATCAAGGTCCTGCACCCCCTGCTCACGGCCACCCAGGAAGGCAACTACAACGCCACCGAGGGGATCGGCGCCATCCCCTATGAAGGCACCATCCTGGCCCACTCCAACGAGGCGGAGTGGCAGGCTTTCCGCAACAACAAGAATAACGAGGCCTTCATCGACCGGGTCTATATCATCAAGGTCCCCTACTGCCTGCGGGTTACCGAGGAAGTGGAAATCTACGAAAAATTGTTGCAAAACAGTTCCCTGGCCGAGGCGCCATGCGCGCCGGACACGCTGGACATGCTCGCCCAGTTCACCGTCCTGTCGCGCCTCAAGGAGCCGGAGAANNGGGTCTACGACGGCGAAAACCTCAAGGACCGGGATCCAAAGGCCAAGTCCCTGCAGGAGTACAAGGACGCCGCCGGCGTCAACGAGGGCATGACCGGCCTCTCCACCCGCTTCGCTTTCAAGGTGATTTCCAAGGTGTTCAACTTCGACCCGACGGAAGTGGCCGCCAACCCGGTGCATCTGCTATATGTGCTGGAGAAGGAAATCGAGCAGGAGCAGTTCCCGCCGGAAGTCCACGAGCGGTACCTCAAGTTCATCAAGGAATTCCTGGCCCCCAATTATGTGGACTTCATCGGCAAGGAGATCCAGACAGCCTACCTGGAATCCTACTCCGAGTACGGCCAGAACCTTTTCGACCGCTATGTCACCTATGCCGACCTCTGGGTACAGGACCAGGAATACCGGGACCCGGACACCGGCGAGATCCTCGACCGGGCGGCACTCAACGACGAACTGGAAAAAATGGAAAAGCCCTCGGGTATCAGCAATCCCAAGGACTTCCGCAGCGAGATCGTCAACTTCGTGCTGCGCGCCCGTGCCAATAACGAGGGCCGAAACCCCAAGTGGACCAGTTACGAGAAACTGCGCAACGTCATCGAGAAGAAGATGTTCGCCAGCACCGAGGACCTGCTGCCGGTTATTTCCTTCAACCCCAAGGCGTCGGAGGACGACCGCAAGAAACACCAGGATTTCGTCCAGCGCATGATCGAGCGCGGCTACACCGAGAAACAGGTGAGGCTGCTTTCCGAGTGGTACCTGCGGGTGCGGAAATCGCAGTAGGAAGGAGGACTCTTTTGTGTTTGCGCTTTTCGCGGTCAAGGACCGCTCCCACAATAGATCGGTGCCTCTGTGCCCTTGTGGGAGCGGTCCTCGACCGCGAGGGTACCGCTGGGGTTCTCGGCCGATGGCGGCAATCGCGGTCAGGGACCGCTCCCACAGATCATGTTTACCCGCCACAGGGCTGCCAGCAGCCCCCTGTGGGAGCGATCCTTTATGCCCTTTGGGTATCGATCGCGATGGCCCGGCAACAGTCGCAATTAGACAACAGGTTTTAAAATGGCTTACCTGATCGACCGACGCCTGAACAGCAAGAACAAGAGCGCCGTCAACCGCCAGCGGTTCCTGGAGCGACATCGTGAACAGATCCGGGATTCGGTGCAGGACAGTCTGCGCCGGCGCAGCATCACCAATACCAGTACCGGCGAGAAGATAAGCATCCCCACCCGGGACACCCATGAGCCCGAATTCAAGCACGGCCGGGGCGGGCGCTTCACCCACGTGCTGCCCGGCAACAAGGAGTTCGTCCAGGGAGACAAAATCCCCCGCCCCCCCGCCGGCGGCGGTCAGGGTGCCGGCAGCGGCGCCAGCCCTGATGGCGAGGGCATGGATGATTTCGTTTTCGAGATCAGCCAGCAGGAGTTTCTCGACTTCCTGTTCGAGGATATGGAACTGCCCAACCTCACCAAGCGCCAGCTCTCCGGTATCGAGGAATTCAAGACCCGCCGGGCGGGGTTCGCCACCGAGGGCAATCCCAGTAATATCGACATTCCCCGCTCCATGCGCGCCGCATCGTCCCGGCGCATCGCCCTCACCGCCGGCAAACGCCGCCAGCTCAAGGAAATGGAGGCGCAGCTCGAGGCCCTGGGGGAGGATGACGACGACTTCACCCGGCAGCGCCGGGAAGAGCTGGAAGCGCGCATCGCCGAGATGCGCCGGCGCATCGAGCGGGTTCCCTTCCTGGACGACTTCGACATCCGCTACCGGCGCCACGAGAAGGTGCCGGTGCCCCACTCCCAGGCGGTAATGTTCTGCCTGATGGATGTATCCGGCTCCATGGACCAGGACACCAAGGACCTGGCCAAGCGCTTTTTTATTCTTCTCTACCTGTTCCTGTCCCGTAATTACGAAAAGATCGACGTGGTCTTCATCCGCCACCATACCAGCGCCAAGGAAGTGGACGAGGAGGAGTTTTTCTATTCCCGGGAAACCGGCGGCACCGTGGTTTCCAGCGCCCTGCAACTGATGAAAAAGATCATCGAGGCCCGTTACCCGGTGAGCCAGTGGAACATCTACGCCGCCCAGGCCTCGGACGGCGACAACTGGCCGGAGGACAACCAGCACTGCATTGAGCTGATGCACAGGATCATTCCCCTGCTCCAGTACTACGCCTATATCGAGATCA
>DGNJ01000012.1:5812-5987 GCA_002388905.1 Cellvibrionales bacterium UBA4495
GGCGACATCTACCCGGTCTTCCACGAACTGTTCCGGAAGCAGCACGTATGACCACCGACGTAATCGAAAAACCTCTCGACCATGGCTCGGAATGGACCTTCGAGCTGCTCGAGGATTTCGAGCGGGAAATCGCCCGGATCGCCGAAAAATTCCGGCTCGACACCTACCCCAACCA
>DGNJ01000015.1:0-214 GCA_002388905.1 Cellvibrionales bacterium UBA4495
GTGGCGGACGAACTGCGCCGTCGCGGTATTGCCGTGACCTGGCTGGGTACCCGCGCCGGCATCGAGGCCGAGCGGGTGCCGGCGAGCGGCTATCCGCTGTCCTTTATCGACGTGGCCGGGGTACGCGGCAAGGGGCGCCTGGCGCTTTTGAAAGCACCGTTCCAGATTCTGCGGGCCCTGGGCCAGGCCCTCGCCATAGTGCGCCGGGAAGCCC
>DGNJ01000015.1:267-4665 GCA_002388905.1 Cellvibrionales bacterium UBA4495
GTGATCCACGAGCAGAACGCCGTCGCCGGCACCACCAACCGCATACTGGCGCGCCTGGCCACCCGGGTGCTCGAGGCCTTTCCCCGGGCCCTGCCCGGGGGCGAAGTAGTGGGCAACCCGGTGCGCGCGGACATTGCCGGCATTGCCGATCCCGTCGGGCGCGGGGTGGGCCGACGGGGCCGGCCACGCCTGCTGGTGCTGGGCGGCAGCCTGGGGGCGCTGGCCATCAACGGCCTGGTGCCGGAAGCCGTGGCCCGGCTGCCCGGCGGGCAACGTCCCCTTATTCGCCACCAGTGCGGCCGGCGGCACCTGGCGTCCACCCGGGAGAACTACGAGCGCCACCGTGTGGAAGCGCAAGTGATGCCTTTTATCGACGACATGGCCGAAGCCTACGAATGGGCGGATTTTGTCGTCTGCCGGGCCGGCGCCCTGACGGTATCGGAGCTGGCCGCCGCCGGCGTGGGGTCGCTGTTGATTCCCTTCCCGGCGGCCATCGACGATCACCAGACCCGCAACGGCGAGTGGCTGGTCACCGCCGGGGCCGCCTGTCTCGTTCAGCAGCGGGACCTGGATGCCCGGCGCCTGGCCACTGAACTGGCCGGTCTGCTCGCCGATGGCGAGGGCCTCCTGGCCATGGCGGAACAGGCCCGGAGCCTGGCTAGGCCCGGTGCCGCGGCGGCGGTGGCCGACATCTGCGAGGAGGTGATGGCATGACGGCTGGCTACCAGGTACCGGAAATGCGCCGCATCCGACGTATCCATTTTGTGGGCATCGGGGGCAGCGGCATGTGCGGTATCGCCGAGGTCCTTTTCAACCAGGGCTACGAGATCTCCGGCTCCGACCTCCAGGAAAACGCCAACACCCGGCACCTGTCGGAGATGGGCGCCACCATCCGCTACGGTCACAGCGAAGAACATATCAAGGGCGTCGACGTGGTGGTCCAGTCGGCGGCGGTGAAGGGCGACAATCCGGAAATCGCCGCCGCCCGACGCCAGCGGGTGCCCGTTGTCCGGCGCGCCGAAATGCTGGCGGAACTGATGCGCTACCGACACGGTATCGCCGTGGCCGGCACCCACGGCAAGACCACCACCACCAGCCTGATTTCGGCAATTCTGGCCGCCGGCGGCAAGGACCCCACGTTCGTTATCGGCGGCCGGGTCAACAGCGCGGGCGCCAATGCCGGGCTCGGCGAAAGCCGCTACCTGGTGGCCGAGGCGGACGAAAGCGATGCCTCGTTCCTGCATTTGCTGCCCATGGTGGCGGTGGTGACCAATATCGATGCCGACCACATGGAAACCTACGGATTCGATTTTTCCCGGCTCACCGGCACTTTTGTGGAGTTTCTCCACAACCTGCCGTTCTACGGCCTGGCGGTGATGTGCGTGGATGATCCCAGCGTCCGGGAAATTATTCCCGATGTCTCGCGGCCGGTGCTCACTTACGGTTTCGCCGACGATGCGGATTTCCAGATCAGCGACCTCTCCCTCAAGGAGCGTCGGTCCCGCTTTACGGTGCATCGTCCGGATGGCCGCAAACCCCTGGCGATCAGCCTCAATATTCCCGGCCAGCACAATGTCCTCAACGCCACCGCCGCGGTGGCGGTCTGTACCGACGAGGGCCTGGACGACGAGGCCATTATCAGGGGACTGGAGAGCTTCCAGGGCGTGGGCCGGCGCTTCGAGGTCTACGGCGATTACTCGGTGCCCGGCGGCAAGGCCATGCTGGTGGATGACTACGGTCACCACCCCCGGGAGGTGTCCGCCATTATCAAGGCCGTGCGCGATGGCTGGCCGGACCGGCGCCTGGTGATGGTCTTCCAGCCCCACCGCTATACCCGGACCCGGGACCTTTACGAGGATTTCGTGCGGGTGCTGTCCAGTTGCGACGTGCTGATTGTCACCGAAGTCTATTCCGCCGGGGAGGAACCCATCCCCGGCGTCGATGCCCGCCAGCTGTGCGGCACCATTCGCCAGCGCGGGCTGGTGGACCCGATCTACGCCGCCAGCATCGACGAGGTGCCGGATATCGTCCGGGACATGGTCAGGGGCGGCGATATTGTCGTCACCCAGGGCGCGGGCAATGTCAGCAAACTGGTGAGAATGCTGGCCGACAGGCATTTACGGTAGAGGATGGAAATGACGAAGGCGGTTGATCCACAGCAGTTCGGCAGGGTGGCGGTGCTCTACGGGGGCACCTCCGCAGAGCGGGAAATATCCCTGCTCAGCGGCGCCGCCGTCCTCGACGCGCTGGTGGAGCAGGGCGTCGATGCCGTGGGCGTGGATGCGGGCCCCGGTGTGATTCGCGTCCTGGAGGATCTGGCCCCGGACCGGGTTTTTGTCGCCCTGCACGGTCCCGGCGGCGAGGACGGTACCGTCCAGGGCGCCCTGGGTTTCCTTGGATTGCCCTATACCGGCAGCGGCGTGCTGGCTTCCGCCCTGGCCATGGACAAGCTGCGCACCAAGCTGCTCTGGCGGGGACTGGCACTGCCCACGGCGGATTTCGTGATGTTGCGGGAGGATACCGACTGGCAAATCGCCCTCGACGATCTGGGCGGTACAGCGATGGTCAAGCCCTCCCACGAGGGTTCGAGCCTGGGCATGGCGGTGGCATCGACGCCGGCGCAATTGCGCGATGCCTGGGCCGGGGCCGCGAAGCTCGACCGCGACGTCATTGCCGAGCGCTGGCTGTCGGGTGCCGAGTACACCGTCGCCATTCTCGATGGCCGGGCCCTGCCGGTAATCAAGCTGGAGACGGAGCGGGGCTTTTACGACTACGAAGCCAAGTACCTGGCAAACGACACCCGCTACCTGTGTCCCTGCGGCCTGGCTCCGGAACGGGAATCGGCCTTGCAGGCCCTGGCCCTGGAAGCGTTCAACAGCCTGGGTTGCGAGGGCTGGGGCCGGGTCGACGTGATGCTCGACGCCGACGACCGCTTCCAACTGCTGGAAGTGAACACGATTCCGGGGATGACCGACCACAGCCTGGTGCCCATGGCGGCACGGGCCGCGGGCCTGTCGTTCGGGGATCTGGTGATGCGGATACTGGAGACGGCGACATCGTGAACGGGGGAGCGCAATGAAGAGCGCGAGCAGGCAAGCGCCGATCCGGAAAGCGCGGCCTTCCTGGCGGCAGCGGCTGGCGGGGCTGCTCAGGGCCCTGGCTGCGATCGCGGGAACAGCGGTGGTCGCCGCCGTCGCCTGGGGCGGGGTGCTGCTGTTCGAGAAACTGGACCGACCCATCGCGGTTATCGGGGTCGACGGCGAGATCGGCCGGGTCACCGCCTCGGAGATCAAGGACATCGTCGCCGCCAACCTGAGCGGCGGTTTCCAGAGCCTGGACCTGGAGCAGATTTGCGAGGGGCTCGAAAAGCACCCCTGGATCGAGTCCGCCAGCGCGCGGCGCCAATGGCCCGACAAGGTGGTGATCCGCATCGACGAGGAAACCCCCATAGCACGGTGGGGCGATACGGCTTTCCTCAACAACCGGGGCCAGACCCTGGATATGGCCCGGGCCGGCGACCTGGACAATCTACCCCTGCTGGCGGGGGCCGAGGGCGATGCCCGCAAGATCATGCGCCATTACCGGGAGATCGCCCAGATGCTCCAGCCCACCGGGCTGAAAATCAGCGAGTTCCGGCAGGCGCCCCGGGGCAACTGGGAATTGCACTTCGAGCAGGGCCCGGCCCTGATCGTGGGCCGGGACAACCTGGCCGGCAAGCTGCGGCGCTTCCTGCTGGTCTGGGAACGGGAGCTCAAGGCCCGTGCCGCGGACATCGCTTCCGTGGATATCCGCTACGGCAACGGTGTTGCGGTGCGCTGGCGCAAAGACGAGAACGCATGAACAGGGAAAAGGCAACCGGGAATCCGGCAAAGAGGGCGACAGATGGCGAACGCTAGTACAGAACAGATGATCGTGGGCCTCGATATAGGCACATCCAAAGTGGTGGCGATTGTCGGCGCGATCGGTCCCGGGGGACTGGAGATCGTCGGCACCGGCATGCACCCCTCTTCGGGTATGAAAAAGGGTGTGGTAGTCAATATCGAATCGACGGTCCACGCCATCCAGCGCGCTGTCGAAGAAGCGGAACTGATGGCCGGCTGCCATATCCACTCCGTCTACGCGGGTATCGCCGGCAGCCACATCCGCAGCCTCAATTCCCACGGCATCGTCGCCATCCGCGACCGGGAAGTACTCCAGCAGGATATCGAGCGGGTCATCGACGCCGCGCGGGCGGTGGCCATCCCCGCCGACCAGGAAATACTGCATGTGCTGCCCCAGGAATTCATCATCGATAACCAGGAGGGCGTGCGCGAACCCCTGGGCATGTCCGGGGTCCGCCTGGAGGCCAAGGTCCACCTGGTGACCTGTGCCGCCAACGCCGCCCAGAACATCAAGAAG
>DGNJ01000003.1 GCA_002388905.1 Cellvibrionales bacterium UBA4495
TGGAATGGCTCAAGGAAATGGAGTTCAATGAACAGTCAGCTTGAAACCACTGCCCGAAAAGTGCGAAAGATTTTTGACACTACCAAGCAGCTTAAGGAAGCTCAGAAATTGTGGTTTAAAAATGTGCGTGGGTATGTGCGCGCGAATCCGGGTACCTCACTGGGTATGGCGTTGGCCGGCGGCTTCCTGATGAGCCGGATATTGAGCTCCCGTTAGAGTTCGTCATGTCGACGCAGTCTTCGAATCAAGCGACCTCCGACAGGAGCAGCTCTTCGTGAAAATCCGGATCCGGTCCTATTCTTCTCGAAGAAGCTTCGGGGCTCGAGCGAGAACTGAGGGGTGTTCCGCATGACTATATGCGCCTCGCGGCTCTTGGGACGGAGCTGCCTGACGAAAGCTGGTCATCATTACCGCAACGGCACCGTGGCTTTCACCCTGAAGCCGAACCGGTTGATCACCTCCCGGGACAACGAGATGCCGGACTTCCGGCTGATGCGGCTACGGGTGCGTAATGCCCGGGTGGACGCCAAGTCGCCGGTGGACGTAGGGATCGTGGCACACGAAAGCCCTGGTTGCGGACGGCCACACAGGGCTGCTGGGCAACCGCTCGCTCGTCCTGCGCGGCATAGAACTTCGTCTGGAGGGCAGGACGAGCGCCGGTAGTTGATCCGGGCGCTCAGGGATCCCCCTTGGAAGCACTATGAGTATTTTTTCCGAATGCCTTCCACCGGCGACCGCCCGCTCGAGGGCCAGGGTGCAGTCGAGTAATTCAATTTCAGCATCCATAAGATCGAAAGCAACCGCGCGACTCTGCGGAATTTTGATTTGTGACCGGATTAACCTTCACATTATCCACCGTCTTGAACTCACCCGTGTCCACCAATTTTGGCTCCTCCGGTCACGATTATTTCTCACCTCGGAGATTGACCTGGCAAACCCAATGGAGTAATGGAAGATTATTGCTTGGCTTTTTCCTTTTAAATTCTTTGTGTTACACGACTGTCATGCTTTAAGGTTAAAATTTTAAGGCTATCTACCCGACCGCAAGCGCGATTCATGGTCAGAAAACAATCAAACCCAATATCGGATGTGGCGTGGTAATTTAGAAGTTCTATCCACAAACTTACCCACAATTTCTGTGGGCAACTGGACACTCTAGCCATTCCCCCTAGGCATTGTTCCTTTCTAAGATTGTTATATAAGACAAAGCCTCCGGACACAACGACAAGCCCCAGAGTTTATAAACCTTCAGATAACTTCATTAACGATCTCCCGGCACTCAAACAAGTGATAAATCGTTGTTCAGACTGGATTTCACAATAAACCGTTTCGGCTTCAGTTCCGACTCCACCTTTAAAACGAAACCCGATGGTAATGCCGGTAACTTGGACGCCAGAAATTGTATTCGATGGACTTGAATGGTGTCATCATCGGAGCGCAAGGCGAAACCTGTTGAGTTGCATCCAAAATTGAACCGAGATAGCACCAAATGTAGCACCAGCTGCCAAGGGACTGAACGATAAACAGGGCTTGATGAGTGCCATCCCCCGTTAATGAGGTAGAGCCGAAATTAAACGGTTTTATTTAAAAAATGGTGCCCAGGGCCGGACTTGAACCGGCACGGCTTGCGCCACTACCCCCTCAAGATAGCGTGTCTACCAATTCCACCACCTGGGCGTTAACTGCCAAAATTTACCAATGTGTTGCTCATCCCGCACCGTGCCAAGACTCCGACACGCTACGTAAAAACCCTATTGTCCTTCCGGAACGGGAATTTCGCTGCCGCCGCTGCGCTCGGGAGCGGCCGGAATTTCCCCGTCGCGCGGCTCGCGACTGCGCTCTTCCTCCACCGTTGGCAGGTAATCCTCGTCGACGCCGGCATGGTGTTTGGCCACCACCGCCAGGCCGATACTGGTGAGGAAGAAAACCGTCGCCAGGACAGCGGTCATTTTACTAAAAAAGTTCCAGCTTCCGGAACTCCCGAAAAAGGTCTGGGAGGCACCGGCGCCGAAAGAGGCACCCGCTTCGGCACCCTTGCCCTGCTGAAGCAGCACCAGGCCGATAATGGCCAGCGCGGTCAGCAGATGAATTGCCAGTAGAATATTTTCCATTAGCGCCGCTCTTTTACGCTCAACTGTTGCTTCACGTTTGCTTTCATGCCGGCTCTGCCTGTCGGCAGATGGCGGCGAACTCTTCCACTTCCAGCGAGGCGCCGCCCACCAGCGCACCGTCAATATCGGGCCGGGAGAAAAGCTCACCGGCATTGGCGGCCTTGACGCTGCCACCATACAGAATTCTCGTTTCGGCACCCGCGTCGCCGAGCATGGAGCGCAGCGAGGCATGCACTTCCTGGGCCTGATCGGGGCTCGCGGTCCGGCCGGTGCCAATGGCCCAGACCGGCTCGTAGGCGATGACTGCCCCGGCCACTGCCGGGAGCCCTGCCTCATCGATACAGGCCCGCAACTGTCGGCCGACAACCTCGAGGGTGCGTTCCGCTTCCCGCTCCTCCAGGGATTCGCCGACACAGAGCACCGGGCTCAGGCCCTGTTGCGCGGCCGCGACGAATTTTTTCGCCACCTGTCCGTCATTTTCGCCGTACAGTGTGCGTCGCTCGGAATGCCCGATCAGCACATAGCTACAACCCAGGTCCCGCAACATGGCGGCGGAAACCTCGCCGGTAAAGGCCCCTTCCTCCTCGGCGCTGACGTTCTGGGCACCCAGCACAAAGCCGTCCCGGTCCTTTCCCACCTGTGCCAGGTAAACAAAGGGCGGGAATAGCCCCACTTCAACCCCTTCCGGCAGGCGGGCGGCCTTGAGCCCCGCCATATAGGATGCAACGAACTCGGTGGAGCCATGCATCTTCCAATTGCCTGCAACCAGGGGTTTACGCATCAATCTTCAACAACCGGTTTGTGGGGCCCCGTCCAAACGGGCGCCAATCTTAGCGGAGTTGAATTTAACATACAAGGCGCCCGCCGCTTCAGCCCAAGGCATTTCTGACCTTGTCCGCGACCTGGTTGGCAAGGCTTTCGACCAGGGCATGATCGGCCCCTTCGACCATGACCCGGACTACCGGTTCGGTGCCGGAAGGACGCAACAGCACCCTTCCCTCGCCGGCCAGTGCCGATTCGGCATCGGCGACGGCGCGCCGGATATCCTCGTGATCGTCCAGCGAGGCCTTTTTTGCCATGCGGACATTGACCATGACCTGGGGCAGCTTGCTCATACCCTGTTTGAACCCGTGAAGGGAGGTTCCCGTGGCGACCAGGGCACGCAGAACCTGGAGCGCCGAGACCAGGCCATCGCCCGTGGTGGTCAGGTCGTTGCAGACGATGTGGCCCGAGCTCTCGCCCCCCAGTTGCCAGCAATTCCTGCGCATGGCTTCCATCACGAAGCGGTCGCCCACCCTGGTCCGCTCGAAAGGGATGTTCATTTCCGTCAGGGCCAGTTCCAGCCCGAGATTGGTCATCAGGGTACCCACCACGCCCTCGCAGCCTTCGCCGTTTTCCCGGCGGTGCCGGGCAATGATGTAGAGCAGTTCGTCGCCGTCCACCAGTTCGCCCTTGTGGTCGACGAAGACCACGCGGTCGCCGTCGCCGTCCAGGGCCAGGCCCAGGTCGGCACCCTGGTCGAGCACCGCCCGGCGCAGGGCGCCGGGATGGGTCGAGCCGCAATCCAGGTTAATATTGAGACCGTCCGGCTCCGTGCCCAGGGTGGTGACCTGAGCCCCCAGTTCCCGGAGCACGTCCGGGGCCACGTGATAGGTGGCGCCGTTGGCGCAATCCACCACCACGCGCAAGCCATCCAGATTGAACCCGGTGGGCAGCGAAGCCTTGCAGAACTCGATGTAGCGCCCGGCGGCATCGTTGACCCGATGGGCCCGGCCCAGCCGGGCCGACGGCGCCGTTTCCATGGCCCCGTCAAGGTGGTCCTCAATGGCTGTTTCGATATCGTCGGGAAGCTTATAGCCGTCGCCGCCGAAAAACTTGATGCCATTGTCGTCGTAGGGATTGTGGGAGGCACTGATGACAATGCCGGCCTGGGCCCGGAAGGTGCGGGTCAGGTAGGCAATGGCGGGGGTGGGCATGGGCCCCAGCAATCCCACATCGACACCGGCGGCGATGATCCCGGCCTGGAGGGCGGACTCGAACATGTAGCCGGAGACCCGGGTATCCTTGCCCACAAGGATCAATTTCCGGCCCTTGACGTTGTCGCTGAAAACCCTGCCGGCGGCCCAGCCGAGCTTGAGCACGAAATCCGCGGTAATGGGGTGCTCCCCCACCCGGCCGCGAATGCCGTCGGTGCCAAAATAGTTTCTGGTCATTGAAAGTCCTGTTTTTTAAACCGCTTCCAGTACATTGAGCACATCCACGGTGGCGGCGACATCGTGGACGCGAAGAATCCGGGCGCCGCGCTGGGCGGCGAGCAGGGCCAGGGCAGCGCTGCCGACAATGCGTTCGTTGACCGGCCTGTTCACAATATCGCCCACCATACCCTTGCGGGAAACGCCGATAAGGACTGGCAGCGGCCGGGCGGTAAATTCCCCGAGGTGCCGGAATAGCGCCAGGTTATGGGCAAGGCTTTTGCCGAAACCGAAGCCCGGGTCGATGGCGATGCGGTCGTGCCGGATACCCGCCGCCTCGCACGCAGACACGCGCTCATCGAGATAGTCTGCCACCTCCCGGACCACATTGTCGTAGCGGGGATTATCCTGCATGGTCAGGGGGGTGCCGCGCATATGCATGACGCAAACCGGCAGGCCGGCCCGGGCCGCCGCGGCCAGGGCCCCGGGCCGGGTCAGGGCGCGAACATCATTGATCATATCGGCGCCCTCGGCCGCAACCGCGGCGATCACGGCCGGCTCGCTGGTATCCACCGAGACCGGCCGGTCAAAATGGCGCTTGAGCAGACGCACGGCCGGCACCACCCGGGCCAGCTCCTCTTCGACGGGCACCGGGCTCGCGCCGGGCCGGGTGGATTCACCGCCAACATCGAAAATATCGACTCCCTCTTCGAGCATGTCCCGGGCCCGGGCCAGGAGGCGATCCGGCGCAAAGGCCCCGCCCGCCAGCAGTTGGCCGCCGTCGGAAAAGGAGTCGGGAGTGAGATTGAGGATGCCCATCACCGCCGCCCGCCCCGAGGCGGGCAGCAGATCGTGGATGGTACGGGTCATGCCGGGCCGCGACCCCAATGCTTGGCGACCGGCAATCAACGTTCCTCGGCGGGTCCGCCGATGGTGCCTTCCCGACCGGATACGGGCTCGCCTTTGCCACCGGAATGACGACCGAAATCGTCATCGTGCCAATCCTGGGGCGGACGCACGGGCCGGCGGGACATTAGGTCGTCGATCTGGTCGGAGTCCAGGGTCTCGTACTCCATCAGCGCCGCCTTCATGGCATGGAGTATGTCGATGTTTTCGTTGATGATGTCTTCGGCGCGCTGATAGCAATCCTCGATAATACGCCGCACCTCGCCATCGATCTGCCGGGATGTGTCGCTGGAGTAGTTGGGATTGCCCTGGCCGGGTATCTGCGACTCTTCCTCGCCGTAGAGAATGGGGCCCAGTTTGTCGGACAGGCCCCAGCGGGTCACCATGTTGCGGGCCAGTTGGGTCGCCCTTTCGATGTCGTTCTGGGCACCGGTGGTCACCCCCTCCGGGCCATGGATAATTTCCTCGGCAATACGCCCGCCGAACAGGGTGCAGATCTGGCTGATGATCTGCCGCCGGCTGAAGCTGTACTTGTCTTCCTCGGGCAGGAACTGGGTAACGCCCAGGGCCCGACCGCGGGGAATGATAGTGACCTTGTGCACCGGGTCGTGCTCGGGCATCAGGCGCCCGACAATGGTGTGGCCGGCCTCGTGATAGGCGGTATTTGCCTTTTCCCCCTCGGACATCACCATGGAGCGGCGCTCGGCGCCCATCATGATCTTGTCCCGGGCCTTCTCGAACTCCTCCATGGTCACCACGCGCTTGTTGGCCCGGGCCGCGAACAGGGCCGCCTCGTTAACCAGGTTGGACAGGTCGGCGCCGGAAAAGCCGGGGGTGCCCCGGGCGATAACGCTCAGGTTGACCCGCTCGTCCAGGGGCACTTTGCGCACATGGACCTTGAGGATCTGCTCCCGGCCCCGGATATCCGGCAGGGGCACGAACACCTGGCGGTCGAAACGACCGGGCCGCAGCAGCGCCTTGTCGAGAACATCGGGCCGGTTGGTGGCGGCGATGACGATAACACCTTCGTTACCCTCGAAACCGTCCATTTCCACCA
>DGNJ01000074.1 GCA_002388905.1 Cellvibrionales bacterium UBA4495
CGAGGGTTCGAATCCCTCCCTCACCGCCATAAACAAAAACCCCGGCCTCGCGCCGGGGTTTTTGTTTATGGTGATGGGAGGTCATGATGAGAACCCTCAGGTTCGACAAATTGCGATTGAGCAATTTGGACAAGGAGCATAGCGACGCAGCCCCGAAGGGGTGATTTCGGCCCACAAGGCCGAAATCATCAATCCCTCGCTGGATGAGGACCCCCGGTTCGAGCCGAGCGCCGGCAGGCGCGAGACAGCAGCAACGCGACAGCGTTGCTGACCCGAAGGGCGAGGGTCGCAGACCCGAGTAATCCCTCCCTCGCCGCCAAATAACAAAGCCCCGGCCTCGTGCCGGGGTTTTTGTTTATTGTGACGGGAGGTCATAATGAGAACTCTCAGATTCGACAAATACCCAAAACACTCGCTGCGCTCGCGGGGCAGACCCTCGGCGGGATGCCGGCTTGGCCGGGGGCACGCCCGATCAGCGCACTGAAGCATCGTGGCCAGGGGCAAGGCGAATAAAATGCCGCGGCCAATATCGGACTTAATCCCGTAGTGGCTTGTCAGTATTTTATGGAATACCGGGCATCCACACCTACTATAATTCGGAAAAGAACAAAACCCACGTGGCCTTCCGGCAACAGATGTCAGCCATAAGATTGTCCTGTCAGTGACGCGGGGCGCGCCGGACCCGGAAATGAAAAATGTAGCCCATGTTAGAGATTAAGTTGCTGATTTTGTTGGCGATTGCCAACGGTTCGCCTATTTTGGCCGCCAAGCTTTTCGGCAAGCGCGGCCGGAAACCAATCGATAATGGCTATACGCTTTCCGATGGTAACCCTCTTTTCGGAAGATCAAAGACATGGAGAGGGCTTATTTCATCGATAATTGCCACGACATTATTTGCCGTATTGATGGGACTTTCCTGGCGCGCTGGATTTGTTTTCGGCGTATTCACCATGGCGGGTGATTTGCTGTCGAGCTTTATCAAGCGCCGGCTTGGCAAGCCTGCAAGCAGCCAGTCTCTTCTTCTGGATCAGGTGCCGGAGACATTTTTGCCGCTCATAGCAGGAGCATTTATCCTCGATTATCAATGGCCAAGTATACTGCTATGCGGATTGATTTTTGTCGTGCTGGCAATGACGCTGTCTCCGTTGCTCTACAGGGTCGGGTTACGCAAAAAGCCCTATTGATGTCCGGATACAGTTCCGGACTTTCTCAGGGTATGGATTGCAATTTCCGGTGGGCAGTTGAATCGTAAATTGATAATGGACGTTCCGGAACCGACATTGGTATAACCCGACATCCCTTCATGTTGCCAGGCTCCACTTCCCATATGCCTCGGGCACCGGGATTCGAGGGTCAGGGGGATGCCGCCCGGAAGGCATATTTGGCCGCCATGGGTATGGCCGCAGAGAAAGACGTCGTAGCCCAATTGCGCGGCCTGTCGATACACTTCCGGCGTATGGGATAAAAGAATTTTCGGGATTCCCGAAGGGCAGCCCTTGAGAGACGCTTCGATATCATGAGCCTGAAAGTAATGTGCATCGTCAATTCCGCCAATGAATAGGGTTTGCCCCTCTTTTTTAAAAAGAACACTCTCGTTTAAGAGAACGTCGATATCCATTCTTTCCATAAAAGGCACCATCCCAATACTGTCGTGGTTTCCCAATACCGCGAACACCTGGCCGTGCAGGTTCTCTTTGATATGGGATATGAGGCTGATGGTGTGATCTATGGGCCCGTATGTTTTTCCGCGGTAGTCGCCCGTCATCACGCAAATATCGTAATCAATCTCCTGGAGCCTGTTTGTCAATATCTCTACACCCGATGGCACCATGTCCACGTGAAGGTCGCTGAGGTGAAGAATCCGGAAACCATCGAAGGCGTTGGGCAGATCGGGCAGGAAAAATTCATTTTCCCGTATAACCAGGCTTGATGCATTTCGGGCTCCTCGTTCGTGCAGGGCCAGGGCGCGGAAAAATAGCGCCATCATTTTTTGGGCGACGAAGGAATTTTCCAGATGGAATAGCTTTCCGTGTGTCCAGAAAGCTTTCTGGTTTTGCCGCTTCTCAAAGGCCAGCCTTTTCTCCAGATGATCGCAGCCAACTCGCTGCCCCAGTTTCTCCATTTCCAGGGGATCGATCGTTTCGTTATCGCTCACAGCCGTCATTTTTTCGCCCTCTACAGCGAATAGTCAAAAGAACGGTGTTTCGGTCCCGGTTCGGTTTTTGGGTCGGGTGGAGCCTTTTCGTCACCCGACAGTCTCTTTATGACACTGAGATCTGTCAATATACCCCACAGGGTCTTCGATATCACTTTTCACTGTGGTTGATTGCATCCGCCGTTGATGGTGTGGGTAAAACCCGGCTGCTTCGAATCGAGCATTTCGAGGGTCAATAGGTTGGCAAAGCCAATCAGGCAAAGTCTTTTATTATTACTTTGTGAGGGGTGGCCGATCGGACTTCGGGCATTTGTTCGCTCGTTGCGCAAAGCGCCGTCGAGTGATTACCGGTTCGATAGCATAACCTGTACCGAAACAATTCCGGAGTCCGGACTTCGTTCGATAGTAACACTCTCGATTTGGACATTGTGTTGAGATATCTGGTCAAGCCATCGCATTAAGGTTTGAAATTCCACCGCCTCAACCCAGATCCGAATTCGCGATTCGTTTTCAGGTTGAACCCTGTCCAAAGTGATTTTCTGCTTTCTGGCGGTTTCGGTAATAGGTCCCAGCAGGTTGGTTTCTCCTTTGTCGGCCTTTTTCTCTTCAATATTTTTAAGCTTTCCTCGATTGCCATGCATCCATGCCAGCAGTTCCGATGACTCTTTAAGCTGGGTTTTTCCCGAATCGTAATAGTGGTAGGACCAATTCAACACATAAAAACCGAGCAACAACCCGACAACGGATGCGGCCAGTTGCAGCACACGCCGATCCCGCGCCGACAAAGCCTGATAGAAATCTCTTGGCGTTTTCATTGCTGGCGGTCCATTCCCAGTTTCAGGTTGACTACAAGCCCCCTATCATTCTTTGTGGCGGACAGAATGGCGAGGCTCGCTCCGGCCTCCCGGACTTTTTCCTGGAGGCGTTGCGCGCTGGCCAGTGAATTCGTCTGCCATTCCGCCAGCAGGTTGCCGTTCTTTTGGTCGAAGCGGACACGACGGGTTTCGTGGTTCCCGTCAACAATGGCGAGCGCGTCGGAAAACACAGTGAGCAGCTCAAAAAACCCGGACGATGAATCCGTGGATGCCGCCGACCGCAAGTGGCCCTCCATTTGCCGACGAATGCTGACAATGCGCCGCTCATCGGGAAACAGGGTGCGGTAAAGCTCGGTAGCCTCGTTTTGCAGGGCTTGTGCCCGCTGATGAAAGACCAGGCCCGCGCCGGCAAAGTAGGCGACGAAAGCCAGCAAGCACGCCGCGCTGGCGACGGCCAGCTTGCGTGTCGGGAAAGCCGCGGTGCCGCGATGACTATGGATGCGGAATTCCCCTTGCAGCAGGTTGAGGGGAAGGGATTGCGGCAACCCAAGGTCTATCAGTGTCCCGGATTCGGTTTTTTCCGGCGCTTCGTTTAAGCCGGCGAGTACGAACGCCGGATCGAGGCCTCGGAAACTGTAGCCCGCGCCGTCGGGTAACCTGACCAGAACCCGATCATCGAGCGCCATTACTCGCGCCCCGGTTTCGGGCGCCAGAAGGAAAAAGTCGGGTATCAATGCGATGGGCCGGATGTCGAAACCCTGCAGGTTCTCCAGGTAGGCGTTGACAAGCGTCTTGTCGATCATCGCCACCAGCGTGCTACCCGCCTGTACAGGCCCGGTGGCGAAATGCAGCGCCTCCACCGGCGAGGCCAGGTTTTCCTCCACCAGGTAGGGTATGGCTTTATTGATTTGCCGGGGCGAGGTTTTCGGCACTGATACCCGCAGCGTGGTGACCGCTTCCCCCGGAATGACGACTGTGACGCCATCCGTTTCGTCGTCAATGGTGCCGGCGGCATCGGCCAGGTTTATTTGGTGGCTATCCGCGATTCGGCCCTGTTCCAGCCGGCAGTGGATCGCCTGTTCCGCGTGGGGCTCGTCAAGGAAAAGCAAGGTCATGGTCCGATGGGTCCTCGATGTTTTCGGTAGGCGTCCCGCTTTCCGGCCAATGCGCCGGGAAGTCCCGCCCCAGGAGGGTTATTTGCCCGGTGGTTCGATTCAGGTGGAAGCGGCTGTGAAGGCGCAGGGCGCGACCGGCAAATGTCGCCAGAGTTCGCGCTTCGTAATAGGAGGAGTTGACGGTCACGGCGGCGGGCTCGATGCCCAGCCCGGCTACGGTGTCCGATCGAAGGAATTGCTGGATGGTGGTGAAGCCGTTTTCCCGTCGGCTTCTCGCCGCGTCGAACTGGGCCGATGAAATGCCGGGGACCAGAATGCCGATCAGTTCCGGGGGCGCGCTGTTGATATTCAGGGGTGTCGACTGAGGAATTGCCGTCAGGTGCGGGAGGATGGCGGCATAAGCTTCGGGTTCCATGTCGACAACCGCCAGCATCTCCGAGGCGTGGGCAAGCCGCTGGTCCGCCGCGCGGTAGGGCGGCTCCCGGTCGAGGTAGTCGTAGTCCTCGGCGCCGCCGGGGCGAGGCTGTTGATCGCCGTCGACCCAGTCGGCCAGCCGGGGCCCGGCATCGGGTAACGCCAGGACGTTTGTCAGAAAGTTGTCGAGCAACTGGCGGGAAAGTTTGTTGCCGGCGGCGTTGTTGAGGTTGACCAGGCCCTGGTTGTCCACCAGGTCAATAAGTATGCGGCCCGCATGGGGTTCGTAGACCCTGGTAAACGGCCGGGGAGAGAGGTTGAGGCCGTTCTCTCGCAGCCGCTCCCATTCCAAAAAGAGCAGTTGGCGGGCCATCTGTTCGCCGCCCAGGGCGTACTGGTAGGCTTGGGCGTCCGTTACCAGCCATTGGGTTCGCTCCAGGTTGTCGCGCGTCGCCCGGAATAGCTGGGAACCGAGCAGGGTGGCCACCGCCACCACAAACAGCACGGTGATCAATGCGACGCCTTTTTCCTTGCCGATGGTCATGGGCGGTGGGCACCTCCGAGACTGAACGTCCGCCGGATGGCGCCAAAGTGCCTGGTTTCCAGTGTGACCCGAATGGCCATCGGCAGCGCCGCTTGTACCATCTCCGTCTCATCCTTCGAGCGGGGTGGCCAATAGAATTCCACCGCACCGCGGTGGTCCACGTATTGGAGTTCCAGGGTCTCTACGCCGGTTAACAGTTGCTGCCGGTGTGGCTCCGTGCCGGAAGCGCGGTCCAGCACCGGCCAGTAGTGGCGAACCAATTGCTTTCCCCCGGTCTCGTTCGCTTCCAGCGCATAGGCAACCCGTTGCAACTCGCCCCGGGGGCGGTGCTCCGGATTGGCCCAGCCACCGCGGGTCAGCACCAGGGCGTAACCGGGAACCAGCGAGCTGAGGGCGGGTTGGCGGGAACCGTCGCCGGCTTTCACGGGCCGGTCGACCAGGGCGCGCAGGTCCCGGGCCAGTATCCACATGCCCCGTTGCAACGCCCGCAGGGATTGGCTTCGCTCCTCCATCCTCGACTTCGACGTGACCATCCGTTCCAGCACCTGCCAGCAGCCCACGGAAATCACCGCAAAAATAGCGATGGCGACCACCAATTCCAGCAGCGTGAACCCCCCGTCCTGTTTCATCAGTGCCTGCCCGCGTAGCCGGTCAGTGTCACCAGGGTCCGGTCATGGTGAAGACCTTTGACCTCCACCCGGATCTCCCGGAGGACCTTGCTCGATGTCTGGCTGACGNNCGGTGGTCACTACCTGCCACTGTCGTTGGCCGAAATCGACGGTTTCGTTGCGCATGCCCTGGTTGGGCCAGCGCGAATCGATACGGATCTCGGCAATCTGGTTTTCCGCCAGCCACAGCGCCAGTGTTTTCTCTTCCATCCTCTGTTGCTGTTCCACGGTTTGATTGACCAGTTTCATTGCCCCCAGGGCGGTGACGGCGAAAATCGCCAGGGCGATCAGCATTTCCAGCAGGGTAAAGCCGGCGAGCCGTTTCATTGCCGAGCCGCCTCCCCGGGCACCACGGTATTGATACCGTCCCCGGACAGGACCCAGGTATTGTCGCCCTGTTTCAGGGCAAGGCGGAAAGGCGAGTATTCTCCGGAGGCGCTGAAATACAGCGCCGCGTCGTCCCGGTCAAAAGGTTGCCCCGGTTGTTCCAGGTCCACTTCGACAGCGCGCTCGAATTGGTGGGCCTCGAAGGCCGCGCCCGGGGCCGGTTGCCATTCTCCTTCCCGGTCGAGGATTTCAAAGCGGTAGCGTTTGTGCTCGGCCTGGTAGGTCCACTTCAGGTTCGTTTGATCCATCAGGGCCGTATCGACGGCGTGGTTGAGTACCTGCCGCAGGCGCCCGGCTTCCGATTGCAGCCAGCGTCCGTCCAGGTTGCCGAAAGCGAAGGTGGCGACACCGGCCATCACCCCGACGATGGTGATGACCACCAGCACCTCGATCAGGGTAAAGCCGTTAGCGTGGCTGCCTTTCACCGACCGTTACTCGCTGAGTAGAATATCGGCGGCCGGGCCCGTGCCGCCTTCCCTGCCGTCCGCCCCGAGGGAATAAAGTTCGTATTCGCTCTCGGCGCCGGGACTCAGATAGATGTAAGTATTGCCCCAGGGATCGACGGGCAGCTTGGGCAGATAGCCGCCGGGGTTCCAGTTCTTGGCCTCGGGCTGGCCGCCGGGCTCGCTCACCAGCGCCTCCAGGCCCTGGTCGGTGGAGGGATAGGTGAAATTGTCCAGCCGGTATAAATTCAAGGCGTTGCCGATGGCCCTCAGGTCGCTCTCCGCCGCCGTTACCCGGGCCTCGTCGGTCCGCCCGACCAGGCTGGGCACGATCAACGCACCGAGAATGCCGATAATGACAACGACCACCATTATTTCGATCAAAGTAAAGCCGCGGTGTTTTTGCATCAGGCACCTACTAGTTGATTGAGGTTGAGGATGGGCAAGAGGACCGCCAGCACGATGGCCATCACCAGTGCCCCCATAAAAAGCAGGGTCAGGGGTTCGAACAGGCTCACCAGCGTGGCGACACGCTGTTGCAGATAGGTTTCCTGGGCGCCGGCGGCACGCTCCAGCATGCCGGCCAGGTCGCCGGTCTGTTCGCCACTGGCGATCAACTGGATAATCATGGGCGGGAAAAATCCGCTCGCCGCCAGGGCATTGTTGAGACTGGACCCCTCCACCACGCGCTGTTGGGCTTCCCGGGTGGCTTCCCTGAAGCACAGGTTGGAACAGACCGCCGAGGCGATGGGCATGGCCTCGCTCAAGGGGATGCCGCTTTGGCTGAGAATCGCCAGGGTGCTGGTGTAGCGGGCCGCGTTGCCGCCCCGGGCAAAGCGCTTGACGAACCAGGCGTTGAGCAATGCCTTGTGCCAGGCAAACCGGACACGGGGTTTTTTCAGGCAATAACCGGCACCACTCACGACTAGGGCCAGTCCCAGCATCAGCCAGTGGCCGTGGCCGCTCAGCAAATCGCTCACCGCCACCAATACCCGGGTGGGCGTGGGCAGTTGCTGGCCCGAGTTCACGACCACGTCGAGAATCTGCGGTACCACGTACACCATGAGGCCGGTGACGATAAGCACCGACATGGCCACCAGCAGGATGGGGTATACCAGGGCCAGTTGGATTTTTTGCCGGAACTGTTGCTGGGACTCGGTATAGTCGGCAAGCTTTTCCAGAATCCGGTCAAGATAACCGGAACGCTCGCCGGCGGCGATGGTGGCCCGGTACAGGTCGCTGAAAATCCGGGGAAATTCCCCCAGGCTGTCCGCCAGGGTCCGGCCTTCCCGGACCTGGGAGCGGACCGAGAGTATCACCCGCTTCACCGCCTGGCTTTCCGACTGGCGCGCCACCACGTCCAGGCAGTTTTCCAGGGGAATACCGGCCCGCAACAGGGTGGCGAGTTGTCGCGTCAGCAGCGCCAAGTCGCCGTGGGAGACGGTGCCGAGCCAGAGCCGCCCCCAGTTTTTTTCGCCTTTTCGCTTGCTCTCCATGACCTCGACGGGGGTGAGCGAGCGCTGACGAATCAGGGCGCGGGCGCTGCGCGCGCTGTCGGCCTCGATGATACCCCGCTGCTTGCGGCCGGCGTCGGTCAGCGCGATGTAATCGAAGGCCGGCATATCAACGCTCCTCCGTCACCCGCAGGACCTCGTCGAGGCTGGAAATGCCGTCGAGGACCTTGGCGCGGGCATCGTCGAAGATGCTGCGGCTGGCCTGCCGGGCACTGGCGACGAGGTCGCTTTCCGGCGCCCGGTCGTGAATCAACTGCCGGAGGGTTTCGTCGACGGCAATCAATTCGTAAATACCGGTACGGCCCCGGTATCCCTGGTGGCGGCATTGCTCGCAGCCCCGGGGACGGTATAGGGAGACCGGCGTTGCCGATCCCAGCATTGTCCGCTCCCGGTCCGAAGCCGGGTAGGGTTCCCGGCACTCCGGGCACAGGACACGCACCAGCCGCTGGGCCAGTATGCCCAGCAGGCTGGAGGAGAGCAGGAAGGGCTCCACGCCCATGTCCGCCAGCCGGGTGACGGCGCCGGCGGCGGTATTGGTGTGCAGCGTCGACAATACCAGGTGGCCGGTCAGGCTGGCCTGCACGGCGATCTGCGCGGTTTCGATATCCCGAATCTCGCCGATCATCACCACGTCCGGGTCCTGGCGGAG
>DGNJ01000111.1 GCA_002388905.1 Cellvibrionales bacterium UBA4495
GCCGAAGCGCGCCATTTCCAGGGAATCGGAAACGATGCCGCCGGTTTCCTCCGCCAGGCGCTGGATGTTCTCTTCCGTGTAGTAATGGGCGACGATGGCCGCATCCTTCTCCACGAGGAGCTCCTTGATGCGTGCCACATAGGCGGCTTCCTGATCCGGCGTGTAACGGGGCTCGTCACCGAGGCGGTCCAGGTGTTTTTGCACCAACTCGTGGAAGCGGGCGTCTTCGGCGATCTGTAAACGGCTCATGGGCTCTATATAAGGGCTGTCGCGCCAATTAAAAGGGCATTTTACCATATCGGAAAATTGCCGGCTCAGGGCCGACTAGACCCGGCGGACATCCACGGATACGCTCAACTGCTGATCGCCACCGCCCCCGTAAACCACTCCCCGGAGCGGGGCAACATCGCCATAATCACGCCCCCATGCAGCGATAATGTGCTGAACGCCGGCGATCTTGTCATTAGTCGGATCGAACTCAAACCAGCCTTCCCCGGGCGAATAGACGGCAAACCAGGCATGGGTCTCATCGCTGCCCACCAACTTTTCCTGACCCGGAGGCGGCTGGGTTTCCAGATAGCCCGAGATGTAGCGGGCCGGGTAACCCATGGCACGCACGCAGCCCACTGCCAGATGGGCAAAATCCTGGCAAACCCCCCGCCGGTGCTCCAGCACCTGATCCAGGGGGGTGGTGACATCGGTAAACCCCGGATGGTAACTGAAATCAGCGAAAATCCGCTGGGTCAGGTCGCGGACGGCGGAAATAAGCGGCCGGTCGTCGTCGAAGGAGGGTGCCGCATAATCCCGCAGTGCCGGGGTCGCCGCCACCAGGGGGGAATCCAGCACAAACTCCCGGGCCAGCAAGACGTCGGCGTCCACGGATTTGGCAAGCAGTTCCCGGGCGCTACGGCAACTACTGCCCAGGTCCAGCTCCGGCAGCGGCATGTCGGGACCGACATCCACAAGGCTCTCCGCCGACACCTCCAGGGCGCTGTGGGTTTCCTCCATGGTGAAATGGTAGGCCCGGTTGCCGAAGTAATCGGTCCGCTCCCGGGCGGTAGTGGGCGCCGGCGACACCCGGATGCTGGCCTGCCGGCACTGCTGCCGGGAGGTGTCACGGGGCAGCATGCGGGCGGTATTGAGGCCCTGGCGAACCGGCGTCTGGTACCGGTAGCTGGTGTGGTGAGTGATCCGGTAGAGCATTACTCCACCTCCCACTGCTGTCTGACCAGCTGTCGGGGGCCGGCTGCGTGGGCAAAATAGTTACGGCTCAGGGTATTAGAGGTTTCCGCCAACAATCCATAGAGACGGCCGAACAGATCGTCCAGGGCCAGGCGGCCGCCGCCGTCGTCGCTGAGCCGGGCCAGGGATTCAAGCTCGCTCAGCTTGAGCATGTTGATGGCTTCCAGGATATGGCGCTTCTCGCCGGTGAGCTCCCGGGACCCGGTAACCGGGGCGGGCAAATGCTCCAGATGCTGCTGGACGGTTTCCAGCTGATGCAGAACCGCCCGGGGATTGCTGACATCTATCAGGGTCAACTCCAGCACACTGCGCACATCCAGGGCGGCGCGGTAGCGTCGCCGGTAGGAAATCAGTGCCTCCACCGTCATCAGGAGCGATTCCAGCACCAGGCCCTCGTCGCCCTCCGTCATGGTATCGACCATGAGCGCGCGCACCAGGGTGGTGGTCTGCATGGCCCGCTCCAGGCGCCGGCCCATGTCCATGAAACGCCAGCCCATGGCCCGGATCATGCTCTCGTGGGCCAGGCCGGACAGGGCGAGCAGGGAGGTTACCAGTGGATCCAGGGCCTCTTCCGGCGCCGACGCCCACTGGCGGCGCAGGGATTTTTCCATGTCCCGGAACTGGTCCCTGATGTCGTTGATAATCCGCTGCGTGTCCGTGGATAACAGCTCCCGGGCTTCCTTGGCACAGGCGAGCATGGCCCGGACACAGCTATGGATACTGCCGGGCCGGTCGGCGTCGAGAATCACCGCCAGCAATTCCTCGTCGGGATTGCGCTCGGCCGCTTCGTCGCCGATAAAGCCGGGATAGGTGGCGGTCATTTTCGTCACCGCCCGCAGCAATGTCCGGCGGGCTCCCGGGGACAGGGGATTGATGCCGGCGGTTTGCAGGAACACCGTGCGCAACAGGCGCAGGCCACACTCCGCGCGCTCGGCATAGCGGCCCATCCAGAACAGGTTCTCCACCACCCGGCTGGGCAGCGGCGAAACATCGGCGGCCAGGAGACTCTCCCGGCGATCCCGTNNTGATCTGTTTTTCCGGCTCCGAGGCAAGCACCCAGGTATCCTTGCTCACCGAACCCGCCTGGCTGGAAACCACGGTGGCCCGCTGCGACTCGCCGGCACGGGTGAGGCCGCCGGGCATCACCCGGTAAGAGGCTTCCGATGCCACGGCATAACTGCGCAACACCGCGGGCCGTGGCTTGAACTCGCCGCTCGCCAGCGCCGGCAGGTGGGAGGGCACGAGTCGTTCCTGGGCAACATAGCCCGCGGGATCGGCACGAAGCGCGCTCGCCAGTTGCTCGAGGTCCACCGTATCGAGATCGGCGGTGGCAACGCTGTGACTGCCGGGGGCGCGAAAGACCGGTTTAATCACCAGGTCGTCCAGGTTGGCGAGAACATATTCCAGATCCGCCGGCTCCCGGCACCACCAGGTGGCGACACTGGCCAGCCGCGGCTCCCGGCCCAGGAAATAGCGCGATATGGCAGGCATGTACTTGAGCAGCACGGGGTTCTCCAGGACACCCGAACCGAGCGGATTGGCAACGGCGACATTGCCCCGGCGCACCACCTCGAGCAGCCCCGGAATACCCAGCCGGGAATCGCTTTTCAACTCCACCGGGTCGCAATAGTCGTCGTCCACCCGGCGGAGAATGACATCGACCCGGCTGAGCCCGTCCAGGGCCTTCATCCAGACATGGCCGTCGCGCACCTCGAGATCGCCACTCTGAACAAGGGGGAAACCCAGGTAGTTGGCCAGGTAAGCGTGTTCGAAGTAGGTTTCGTTGTAGGGGCCGGGGGTGAGCACCACCACCTGTGGCACCGGGACCCGGGGCGCCAGTTCGAAGAGCTTGTGACGGAGGTTCTGGAAGAACAGGGACAGGCGGTGCACGTGGCTGTCCCGGAACAGGCTGGGAAAGACCCGGCTCATGACGGTGCGGTTTTCCAGGGCGTATCCGGCACCGCTGGGCGCCTGGGTGCGGTCGGCCAGCACGCACATCTCGCCGCTGTCCCGGCGCACCATATCCACCGCGTGAACGATAAGCTGGTGTTCGCCGGGCAAGCGGATCCCGTGGCAGGGTCGCAAAAAACCCCGGTGCCCGAAAATCGCTTCCGGGGGCACCAGGCCCCGGGTAATCAGCTCCCTGGGCCCGTATATGTCCTGGAACAGCAGGTTGAAAAGTTCCGCCCGTTCCAGCAGCCCCGCCTCAATGCGATTCCACTCCTCGCTATCGATAACCCAGGGCACCAGGTCCAGGTGCCATGTCCGGTCGGCCTGGCTGTTGTCGTAAATATTGTAGGTGGCACCGTCGTCCCGGAGAATGCGCAGGGCTTTTTTACGGCGTTCGCCCAGCTCATCGGCGCCCAGGGCAGCCAGGCTGTCGACGATATAACGCCAGGACTCACGCACCTCCCCGGAAGGTCCCAGGGTTTCGTCGCGCAAACCCGGCGCGGGTCGATAGCGGAAAACGGTTTCCGGTTCCTTCGTCGGGGAAGAACTCATCCCGGTCTCTCGTTTGGTAACGGCGCCGCATTATGGCACTAAGAGCCGTTTCACACTAATTTGGGTTTCGCTCGCTGTGACTAAAAATTCGCCTAGGACGTCTGCGCCGTAGAAATTTTGCGAGCGAGGCAGTCGCGGCCGTGAAACTTTCTACGGCGCAGACTCCTAGCTCAGATCAAACCAGGTTTCGGCAAAAAGCTGGTGAAGTCCGGCAATACGAAGCTGGAGTTCGTTGAGGTAGTCGCTCAATTCCGAGTGAGGGATTCCCTCTTCGTCGTCCAGGGACGTATAGCGACTTTTGAGGATGCGGTCCGCCTGGCGAACGACGCGATCGCTGCGGGGAAGCTTCTCGCAGTCTTCCCGGATCGCCCCGATACAGTAGGCGATGGTCCGGGGGAATTCGGGATGTTCCAGCATGAAGCGCACCACGCGGGGGCCCTTGACGCTGGCCCGCTGAAAACGGACGTAGGGCAGATAGGCGCTGGAAGATTGCAGGACGTTGGCCCAGACAATCTGTTCGGTGGTGGGTAGCAGGTGTTCCTTGTTCTCGACCAGAATCCCGATGCCGGCATCGAGGATCCGGGTGGTCATGTCCGCGCGCTCCAGATTGCGGCCCAGGCGCTGGAAAATCTTGGCATGGTTTTCACTCATGGTGCCTTCGAACAGGCCCAGCAGCTGCTGGCAATTCTTGATCACGTCCGCGAGGAATTCATGACGGGTACCCCGGTTGATGCCGCGCTGGAGGTTTTCCTGGACGAACAGGGACATCTCATTGGCATACTCCCAGGATTCCGCGGGAACCTCGTCGCGGGTTGTGCGCATGTTTTCCCGCACCCAGCGCAGTGACGACAGCATCGATCCCGGGTAGTCGGTATCGGAGAGCAGGAATTTCATGACGTTGCGTTCGTCCTTGACCTTGTAGCGGGCCTCGAACCAGTCCTCGGCATCGTTCAGGGTCACCAGGTGGTACCAGCCGATATCGACACCCCTGGGCATGTCCAGGAGCAGGTTGGTATAGACGGCAATCATCCGGGCGGTATTCTCCACCCGCTCCAGGTACCGGGTCATCCAGTAGATCCGCTCTGCCACTCTCGACAACATCTATTTGCTCCCCGTGTCCACGATCCAGGTATCCTTGCTACCGCCGCCCTGGGAGGAATTGACCACCAGGGACCCTTTCTTCATGGCCACCCGGGTCAGTCCACCGGTGGTGACATAGGTCTTTCTGGCCTGGATGATAAAGGGGCGCAAATCCACGTGCCGGGGTTCCAGGCTTCCGCCGTCCACCAGGGTGGGCACTGTCGACAGGCTCAGGGTGGGCTGGGCGATATAGTTGCGCGGCTGTTTGCGGATCAGTTCGTCGAAGCGCTTGCGCTCCTTCTTGGTGGAATGTGGGCCGATGAGCATGCCCGCACCGCCGGATTCATTGGCGGGCTTGACCACCAGCTTGTCCAGGTTGGCGAGCACATACTCACGCTCCTTGTCGTTGACGCACAGGTAGGTTTCGACATTGGGGATCAGGGGATCCTGATCCAGGTAGTACTTGATAATCTGCGGCACATAGGCGTAAACCACCTTGTCGTCGGCAACGCCGGCTCCCGGGGCGTTGGCCAGGGCGACATTGCCCTTCTTCCAGGCCCGCATGAGGCCGGGTACGCCCAGCACCGATTCCCTGTTGAATACCTCCGGGTCGATAAAGAGATCGTCGACCCGGCGGTAAATCACGTCCACCCGTTCCAGCCCGTCGATGGTCTTCATGTAGACACAATCGTCGTCGGCGACCACCATGTCGCTGCCCTCCACCAGTTCCGCGCCCATTTGCTGGGCCAGGAAGGCGTGTTCGAAATAGGCGGAGTTGTAGATGCCGGGCGTCATCACCACGATGGAGGGCCGCTTGACGCGCCGGGGCGACAGGGAAGCCAGGGCCTCCAGCAGGTTCGAGGCATAGTCGTCGATGGGCAGGATGCGGTCGCTGTCGAAAAGGTCGGGCAATACCCGCTTGGTGACGGAACGGTTCTCGAGCATGTAGGAAACGCCGGAGGGAACGCGCAGATTATCCTCGAGCACGTAGAACTGCCCATCCCTGTCGCGCACCAGATCGGTGCCGCAGATATGGGCCCAGACCCCGAAAGGAGGCGAAATGCCCACGCACTCGGGCCGGAAGTTTTTCGATTCCCTGAGAATATACTCGGGCAGCACGCCGTCCCGGACGATTTTCTGCTCGTGGTAGAGATCGTCGATAAACAGATTCAGGGCCCGCAAGCGCTGCTCCAGCCCGGCAGCGGTTTTCTGCCAGTGGTTCAGGGAGATGGTGCGGGGAATGATGTCGAAGGGCCAGGCCCGATCGATATTGCCCTCGTCCGAATACACTGTGAAGGTTATGCCCATCTGGGTGATGGTGACATCGGCCGCGGAGCGCCTGGCCTGTAACTCCTCGTCGCCCAGGGAATTCAGGTAGTTGACCAGACGCCGGGCTGGCAGCCGGGCATTGCCGGACGCACTGATAATTTCGTCGTAGAAATCGCCGGGTTCGTACTTGCTCCAGTCTATTGCCATTTGCAGGCCTTATTGCTTGTGGTTTGGGTCCATGTCCCTGCTCGCCGGGTTGCCGCCCTCTATTGTTTTCGACGGTGGCCTCGCCCTGCTTCCCGGTGGGCGCCGGCATGGCCGGGAAGCGCCAATATCGACACTCGCAATTTTCATGCCCACGGGAGATATGACCAGCGTCTTTTTCCAGTATAGGACACGGGTCAAGGGCATCGACAATCGCAGCGGCCAAACCGGTTCCAACGATCGTTCCCCGACTTCTTACTCACGCGCTCTCTACAATGGGCGCTGGTACAATATACGCTGGCCCGGATGGAAAGTCCTGGGGAATACCGGTTTTCGTCCGACACCTGTTCATGCTGAAAGATTCCGGGAAGGATTATGACAGACCCCAATAGCAAGAACCGCGGCGCCGCATTCGTCGCCGGCGGAAGCGGTGGCCTGGGCAGCGCCATTTGCCGGCTGCTGGCCCGGGAGTGGCAAGCCGTTCACTTCACCTACCACAGCAACCGCGAATCCGCGGAAAACCTCCAGAAAGACATTGCCGCAGGCTCGGGCGTGGCGAGTTATTCGGCCATGGATATCACCGATTCGTCCTCCATCAGGAAAGCCCTGGACGAGGGCGTATCCCGTTACGGCACTCTGGGCACGGTGGTTTTCGCCAGCGGCGCGCACATCGAGCAACCTTTCGTCTCCCAGATCAACACGGACCAGTGGCAAAGCGTCATTGAGATCGAGCTGATGGGTTTCACCCGGCTGGTGCAAAAAGTCATTCCCCTCTTCCGCCGGCAGGATGGCGGCAACCTGGTTAGCGTGGTCTCTTTCGCGGCCTACCACTTTCCACCGGGGGATGCCCTGTCGGCGGTGCCCAAGGCCGGTATCGAGGTGCTTTGCCGGGCGATTGCCAAGGAGGAGGGCCGCTACGGCATCCGCGCCAATTCGGTCGCCCCCGGCATCATCAATACCGGCCTGGGAGGCGAGTTTCAGAAAACCCTGTTTACCCCGGAAATCTGGGAGGGCCAGCGCAAACGGGTACCTCTCAAACGTTTCGGGGAAGGCGACGAAATCGCCGAAGCAGTTGCTTTCCTGGCTTCTGGCCGGTCGTCCTATATCACCGGCCAGACCATTATTGTCGACGGCGGCATGTGTCTCTGACAAGAACCGGCGGCGGATGATCGCAAGTGAAACCCGGGAGGCCAAAGACCGTCTCCGAAACTTTAAAAAAGCGCCTCGGAGACGGCGCCTAACCGGCCTGACCAGGTGGTGTGATTGCCAGTGAAAGCAACGCCAGGGAGCGAGAGTGGGCAGAGCGCAAGAAAGCGGAGTTTTTCCGCACGATAGCGTTTCCCGCAGAATAAAAAAACCGGCGACCCGTGAGCCGCCGGTGGCAACGTGCGGTATGCGCGCACAATAAGGGGTTCGTTTACAGGAAAATGGCCAGGTTGGGCATTCCCAGCACACTCTGATCCATTCTCACCTCACGCCGGACCAGTTCGAAGGTTTCCCCTACCCGGCGTACCCGGTCGTGACGCTCGGCACTGAAAATCTGGAAGTCCTCCTGGTAAAAGCGATTGCGGGTGAGCATCAGGTAGTTGAGCACCTCGTACTCGCCCTCCACATCCGTTTCCCAGACCGTGACGTTGGTGACAAAGCGCCGGACCCGCGAAGCCGGATCCTCGGACCAGGCAGTCTTGGTATTGACCAACCGGTGGACGCGCATGGCGATGGAATCGAAATCGTCTTCCATATGGCCAAGGGTGTCCGAGAACTCCTTGTCGCGGTCGGCCCGCTCCCGGGTCTGGCGCACGGGCACGAAATAGCGCAGATCCGGGGCCAGAATATTCAGCCATTCCGCCAGCCGGTGATGATCCAGCAGGTAGGCATCCAGGTGGAGGAACTGCTGGACCTGGTAATGGGTGATCGAATCCGTGGGCTTGGGCAGATCGATCGACGGAATATCGAAGGGCGCATTCTTGATTGCAGCTTGACTCGTCATGATAGGTAACCTCTGAATCGTCTCGTTTGTCCGTGGGCCGGCATTCCTATTTGGTCATTACCTTGTGATACTGCAGCCACCAGGTCCACTGCGCATCGTCCTTCGACAGGCCTGCGAATACCTTGGCCTTGTCGGGCCAGCCCTCGGGCCGTTTTTCGCCGGCGATGGCCTGGTACTTCAGGGTTTCGGTCATGCCCATCGCGCCACGGGCGGCATCGGTCATATGCGGCCAGGTGTCGGAATCGTCCTGCTCGATCAAGCCCGATGTCCCCCCTGTCTGTACCGCGGCGGAACGCATGGCCTTCTTGACCTCGTCGGGTGTGTCCTTTTCGGCGAAAAACCAGGTGACCCACTGGAACTTGTCCGGGCCCTTGGGGTTGATGGCGTGCATCAGCAGGCCCGAACCCAGGGTGCCGTCGGGCAGCGGCGCATAGATGAACAGGATATTGATATTGGGGAACATGTTACCCACCTGGGGCGGGGCCATGGACGCCACGTAGAGCTGGTCCTTGGACAGGCGCTTGAACATCTCCTCCTTCATCTGATCGGTGACAATGCCCGGGGGCGGCAGCTTCCGGAGCCGGTCCTCCACGGTCAGGTCTTCAAACTTCTCCTTGCCGATCAGCATGCGGAAGGTCTGGGCCGCCGAAATGCAGCGCAGGGCATTGCCCCGGTCGGCGACATTGATGCCGGTCATGATGGGGATGAACTCCTCGGTCACCTCGCCGTCGCTGCCGAAGTTGCCGATATCGAACTGGGACCGGTGCAGGGTCAGCGTGTGGAAGCCGTCGCAGGCCGCCTGTTCGCCGGCGGTCTTCCAGTTGGCCGGAATCGTCAGCCGCTGGGGAGGGCCCATGACCTCCAGGCCACCCTCGGTTTTGCCAAACATGATGTCGTAGTAGAACTTCATTTCCCCCAGCTGTTCTTCCAGAGGCGCCGCTTCGGCGTCCCAGTTGGCGAAAATCAGGCCGTGAAACAACTCCACCTTTGCCTTTTTCAGGCCCAGCTTTTCCTTGGGGTAGATCTCGCCGTGCATTTTCTCCTTCTCGAGGGGCGCACCCACAAAGCTGCCGTCGGGACGGAACGCCCAGCCGTGGTAAATACACTTGTGGACCTGCGTATTACCCGCCTCGGCGGTGCACACGTGCATGCCCCGGTGAGGACACACATTGAGATTGACGTGGATATCACCCTGACGGTCCCGGGTAACGATGACTTCATCTTCGGCCATGTCCCTGACCACGTAATCGCCGGATTTGGGGATTTCCGACTCGTGCCCCACCAACAACCAACTTTTGGTGAAAATTTTCTCCATCTCGATACGGTACAGGTCCGGATCGTGCATGGTGCTCAGGGAGACCTCCCGGGTGTCGAGATTGAAGAGATCCTCGATCCGGGTGCCATCCGGTAAAGTGTGCTTGGCCTTGGTTAACATGACACAACTCCTCACTTGGGTTATCGCCGTTGCCGATACAAATCCGCTTCTTTCGGCGTGATCTTCGCCACCTGATACATATTGAACAATTTGTATTCATTTTGTGCTTTTCACAGTCCAACGATAACGCCATTTACGGCGACCGTTCCTTGATCGAAATCAAGTGGAGAGTAGTTGTCGAACGGAGTCGAGCGCACAAATCAACCGCCGAAAAAAGGACAGGGGCGACCCTTTCAGGTCGCCCCTGTCTTGCCATCCGCCAGCGGGAAGTCCCGAACCGGCGGCTATGAGGGTACGGGTTACCGCGCCTCGGCACCGAAACGGTAACGGATGCTCATGCCGTAGACCCGGGGCTCGTTGTAAAGAACCGAGCGCACGGGCATGCTGCGGGTGGACAGCGAACTGCTGATCACCGCCTCCTCGTCGGCGAGGTTGCGCACCCAGGCGCCCACGTCCCAGGTACTGCCCATCACTGAGTTCCAGTCAAAGCGCATGCTGATCAGGTCGTACTCGTCCGTGGTGTAGTCCGTGAACTGCAGGGAATCCGACCAGAAATAATCCAGGTTGTAGACCATCTCACCGAGACTCGGATCCACCGGCAAACGGTAGCGAAGATTGGCCGTATAGGTCAGTTCCGGCTGATAATAGAAGGGAATTTCGTTGTCGCCGGCGCTGGCGTAGATCTCGATGGCCGGATCCGGGGAAAATTCGTCCGTCTTCTGGTCAACCACAGTGGCGGTGATTCCCATGCTCAGGTTCTCCGTGGGCAACAGCACCAGTTCCATCTCGCCACCGTCGACAATGGTATCGCCTAGATTGGCCAGGATTACCGTCAGGTTGGGATCATTGCTGGGATCGCAGTCGCCGTCCGGGGAGGCCGGCTGGACCGGGTTGGCGGGATTACAGGTGGGCAGGGTCTGAATCCCGTTGATCACCGACTGAGCATCCTTGGTTTTGGCGCGGAAGACCGACAGGTTCAGGCGTCCGCCCACATCGCCGATGGTCCAGTCCGAGCGCATGCCCAGTTCCACATCGATCACCTCGTCGGGTTCGAAGAATTGCACGGGCTTGAGCCCCTCGCCAAAGGACGGCGTGTTGATGCCACCCGCCCGGTAACCCTTGCGACCGGAGGCGTAGAGGAACAGGTTGTCGTTAACCTGGTAGTCCAGGCCAATAATCCAGGTATCGGACTCGCTGTCCGTGCTCAGGTCCGCCACTGTACTCGACACGAAAGTGGAGCTTTCGGGACAAACGTCGAGATCCAGTTGATAGGGCGCCGAGTCCTCCCCGGCCCCGGCACAGGTGGCATACTCATCCCAGGTGTAGCGATATCCCAGGTTCAGGCTCAACCCATTCACCCAGTCGGAGAGGTCGATGCTGGCATTGGCGAACAGGGCCTTACTCTGCTGCTCGTTGAGGGAGTAGCTGAAACGCCCCGCGGGGCTGAAGAAAAAGTCCAGGTCCGAACCGAAGGGTCCGAAGGGCTTGCTCTCCAGATAAAAGGCGCCCAGCAGCCAGTTCACCTTTTCGTCGAGCATCGAGCCCTTGAGCTGGATTTCATTGCTCAACTGTTCGTCGGTGTAGACATTGTGGGCGGAGATAAAGCCGATGGGTCCGGCGGAGCCGTCTGTATTAACCTCGTTGATCCATTCCAGTTCGCGATAACCGAAAATATTGGTAAGAGTCATGTTCCCGAAGCGGATTTCCGTCCGGTTGAAAAAGCCCTCGATATCCACGTCGCTCTGGGGCCGGTAGCTGCCGTAATCCACTTTCCAGGGGCCCAGGGCGGCCTGCCGTGCCGCGGCCTGGCGTGCGAATGCTTCCAGTGCCGGACCGTATATGGCCACCGCCGAGGTGGTTTCCACGATGCGGGGTGCCGAGCCGGTCTGGCGCTGCTTGCGATAATCGTAAATGAAGGTGTTTTCGAAATTCTCCGTGGGCTCCCACAACAGGGAGACGCGAACATTATCGGAATGCAGATCTTCCAGATCATGACTGCTGCCGACATTCTCGATCAGGCCGTCGCGGCGGTCGAAATAGGCCGCCACCCGCAAGGCCAGCTTCTGGTCGACAAGCGGGATATTGACGGCCCCTTCGTAGGTATTGAGGTTGTAGTTGCCGAAATTGGTGTCCAGATAGCCGCCGAACTCATAGGTGGGTTCATTGGGGTAGGTCAGAATGGCTCCCCCCGTGGTGTTCCGGCCGAAAAGGGTCCCCTGGGGACCTTTCAGCACCTGTACGCTGCGGATATCGTAGGATGGAGTCGAACTGGCCCAGGTGGACAGGGGCACATCGGCGAAATAGGTAAGAACCCCCGGCTGCCCGGCACCCGCTACCGGTCGTCCCTGGCCGCGAATCGAATAGATGGCGTTCTCCTGCGGCCCGGCGCCACCCATGTAAACCCCCGGCACCGAATACATCAGGTCCTTGAGCAGGATAAAGGATTCCTCCCGCATGTCCTCACCGCTATAAGCATGCATGGTGACAGGTACGGTCTGCTTGCTCTCCTGCACACGCCTGGCGCTGACCAGAATCTCCTCGATTTGCCGGGCGGAGCTGCTGCCGTCCGCGGCCTGGGAAAACAGCGGTGCCGCCAACAGCGGCAAAACCAGCGCCTTTTTGGCCTTTTGGGTGAATCGCTCTGTAATCATGGCATATCCCCTTTTCTGTTTTATTTATCTGTCAATATCCGGATGAAAAGCTGTGCCGGCGGGAATCAATCCCCGCCGATGGTTTTTTCCATTTCCTCGAAGGAGTGACCGTGTTGCTTCATATTGTTGTAAACATCCAGGTATTCGCGCCAGGCGCTGATCTTCCCTTCACCGTTGACCTCGAACACCGCCACCAGCGGAATGGGGACCCAGTTGCCGCCGCGCAGCGAGTAATCACAGCGCTCGGTAAACACCACATTGCCGGCGGTGGCGACATTGAGCATGTCGTGTTTCTGGTCATCCACCTTTTTGGTCATATTCTCGATGGCCTCCACGATGGCGGCCCTGCCGCGGACCGGCTCGAATGTCGGCACCACCATCTGGTAGGAGGCGTCTTCCGCCAGGGGCGCCATCGCGGCATCAATATCCGGCGGCCAGCCATTTTCGAACTGGGCGATAAACCCGAGCACGATGTTTTCGTTATCCGTCGTCATATCCTCACCTTTTCCAGCATCTGTCGGCAGTGTATTTCATGCCCCAGTATGGAGAGGCGCGCTGGCAGTGCAAGATGACGGGATATCGCTCAAGCGTGTCTTTATATTGTTCAGTTTCATAAAACACCCATAAAGCGCACGGCATTGACCCATAGCAGCGGCGTATTGTCCGGCGCCCTATGAGCCGGCGGCGGAACGGCGAAATTCCAGCGGCGTCATCCCCATGGTTTTCCGGAATGCGGCAACAAAGGCGGCGGCACTGGCAAAGTCGCACTCGTAGGCTATCTGCTTGATCAAGAGGTCGGTACTTAGCAGCAGGGACTGCGCCCTCTTTATCCTCACTCCAGCCAGGTAGGCACGAAGGGTGGTTCCAGTGGCGTTGCGATAGAGTGTCGATAAACGGCGGCTGTTCATGCCGCAGACGGAGGCAATTTCCTCGATACAGGGGATCCCCCCTGACGATTCCACGTAATCGTGAAGCCGCTGCACGGCACGCCCGGACATTCTTCCGGCGTTTCGGGCCCGCCCGTCTTTCTGGCCGGCAAAACAGCCGAGCAATTCAATGGCCAGGGACTTCATGCTCAACTCGACCTGTAGCTTGGGGGCCACCCCGGGAGAGAGGATTTCCTCGGCAATACGGCGCATACCCATGACCAGGTAGGGATTCTGAAGATTGATACGCGCCTCGGTGGCCAGTTCGAAAAGTTTGCGTGGAATCGGGCTGTCCCGGAGCAGCTCTTCGAAATCCACGTGGCAGTAAATGGAACGTTGCCTGCCGGGTGACCAGCGACACAAAAGCGGCACCCCTGCGGGAACGAAGGTAACTCCCTGCACATCGAAAGCCTGCGCGGCAGTGGCATCCGGACTATTCCGGATAACCAGCTCACAGTCCTTTTCGAGAATCAATTCCAGAACATTGGTATTGGGGCGGAAAATCACCTCGCCACTATCGGGTCGCCGTGTGGTCTGTATGCGGATGGCATAACCCCTGCCGCTCGCGCTGGCTTCGGCCGGGCACTCGAATAGCTGGCCCGCTTCGCTCACCACTGGCTGGCGGTGCAGCGCCGTTTCGATCTTAGAGTTCATTACGCCCCCCGTGCAGGGATTTCGGACCCATCGTCGGATTGCCTGCGTGTGGCCTTATCATATGAACAGGGCATCCGGCAGTAACCGCACAGCCCAACCGCTGCGGATCCCGGGACCGATTATTATTCGCTGTCTTAAATCAGACTATACCAACAACAGGGAATAGATCAATGTCCCCGGAGCGGCAGACTCGGGGACATGGCGTCCCGGCGATGGGGACGACGGACGGACCGGGAAATGCAAGCAGCCCCCAGAGTTCCGGGACGCCCTTCAGGTAGACACAGACTGTTGCACCTTCTCCACGGTGACGTCGATACCGTTGACCACGGCGTTGCCCGAGGCCCTGTCCACCAGCCGGGCGGGGCTGAGGATATTGCTGTTCACACCGGGCTTGCTTTGCGCCACACGCATTTCCACGCCTTCGAGGTCATGCCCCCAGCCGTGGGGTAGGCAAACCACGCCTGGCCGGATATTGCTGGTAATTTCCACGGGCGCCTCGATGGCGCCACTTTCGCTGGTAATGATTACTCTGTCCCCTTCGGCAAAATCCCGGGACTCGGCATCGGCCGGATGGATTTGCAAGGTACAGCGATCCCTGCCCTTTACCAGCTTTTCCACGTTGTGCATCCAGGAATTCAACGATGCCAGCTGGCGGCGGCTCACCAGTTTCAGGCTGTCCCGCGGTCGTTCCATCGCGGCATCCAGCCTCGGCAGATCCGCCAGCAGATGGTCCGGGGCCAGTTCGATTTTGCCCGAAGGCGTTGAGATCGCCGCCGACCCCTGGGGTTTGGCATGTCCCAGAAGAATTCCTCGCGGCTCGCGCTTGAAATCTGCCAGTTTCATGCCCTCCGGGTTCTCGCCGAAACGATCGCCGAAAGGCCCTGTCCGGATGCACAGATCCAGAATCCGTTCGGGACCCCGCTCCGGCAAATCACGAAAGGCGGTATCCCGGTCGACTCCAACCTGATCGCACATTCCGGCAAAGAATTCGTCGTCCATGGCATCGATATCCGCATCCGGATTACCACCGAATATGGCACCGAGCCTGGCCATAACCCGCCACTCCTCAGGCCTTTCCCGGGGAACGAAAGTGGCCGGCGAATAGTGGCCGCCACTGGTCAGGCACCAGGGCCAGGCCCACACATCCCAATGCGGCTGTTCCAGCAGTGAGGGGCTGGGAAAAATCACATGGGCGTGCCGGGTGGTTTCATTAATGTAGATATCCAGGCTCACCATGCAGTCCAGTGTCTGCAGAGCCGCATCCAGCCTTGACGATCCCGGCGCGGTCACCACGGGGTTGGCACCCAGGGTAAAGAGCGCATGGACCTGTCCCTCTCCCGGGGTGTCGATCTCTTCGGCCAGGCAAGAGGCGGGATACTGCCCGAGGATGGCCGGTGCGCCCCTCACGCGGGAAGGTTTACCGACAACCGGTGCGCTGGAGGGATAGGGCGGCGCCAGGTCAAGGTGGGGAGCCACCTGGGTGCTCCACATCGACCCGCCCGGAACATCCATGTTGCCGGTCAGGATCGCGACAACGTCCACAAGCCAGGAGGCCAGGGAGCCGAATTCCTGGGTACAGGTTCCGATACGACCGTAGACGGCCGCCCTGGGGGCTTCGGCAATGGTCCGCGCCAGTTGCCGGATTGTCCCCGGGTCAATACCGCAAAACGCAGCTACATGTTCGGGGGAATAATGCCGCGCGATACGGCGCACATCCTCGAGGCCATTGACGAGGTCGGCAAGGTGCCCGAGGGTCACCCGGTCCTCTTCGAACAGGACATGGACTACAGCCAGCAGCAGTGCCGCATCGGCGCCAGGACGTATTGGCAGCCACTGATCCGAGGATTGAGCGGTACGGGTGCGCACGGGGTCGATGACGATTACCTTGCCGCCACGGGCACGCAAATCTTTTATGGCCCCCATGACGTCGCGGTGAGAAAAAATGCTGCCCTTGGACGCCGCCGGATTGCCCCCCATTATCACCAGCAGATCGGTGTTATCCACGTCGGGAATGGGGAATTTCCACATGTTGCCGTACATGAGGTGGCTGCTGAGATTCTTGGGAAGCTGATCAACGCTGGAAGAGGAGTAGCGCTGGGCGAATTTTGCCTGCCCCAGCAACAGCATCATATAACGGGCGGACGCAAAACCCTTGCCGGACATATTACCGCCGTAGAAGGCGAAGGCATCCTGCCCGTGTTGTTGGCGGACCCTGTCCACGAGCTTTTCGGTATGGGCGAAGGCCTCTTCCCAGGAAACCTCCCGCCACCGGCTGCCCTCGCGAATCACCGGGCGCGTGAGACGATCGGGATCGTGGTGTACGGCCCCGAGAGTGGTGCCCTTGGGACAAATATGCCCCCGGCTCCAGGCATTCTCCGGATCCGGCCGGATATTGAGCGCGCGATCGCCCTCAACCGCCACCTGAATACCGCACATTCCCTCGCAAAGAGGGCAAACGCGTTTGTGAATTTCGGTTCTCGTTCCGGCCTCTTGCATGTTCCCCCCGGGAAACGGTTGGCTATGGTTGCTGTTTTTAAATAACAGTTTAATGCCCCCTCTCCCGAAGCCGTCAATGCCCGGGAATATCGCTGGTTATCAAAGTCTATCGCGAAATAACCGGGACAGGGTTATTGGCAAATAGTCACTGACGGTTTGTGACCGATAATGCCTGCCGATTCAGGCACTAGATGTGTAAACCCATAAGGTTGTT
>DGNJ01000044.1:0-1876 GCA_002388905.1 Cellvibrionales bacterium UBA4495
CCTTGACCACCCACTTGTCACCACCGATTTCCCGGGCGGCTTCCACCGCCTCAGAGACACTCTCCGCGGCGATACCCTTGGAAACCGGCAATCCGTACTGGGCGAAAAGCTGTTTCGCTTGATATTCGTGTAAGTTCATAGAATAGACCTGTTACTGACTGACTTGTGGTTAAAAATTTCCTTTAGCGTTTTGCCTTGCAGGGATTAGCGTTTTGTCTTGTTAGGAATATGAATAGCATGGCCATTGGCCGCCAGGGCAGCCTCGTGAACGGCCTCGGACAGGGTCGGGTGACCGAACACGATCATGCCGAGATCCTCGGCAGTCGACCCGAACTCCATGGCAATGGCCACCTGCTGCACCAGGTCGGCGGCCGAGGGACCGACGATGTGGCAACCCAGGATGCGATCCGTTTTTTCATGGGCTATTAGCTTCACCATGCCGTCGCTGTCGTCGGCGGCCAGTGCCCGCCCCGAAGCGACGAAGGGAAAAACACCCACCTTGTAGGGTTCCCCGGACTGCTTGACCTGTTCCTCGTTCAGGCCCACCGAAGCCACCTCGGGATGGGTATAGATCACATTGGGAATGATATCGTAATTCACCTGGGTTTTTTGGCCGACAATACGCTCGGCCACCATAACCCCCTCTTCCGAGCCTTTGTGGGCAAGCATGGGGCCGCGCACCACATCACCGACGGCCCAGACGCCCGGGGCATTTGTGGCACAGTGTTCATTGACGAAAATGGAGCCGCGCTCGTCCAGGTCGACACCGCAGTCCGGCGCCAGCAGGCCCTCGGTGAAAGGCCGGCGGCCCACACAGACGATCAGCTTGTCGAAAGTTTCGGTGGCTTCCTTGCCGTCGCTGGTCTGATAAGACACCTCGACCTTTTTGCTCTTGCCCCGACCCTTGATCTTTGAGCCGGTGACCCGGCAACCGAGACGGATATCCAGGCCCTGCTTTTTCATGATCTTGTGGGTTTCCCTGGCGACCTGCTGATCCATGATCGCCAGGAAGTCCTCCATGGCTTCGAGCAGAATCACCTCGGACCCCAGCCGACGCCAGACGCTACCCAACTCCAGGCCAATTACGCCAGCACCGATGACGCCGAGGCGGCCCGGTACCTCTTCCAGGTCCAGGCCGCCGCTGGAATCGAGGATCACCTCACCGTCGATGGGTGCCACGGGAATATCGATGGGCTGGGACCCGGAGGCAATGACCACGTTGTCCGCCTCGATAACGGATACATTGCCGTCGTTATCCTTGTACTCCACCTTGCGGTCAGCCAACAGCTTGCCGGTACCGAACAGGGAAGTCACCTTGTTGGCCTTGAACAGGCCGGCGATCCCGCCGGTCAGTTGCTTCACGATCTTATCCTTGCGCTTGATCATGGCCGACACGTCCAGCTCCACGTCCTTGGGCACGATGCCGTGATCCTGGATGCTGTGGGACAGTTCCCAGTACTTGTGGGAACTGTCGAGTAGAGCCTTGGAGGGAATGCAACCCACATTGAGGCAAGTGCCACCATTGACGCCCTTGCCACTCTTATCCCGCCATTTCTCAATACAGACGGTTTTCAGCCCCAGTTGCGCGGCGCGGATTGCGCAGACGTAGCCCGCAGGACCCGCACCGATTACAACCACATCATACTTGTCAGCCATGGAGCACCTATTGTCTTTAAATTCAAGTAATTATCGATCAAATCTCAAGTAATATCTTGGCCGGATTCTCGATCATCTCCTTGATCGCCACCAGAAACTGAACTGCGTCCTTGCCGTCGATCAGCCGGTGATCGTAGGACAGGGCGAGGTACATCATGGGTCGAACCACGACTTCGCCGTTCTCCGCCACGGGCCGTTCCTGGATCTTGTGCATGCCCAG
>DGNJ01000044.1:1928-7462 GCA_002388905.1 Cellvibrionales bacterium UBA4495
TGGTGAAGGTGCCGCCGGTCATCTCCTCGATCGACAACTTGCCCTGTTGTGCCTTGGTGCCAAACTCGTGAATCCCGGATTCGATATCGGCAATACTCATCTGGTCGGCATCCCGCAACACAGGGACGACCAGTCCCCGTTCCGTGGATACGGCGACGCCGATATCCTGATAGCCGTGATAGACGATATCGCTACCATCGATGGAGGCATTGACTGCGGGAAAGCGCTTCAGGGCCTCCACCGCCACCTTGACGAAAAACCCCATAAAACCCAGCCGGGTGCCGCCGTGTACCTCGGCAAACTGGTCCTTGTACTGCTTGCGCAGATTCATGATTCTGTGCATATCCACCTCGTTGAAGGTGGTCAGCATGGCGGTGTTCTGGCTCACATCCAGCAGGCGCTCGGCGATACGGGCCCGCATCCGGGTCATGGGTACCCGCTTTTCGATGCGGTCCCCGGCGGTGGCCCGCATCTTCTGGATTTCGTCCAGGCTTTCCGACGCCGGTGCCGGGGTGGCCGGTGCCGGCCCGGGAGCCGGCTCGGCGGGGACGTCGAAATTGACAATGTCTTCCTTGGTGATGCGGCCGCCGCGTCCGGACCCCTCAACCTGGCCCAGGTCGATGCCTTTCTCGTCCGCCAGCTTGCGGGCCGCCGGGCTGGCTACCGGTTCCTGTTGTAGTCCCTCGGCACTGGGTTCCGCGTCCTGCGCCTTCGATTGGCTCTGGTCCTCGCCGGCCGGCTCGGCCGCCTTCCGGGACGAATCAGCGGCCGGTTTTTCACCCGCCTCAATGGTGGCGAGCAACTCATTGCTCTGGACCACATCCCCTTCCTGCTTGAGAACCTCTTTCAACACGCCGTCATTGGGCGCGACCACTTCCAGTACGACTTTATCGGTCTCGATATCCACCAGGAGTTCGTCCCGCTCAACCGCATCCCCGGCCTGCTTGTGCCAGGCCGCAACCGTCCCCTCCTGAACGGATTCGGGAAAGGTCGGGGCCTTGATTTCGATACTCATCGGTACTTCCTGTCAATTAGTTGTTGAGTGTGAGGGCTTCATCAATGAACTTGTTCTGCTCCTCCAGGTGTGTGGACATATAGCCCGCTGCCGGCGCCGCCGAAGCCTCGCGGCCGACGTAATGGAGGTAGAGATTCGGGTCGTGCTCGTTCAGGACCCGTCGCATGTGGTGCTGGCTGCTGTACCAGACGCCCTGGTTGATGGGTTCTTCCTGGCACCAGACCACATCTTTCAGATTCTTGTAGGGCGCCAGCACCCGCGCGAGACCCGGATCGTCAAACGGGTAGAGCTGCTCGATGCGGACAATGGCGATATCGTCCAACTCGCGCTCGGCCCGCGCTTCGTAAAGATGGTAATAAACCTTTCCCGTGCAGAGGATCAGCCGTTTGGCTTTGGCCGGCTCTATCTTTTCGTCCGGTAGGATCGTCTGGAAACTGCCGTGGGCCAGTTCCTCCAGCGAGGAGACCGCGAGCTTGTGCCGGAGTATCCACTTGGGGCTCATGATAATCAGGGGCCGGCGCATGGGACGGATGGCCTGGCGCCGCATCATGTGGAACATCTGCGCCGGCGTGGTGGGAACACAAACCTGGATATTGTGCTCGGCACACAATTGCAGGAACCGCTCGAGGCGGGCGGAGGAGTGCTCGGGCCCCTGGCCCTCGTAGCCGTGGGGCAGAAGCATGGTGAAGCCGCACAGGCGCCCCCACTTGTGTTCACCACTGGTAATGAACTGGTCGATAACCACCTGGGCGCCATTGGTGAAGTCGCCGAACTGGGCTTCCCAGATTACCAGGCCATGGGGCGCGGTAGTGGAATAGCCATATTCAAACGCGACCACTGCCTCTTCGGAGAGAATGGAGTCGTAGATATCAAACGCCGGCTGCCCCTCGCGCAGATTCTGCAGGGGCACGTACATGGAGCCGTCCTTCTGGTTGTGCACCACGGCATGGCGATGGGAAAAGGTGCCGCGACAACTGTCCTGGCCCGTGAAGCGGATGGGATACCCCTGTTCCAGCAGGGTCGCGTAAGCCAGCATTTCCGCCATTCCCCAGTTGATGGGCAGGGCGCCACCGGCCATCTTTCGCCGGTCGTCATAGATTTTCTCCACCTGCCGCTGGGCCACGACACCCTCCGGGATGTGCACCGTGCGGTAGGCCACCTCCTTGAGCTGCTGGAGGTCGTAACCGGTTTCTGCGGGCATGTTCCAGTCGTGATCCAGGTAGGGTGTCCAGTCCACAAACAGCTTTTTGTCGGGCTCGGACACCAGCTTATTGACCACATATTCGCCCTTGTCGAGGCTCTCGCGATAGGCGTCCAGCATCGTTTTCGACGCTTCTTCCGTCAGCACGCCCTCGTCGATCAGCTTGTGGGCATAAAGGGACCGGGTCGACTTGTGCTTGCGAATGGCGTCGTACATGAGCGGCTGGGTGGCGGAGGGCTCATCGGTCTCGTTGTGGCCCCGGCGGCGATAGCAGATGAGGTCGATGACCACGTCCTTGCGGAACTGGTAGCGATAGTCCATGGCCAGCAGCGTGGCGAACATCACCGCGTCAGGGTCGTCACCGTTGACATGCAGGATCGGTGCCTGGACCATCTTCGCCACATCCGTGCAATACTCCGTGGACCTGGCGTCATCCTCGCGGCTTGTGGTGAAGCCCACCTGGTTGTTGACAATCACATGCACCGAGCCGCCCACCTTGTTGGCCCGGGTCTGGGACAACTGGAATGTTTCCATCACCACACCCTGTCCGGCGAAGGCGGCGTCGCCGTGCAGGATGATGGGCACCACCTGGTCGCCCTTGGGGTCTCTGCGCCGGTCCTGGCGGGCGCGGCCGGAACCGATCACCACCGGCGAGACGATTTCCAGGTGCGACGGATTGAAGCCCAGGGCCAGGTGGACTTCGCCTCCGGGAGTCAGGCGATTGGAAGAAAAGCCCTGGTGATACTTGACGTCGCCGGAGGTATTGATGAGTTTCTTGCCGGCGAACTCGTCGAAAAGCTCGGCGGGATTCTTGCCCATGATATTGACCAGCACATTGAGACGGCCCCGGTGGGCCATGCCCAACACGATCTCCTTGGCACCGTACTCGCCGGCCCGGTCGATGAGGCCATCAAGCATGGGGATAAGGCTCTCGGCCCCTTCCAGGCCGAAACGCTTGGTGCCGGGAAACTTGGAGTCCAGGTGCTTTTCCAACCCCTCCGCGGCGGTCAACCGCTGCAGAACGTCGATCCGGTCCCGGTCACTGTAGGTGGGCCTGGAGCGCACACTCTCGAAACGCTGCTGCAGCCACTGCTTCTCGGTGAAGGAAGTGATATGCATGAACTCCGCACCGATATGCCCGCAGTAGGTCTCCTCGAGTGCGTCGACAATTTCCTTGAGGGTGGCTTCCTCCTTGCCGATATAGAGCGTTCCCGACTGGAAGGTGGTATCGAGATCGGCCTCGGTGAGCCCGTGGAAGTTCAGGTGCAGGTCGATGGGATCTTCCCGGGACATCAGCCCCAGCGGATCGAGCCTGGCCCGCTGGTGACCGCGGCTGCGGTAGGAACTGATCAGTTGCTGCACCTTGACCTGTTTGCGCTCGTGGTCGATATTGACGCCGCCGGAGCCCGGCGCGGGCACGGGCCTGGCCCGCCGCCGGCCTATCAGTTCGAAATGATTGCGGATGGTCTGGTGGGAAGTATCGGTGGCGACGGCCTCATCCACCCGCGGCAGGGAATCAAAGAAGCGTCGCCACTGGTCGTCGACGGAATTGGGGTCGTGCAGATAGTTCTCGTAGAGGTCTTCTACATAGGCAGCATTGGTACCGGAGTAATAGGAAGTCCGGCGAAACTGTTCCATGACGCTGTCATGCATCCTAACGTCCCGTCATTGCGTTAAGGAAAATTTAGTTCAAACCTCTTTCATACCATCATAGCGATACCGCTGCGGATCGCTGCAGCGGTATCAAGCCGTCGTGGCAGTCAAATCTTACAGCCCGGCAAGAGATAATGCACGGGTGGAGCCAGTCCGGGTTGCCGGAAACGACGAAAGTCCGCCCCGACTACCCCGGATTACAACAATGGCTGAAGCCAGGGTTCAGGTTCAGGTACCGCTACGCAACAGCATATGGCGGATGTGGCCGATTGCCCGGGTGGGATTGAGCCCCTTGGGACATACGGCGACACAGTTCTGGATACCGTGACAGCGGAAAACGCTGAACGGATCGTCCAGATCGGAAAGACGCTGCTCCGTGGCGGTATCGCGACTGTCGGCCAGGAAACGATAGGCTTGCAGCAGGCCCGCTGGACCGATGAATTTGTCGGGGTTCCACCAGAACGACGGGCAGGCCGTGGAGCAACAGGCACAAAGTATGCACTCGTAGAGGCCGTCGAGCTTCTCGCGCTCCTCGGGGCTCTGCAGCCGCTCGATGGCCGGTTCCGGATTGTGGTTGATCAGGTAGGGCTGCACTTTTTCGTACTGGGCGTAGAATTGCCCCATATCGACAACCAGGTCCCGGACAACCGGCAGCCCGGGCAGCGGCCGGATGACGAGCCTGTTGTTCTTGACGCACTCGGACAGGGGCGTAATGCAGGCGAGCCCATTCTTACCCGAGATGTTCATACCGTCGGAGCCACACACACCTTCCCGGCAGGAGCGGCGGTAGGCCAGGGTCGGATCCTCCGCCTTGAGCATCTCCAGCACGTCAAGCACCATCAGGTCCTTGCCGCCGGTGTCGATCTCGTAATCCTGCATGTGCGGCGCGCTGTCGCTTTCAGGGTTATAGCGGTAGATACTTACTTTCAGCATATCGAATCAACCCCTGCAATCAGTAGGTTCGTGCTTTCGGCTCGAAAGCGGGACGGGTTTTGGGAGTAAAGTTTACCTGACGCTTGTTGAGCTTCTTGTCCTGGGGGGTATAGATGGAGTGGCAGAGCCAGTTTTCATCGTCCCGATCCGGGTAATCCTCCCGGGCATGAGCGCCGCGGCTCTCCTTGCGCTGGTCGGCGGCGTATGCCGTGGCTTCCGCCACTTCCAGCAGGTTCTGCAACTCCAGGCTCTCAATCCGCGCGGTATTGAAGGCATCGCTTTTATCCGTGAGCAGGACATTCTCGATGCGGGGACGCAGGGCTTCCAGTTTCCTGATCCCGTCTTCCATGAAATCCCCTTTTCGGAACACGCCGAAGTGGTTCTGCATGATATTCTGCAGTTCCCGGCGCAGATCCGCGGCCTGCTCACCTTCCGTGGAGCTATTGATTTTGTTGAGACGCGCCATGGCGGCATCGACATCGGAGTCGGTGGCATCCCGTAACTCAATGCCTTCGCGCAGCGCCTTCTCAATATAGAGGCCGGACGCGCGCCCGAACACCACCAGATCGAGCAGCGAGTTGCCGCCCAGGCGGTTGGCGCCGTGCACAGAGACACAGGCAACCTCGCCACAGGCATAGAGGCCATCGATAACCTTCTCGTTGCCATCGGCATCGACGGTCAGGGCCTGGCCATTAACATTGGTGGGAATACCGCCCATCATGTAGTGACAGG
>DGNJ01000044.1:7493-7697 GCA_002388905.1 Cellvibrionales bacterium UBA4495
GGCTGTGCAGTACTTCCTCGCCCAGGTGGTCGAGCTTAAGATAGACGTGATCGCCTTCCGGCCCGCAACCACGGCCCTCGAGGATTTCCAGGACCATGGAGCGGGCCACCACATCGCGGCTGGCAAGGTCCTTGGCGTTGGGCGCATAACGTTCCATGAAGCGCTCGCCATCCTTGTTGATCAGGTAGCCGCCCTCGCCCCGGC
>DGNJ01000044.1:7725-11104 GCA_002388905.1 Cellvibrionales bacterium UBA4495
CGGTGGGGTGGAACTGCCACATCTCGATATCCTGTACCGGGAAGCCGGCGCGCAGGGCCATGCCGACCCCGTCGCCGGTGTTGATGTGGGCATTGGTGGTGGAGGCATAGATACGGCCGGCACCGCCGGTGGCAAAAACCGTGGCCTTGGCCTTCACATAGACGGTTTCCCCGGTCTCCATATCGATGGCAATCACGCCCACCACGGCACCGTCCTGGTTCTTGACCAGGTCCACGGCAAACCACTCGTTGAGAAAGACGGTGTTGTTCTTGAGGTTACCCTGATACAGGGTGTGCAACAGGGCGTGCCCGGTGCGGTCCGCGGCGGCACAGGTGCGGGCGGCCTGACCACCCTCGCCGAAATTCTTGGACTGACCGCCAAAGGGGCGCTGATAGATTCGTCCCTCTTCGGTGCGGGAAAAAGGCAGCCCCATGTGCTCCAGCTCGAATACCGCCTGCGGCCCCACGGAGCACATATATTCGATGGCGTCCTGGTCACCGATGTAGTCGGATCCCTTGACGGTGTCGTACATGTGCCATTCCCATTTGTCTTCGGGGTCGTCGCTGGCGATGGCACAGGTAATCCCGCCCTGGGCCGAAACGGTGTGGGAACGGGTGGGAAACACCTTGGAAATCACCGCTGTCCTGTAACCGGACTGGGCCAATTGCAACGCGGCACGCATCCCGGCGCCGCCGCCCCCGACGATAACGCCATCAAAAGTAATGGTTCTTACACTAGTCATGGATTCAGATTCCCCAGAGAATATCAATTGCCCAAACCACATAGGCCAGGATAAGCACGATCATTCCCAGCTCCAGCACAATCCGTAGAGGCACGGCCTTCGGTCCCATCAGCCGGACGGTAATGTAATCGGTCAGTACCGACCAAAGACCGATCCAGGCATGAGCCGCTATGGACAGGGCCGTAAAGAGGGTGAATATCCGCATCCAGTTGTTCTGGTTCAGCTGCACCCACTGTACGTAAGTCAGGTCCGGGTTGGCCACCAGGTAGCCCACCATGAAGATGGTGTAGGCGGCGATGATGATGGCAGTGACACGCTGAATCAGCCAGTCGGAGAGGCCGCTGCGCCCCAAAGTCGTTACGCTGGTTACCATACCCAAACTCCTGCGAGAACAATCAATATTACCGAGACCACGAAGACCAGCCGGGCGCCCATGACGCCGCCCTTCCAACTCTCACCGATACCGATATCCATGATCAGGTGCCGGATGCCGGCCACCAGGTGATAGCCTAGGGCCGCAAGAGAACCCCAGAGCACAACCTGGGTCACGGGATGCGCCAGACACGCCTTGACATCCGCAAAACCCTGAGAAGACGAAAGGCTCGCATCGAGCACCCACAGCAGAAGGCCGGCGACAAAAAACAGCATGACACCTGAGATGCGGTGCAAAATGGAGACAATGGCGGGTAGAGGAAACCGGATGGTTCCTATGTCCAGGTTGACTGGTCTTTCTTTTCTCACGGCTAACATTCCTCTGAGCTGAAAGGGGCATAACCAGGTGGCTTGGCAACGAATACACCGGACAGCGAGGCCGGTTATCCACCGTCAAAAACGGGCAAAGATTATAGGAGTTATAAGCCTTAATTACAATTGAGGCGCTCTTTATATCCTTAATTACGTATTCCCCGGGAGATAACACAGAGGGCTTTTCCTTTCCGGCTGGGATGGCCCGAACCCGGTTTCACTGCATGCGGGTTTCCCGGACACAAAGCGCCGGCCGCTGAACGGAAAGCCGGATACTGCCCGGGCTGAGCGCCTTCTCGCCTTAACGCGAGGGGGAAAGAAACGCCTTAATGAAAGCCCGCGAGAAATTGACAATCCGCTTATACTAGCTATAGTTTGTCGCCTTACCTATATCGGCGGTGGATTATTACCCGCCTGTCTGGACCTGCTGGAGATATTCATGACCGACAGAAAAGCCTCCCTCAGCATCGAAGGGAATGAACAGCCTATCGAACTCAATGTAAGAAGTGGCACGCTGGGCCAGGATGTCATCGAAATCGCACCGCTGCTGTCCAACAATTACTTCACCTTCGACCCGGGCTTTGCAACCACCGCTCCCTGCGAGAGCGAGATCACCTACATTGACGGCGCCAACGGCGTGCTCCTGCACCGGGGCTATCCCATCGAACAACTGGCAGCCAACTCGGACTACTTGGAAACCTGCTATCTCCTGCTTAACGGCGAACTACCCGACGACAAGACCAAAACCGAGTTCGAAAACATCATCCGCATGCATACCATGGTGAACCGGTCGCTGGAGAACTTCTTCTCCGGCTTTCGTCACGATGCCCACCCCATGGCTATGCTCTGCGGCGTGGTCGGTGCCATGTCCTCCTTCTATCACGATTCCATGGATATCACCGACCCGACCCACCGGCTGATAACCGCGCACCGCCTGATCGCCAAGATGCCCACCCTCGCGGCCATGTGCCACAAGCACTATGTCGGCCAGCCCTATATGTACCCGGACAACTCGCTAAGCTATGCGGAGAACTTTCTGCATATGATGTTCGGCACACCCTGTGAGGACAAGGAAATCAACCCCGTGCTGGCCAAGGCCATGGATCTGATTTTCCTGCTTCACGCCGACCATGAGCAGAACGCATCAACTTCCACGGTCCGGCTCGCCGGCTCCTCCGGCGCCAACCCCTTCTCCTGTATCGCCGCCGGCATCGCCGCCCTCTGGGGCCCCGCCCACGGGGGCGCGAATCAGGCCGTTATCGAGATGCTGGAGCAGATCGGCGACGAAAAAAATATTGACGAGTACGTCAAACGTGCCAAGGATAAAGACGATCCTTTCCGTCTCATGGGCTTCGGTCATCGGGTCTACAAGAATTTCGACCCCCGGGCCAAGGTCATGAAAAAGACCTGCGACGAGGTTCTCAGCGAACTGGGCCTCGAAGACGATCGCCTGCTCAAAATCGCGAAAAGGCTGGAAAAAATCGCCCTGGAAGACGATTATTTCGTCGAGAAAAAACTTTATCCCAATGTGGATTTCTACTCGGGCATCATCATGAAGGCCATCGGCATTCCCACCGAGATGTTTACGGCCATTTTCGCCACCGGGCGCACCGTGGGATGGATTTCCCACTGGAATGAAATGATCAGCAATCCCTACCGCATCGGACGGCCACGGCAGCTGTATAAAGGCCACAAGCAACGGGATTATCCCGCGAAAAAATAACTGCCAGACTCACGCCGAAACGCCGCCTAACCGCGGCGTTTTTTTTGCAGAACAGTTCTCGACAGGCCGGGCAAACCCGACGCATGAAACGGGATCAAAAAAACCCTCCGCACTGACGTGTGGAGGGTTTTATGTTTGGTGGAGCTAGGCGGGATCGAACCGCCGACCTC
>DGNJ01000048.1 GCA_002388905.1 Cellvibrionales bacterium UBA4495
GCGAAAGATTTTTGACACTACCGACCAGCTGGGCGTGTCCACGCCCGCCGCCGACGCAGCCCGGCTCCACGGTCCCGAGACCTACAGGCTCGACGACTAAATCATCGCCACGCGGCCCGGCCAACGCCTGCCCGGCTACTCGAGGGCATCGCGCATCAGCGCCACACCGGTTCCCCAGTGGTGCAGGCGTTGCCAGAAGGTCTCCCGGGTGCCGGCGAAATTGTGCATATGGCCCATGCGGGGGCAGACAAAGACAGTGATGTCCGGCGCCCCCGGGTAGGCCCCCGGTTCACGCCAGGGATCCGGCACAACGTCCCGCTCGCCAGTGGCCGTCAGCACCGGCACCCGGATCGATGCCGCTTCCGGGGCCACGGTGCCGGGGGCAACCATATGGATGGCACAGGGCGGGGTGGTCGCTGACCGCCAGACCGGCAGTTTGCCGTTTTCGTCCTCGGCGTAAAGATCGGTCCTGACCACATCGTCCGGCACATCGTCGTAATGGAACGACCAGGAAAAGGGGTGCTCCCCCTGCTCCCCGGCCTTTTTCAGAGAATCGCCCCCCGCCACCACCAGACCTTCGGCTTCCGCCATGGCCCTGCGGTTGACCACCATCGGGTCATTGAGATCGCTGCCCCGGGGTATCCAGGGCCAGACCGCTTCGGGGGCTCCCGGGCGGGTGGGCACATGGGTGTGAATGGCGCTGTAACCCAGCACGGCGATGCCGTCGAAAGGGGCATGCTGCCCCTGGAGGACGATGGTGAAGCAACCGCCCATGGACTGGCCGATACCCAGCTTGACTGCGTTTTCAATGCGCGGATAACCGTCGAGCACTTCGCCATCGGCCAGGTGATCCATGACCGCCGCCACCGTTGCCTGGTTGGCCCGGGCAACATTTTCATAGGTCAGGGCATTGCCCTCCGGGATGGTGGAGTCCCCCACCCCCAGGTGATCGCAGGCCACGAAAATCCAGCCCCGCCGGCAGTGGTAACCGGCTTCACCGCCACCTTCGCTGCCGGGCATATCGAAACTGTAGTAGTGACGGCTGTAACCCCCTCCCGGAAAGCCGAAGCAGACCACCGGCGGCGATGCCAGCTCTCCTTCAGGCAGATAGACAGTAACCGCAGTGTGGGTGCTGATACCGATATCCGCCGCCTCGGTTACATCAATACTAAGGTCGATCGCATGCATAAAATTGTTTCTCCCCTCTTTCAATCGCTTCTTGTCCGTTTTTTATTCCGTACCTGTTGCCACACCGACAATTCGAAACTGGCAACAGCCTCTTCGAATAAAGAGTTTAAGGGAAAACACCACTCCCGACCACATCCCGGCCACACCCTGAACGGGCCCGCCACGACGCCTTAGAAAATGCCCGAACAAACTTGTCATTGTTGTAAACTTTAAAAATATTGCGTATTGTTCTCCGGACGCGGACGTCACCGGCCGGCTCGCACCAGGAACGCGGCTGCAACCATCACAGGGAGCGAACCCCATGAGCGCCTATAACGATAAGACCATCACCGACATAGACACCGATTCCTACCGGGTAACCGACGATTTTTTCGGCAAACCCTATATAGACCGGGACGAGCAGCTCCAGGAGCCCTGCCCCCATCGCCTGATTCACGGCGGCTTCCACGAATGCGACACTCGGTTCCAGTTTTATTTTCCGCCGAAGGAACAGTACAAAAGCCGCATGTTTCAGCCCATCGAGGGGGCCCATGCCGGCCACGAGGATGCATTCAGCGGCCTGATGGGCGAGATGGTGGGCGGACTGCCCATGATCGTGCGCCTGGGCGGCTATATGGTGGAATCCAATTCCGGCCACATCGGCGACGATATCGATGCCAAAGCCGGTGACGACCCGACCCTTTACGGTCATCGCGCCAGCATCGAGACCGCCCGCTTCTCGAAACACGTGGCGGCCCAGGTTTACGGAGAAGCGCCTGCCTACGCCTATGTCTGGGGCGGCAGCGGGGGCGGCCGCCGATCGCCCCTGTGCCTGGAATACGGCCCCGATGTCTACCAGGGCGCTTTGCCTTTCATGGGTGGCGGGCCCATTGCCGAGCACGGCACCACCGAGCGAATCCGTAGCGAGGGTCCCGTCCATTTCGGCTGCATGTTCAATGTCCAGCGGGTCCTGGGCGAGAAGATTCACCAGGTGATCGACGCCATGCAACCGGGTGGCAGCGGCGACCCCTTCGCAACCCTGGATACCCACCAGCGCGAGGAGCTGGCAAACCTATACCGCCTGGGTTATCCGCGGGGCGACGAATTCATGATCGCCAAGCCCATGGGCCAGATGTGGCTGTGGACCTCCATCGCCGACATGCTTCAGGAAGAAGACGCCGCCTACTTCCGGGATTTCTGGAACAGTCCGGGCTATGTGGGCCACGATTTTCCCGAGCTGGTGGCCGGGGACATCCTCGACCAGGAAATCGCCGTGAGCCGGGTTATCAGGGCCAAGGACCTGCTCGAGGACCCGATGTTTGCCGGCCCCGAGTACGATACCGCCCGGCCCATGGCCATGCTTATGTCAGCCAAGCATGGGGAGTTTCCCATCGCCGTGCAACTGGAAGGCCTCGATTCGGGCTATCGCCTGGGAACCGGGGTAAAAATACTGACCGGGGATGCCGCCGGCCGACAACTCTACTGCATGAACTACGGCGGTGACGTATTGTTTTGCGACGGCCACGGCGATGCCAATATCCTCCGCTTCACCGGTGTCCGGGCCGGCGACAAAGTCCATGTGGACAACCGCGCCTTTCTCGCCTACTGCTATTATTATCGCCACCATGTTTCCGGGGACCCCGCCAACGACTTTCTCCGCCTCGATGGCAGTCCCGTCTATCCCCAGCACGATATGCCGCAGCAATCGCCGCTCATGGGCGTCGCCTATTCCGGCCGCTACAAAGGCAAGTTGCTGTGGGTCCACCACACCCACGACGCCTCCCTGTGGCCCTCGCAGGGCATCGTCTACAAACGGGCGGTGGAGCAGGTGGAAAGCCCGGAAAAAGCCCGGGAAAAGTTCTGCCTGCGCTGGACGGAAAACGCCGAACACGTACCGCCCCGCTTCCTGCCATCCAGTCCCGACAGGGCCAGTTCCACCTGGCTTATCGACTACATGCCGGTTATCGAACAAAGCCTGGTGGATCTGTGCGACTGGGTGGAGAAGGGTATCGAACCCGCCGGCACGGCTTTCGAGTTCAGCGACGGTAAAGTATCCCTGCCCGAATCAGCGGCGGAACGCGGCGGCATTCAACCGGTAGTCAGGATTGCCGCCAACGGCGGCGAGAGGGCCGAGGTCAGGGTCGGTGAGGACGTCGACCTGACCGTGTCCGCCGAGGTGCCGGCCAATGCGGGGACCATTATCGACGTGGAATGGGACTTCGACGGAACGGGCGCGTTCCCCGAACATGGCGATACGAGCGGCGAGGAAACCGCCGTGCGCCTGTCGA
>DGNJ01000088.1 GCA_002388905.1 Cellvibrionales bacterium UBA4495
CGAATTGACTCAAATTAAATGTAACCGAGCGGCAGACTAACGACGGGTCGTTGACTCATATTGCAGGTAACCCAACGTCGGGGCTGCAAGTATGGGAAAGAACGAGCGTCAGGCCTATCTTCAGGCGATCCGCAATCGCTACCATAGGGCCAGCAAAGCGGGCAAAGCGGCTATTCTGGACGAATTCTGCGCGGTGTGTGGTTACCACCGAAAATATGCCATCCGGTTACTACGCTACCGACGTGGGTCTCGCCGTCGTGTGGGCCGACCAGGCCCCAAACCCGTCTACGACTCGCCGATACTGCTGAGGGCACTCAAACGGCTCTGGTTCGCCACGGATCAAATGTGCTCCAAGAAACTCCAGGCCGCTATTCCACTGTGGCTGCCAGGCTACGAGGCCTGCTACGGCCCTCTGCCAGTTTCCGAACGCGAGCGCTTGCTGACGATCAGCCCTGCCACCATCGACCGCCTGCTCAAGCCTGTGCGCGTGCGCCAGGGCCGCAAGGGACTGCCAGGTACTCGCCCCGGCAGTCTGCTCAAACACCAGATCCCCATCCGCACCCACCACTGGGACGTCACCCAGCCCGGTTTTGTCGAGGCCGATACCGTCGCTCATTGCGGCAACAGCCTCGCCGGGGACTTCATCTGGTCGCTGACCCTGACCGACATCCACACCACCTGGACCGAGAATCGCGCCACCTGGAACAAGGGGGCCACCGGCGTACTGGCCCAGATCCAGGCCATCGAAACCGCTCTGCCTTTCCCACTGCAAGGGTTTGATTGCGACAACGGCTCTGAATTTCTCAACTACCACCTGGTGCAGCACTTTACCGACCAACCCAAGCCCGTCGCCTTTACCCGGTCACGGCCTTACCGCAAAAACGACAACGCCCATGTCGAGCAGAAAAACTGGACCCATGTACGCCACCTCTTTGGCTATGACCGCTTCGAGCAGGCAGACCTCGTTCCCCTGATGAACGACCTCTACGCCAACGAGTGGTCGCTCTACCAAAACCATTTCTGTCCCGGCGTGAAGCTCATCGACAAGCAGCGTACCAACGCCCGCTACGTCAAACGATACGATCAGCCACAAACCCCTTATCAGCGTGTAATGGCGTGTGAACAAATCATCCCCGAGGTCAAATCATCCCTCAAAGCCCTTCATGATTCGCTCAACCCATTTATACTCAAACAACAGATCGAGACAAAACTCAGGACTATTTTCCAGCAGGTCACGGTAACCTCGAATGTGAGGCAACGTCTCTGAATCTACGCAGGCCTCGGTAACCTTTTGCTATGAGTCAACGCGACCTTGACTGACCGCTACCCTTTCAATATAGTACCGGCCTTCTCGAAAAGAGAGGCCCGCGCACTCGTAGCTCAGCTGGATAGAGTACTCGGCTACGAACCGAGCGGTCGGAGGTTCGAATCCTCCCGAGTGCGCCATAAGGCAGCCCCGGCCATCAGGTCGGGGTTTTTTTATGGTCCACGACGGAGGTGAGAACCTCCCCCGGGTTCGACAAACGCCCGACAGGCGTTTGGGCGCCGCAGCGCAAGCGAAGGCGGGCGAAGCCCGAGGGCCGGGAACAAGGTGAATTGATGCGCAGCATCAAGAGAGGGCGCCCTGGGGTGTGGCCCGAGTCAATCCTCCCGAGTGCGCCATAAACAACCCCGGCCATCAGGTCGGGGTTGTTTATGGCCATGACGCCGGAGACAACGCCCCGGGATTCAACACACTTCCAGACTATAACGCCACCCCGTTTCCCGGACGGTTGATCCCCGGGCACGGCATCCTTCAAAAACGCCCGCGCAACAATTCCACATCCACATACTGCATGCTGGCAAAGACCACCGGTCCGAACAGCGTATAGAGCGCCACATCGGCGGCGTCACGGCCGTAGGCCACTGCAACGTAACCGCCTTCAAGGGAAGACTGGGTGGGATCGAAGGTGTACCAGCGATCGCCTACATAGGCTTCGAACCAGGCATGCATATCCATAGGTTCCAGTGCATAGCGATAGCCCACCACCATCCTGGCGGGAATACTCAGACTGCGGCACAGGGCAATTCCCATGTGGGCCAGGTCCCGGCATACCCCGTGGCCATTGTGCCTGACCTCGCTGGCCGAGAGCGGCTCCACGCTGGAACCGGGCGTGTAGTCAATATTCTGGTGAACCCAGTCGACTATCGCCGCCACCTGGTCATAGCCGGGGATTAAACCGGCAACGATATCCATTGCCAGGGCGTTGAAGCGGTCGGATTCGCAGTAACGGCTGGGCAACAGGTAGACAAGCACCTGCTCCGGGAGATCCTGGATCAGCGTAAAGGGCGTGCCGTGCGCCCGGTCCAGGGTATCGGCAGTCATCACCTCGGCCCGGGTACTTACTTCAAAACTCCCCGGAGAGGCAACCAGGCGCTGACAAAGATTGCCGTAGCCATCGGTATATTCCTGGGGATAGATGCCCTGGCTGAGATGGTATTCCTCCCTGGCCACCCATTGCTGGGCGCCGCTACGAGGTCGCAACATAAATACAAAAGGCGTGGCAACCTGGATATCGAAACGCAGTTGGCAAATGGTACGAAGCCACATATTTTCCTGTCCTTTGACGCTTTTTTCGGCACAGCGGGCATGTTATCAAGCTTAAGCGCAGAGCAGGTCAATGCCGCCGGTGTGAACACAACAGAACGTCCACGGATAAAAAATCGTTCATGGAAAGCCCGCTCGGCGGATAAAACCGCATTTCTTCACTATACTCCCGATAAGGAAGAAAAACATGGATCCGTAATGCGGGTCTGCAAATATCGGGACACAGCCGATAAGCTGTACCGAGAGCGAAAAATTCATTCACCCGATTCGCGAACTGACAACAAACAAGGAGTCGCAATTATGTCCGACCACATCTACAAATCCCTGGAAATAACAGGTTCCTCCGAAAAAAGCATGGAAGATGCCATAGAAAGGGCTATTGCCAAGGCCTCGAAAACGTTGCATAACATGCGCTGGTTCGAAGTGACCGACGTCCGCGGTCATCTGATTGACAACAAGATCGACCACTATCAGGTAACGATGAAAATCGGTTTTACCCTGGATTAGCAACCCACCCAAGCCCGAGGTAGCGCCGAGGGCAGGTGTATCCATAAAAAAGCCCCGACTGCATCGGGGCTTTTTTGTACCGATTGCTCGGCTAGCTTGAGAAAGACACCTTCTCGCCATCGAGCCTGGCATGGATTGTGTCGCCGGGAGCAAACCGCCCGCCGAGCACTTCCTGGGCCAGGGGGTTTTCCAGATAGTTCTGGATTGCCCGCTTCAGCGGCCGCGCACCATAGACGGGATCGAAACCCGCCTCGCAAATCCTCTCCATGACCGGCTCCTCCAGTTCCAGGCCCAGGTCCCTTTCTGCCAGGCGCCGGCGCAGCAAATCCAGCTGGATATCGGCGATACCGCGGATCTGGTCCCTGGCCAGCGGGTGGAAAACCACCACCTCGTCGACCCGGTTGATGAATTCGGGCCGGAAATGACTGCCTACCACCTCCATAACGGCGGATTTCATGGCGTCGTAATTTTCCTCGCCGGCCAGCTTCTGGATGATATCGGAGCCCAGGTTCGATGTCATGACGATGACGGTGTTGCGGAAATCCACCGTGCGGCCCTGACCATCGG
>DGNJ01000129.1 GCA_002388905.1 Cellvibrionales bacterium UBA4495
AACCCCGCCTCCTACCCGATCCTGCGGATCCCGGATATTTCATCTCGCCCCGCCATCGGTGTGGGGCCAGAAGGTGGACCCAGAAGGTGGAAAGAAGTAGCGGTCATTCCGGTCCGGGCCTCGGCCCGGAGATCCGGATACGTGGCTGTTAGTTTGTCTCGAAGACAATATCGCCGGTGCATGGCGCCGCGTGATTTTCGATGACAGCCTGGTAGAAGGCCAGCATTTCCTCGACGGCGGAAGCGTCGCCGCCCAATCCCGGGGGGTCGTTAACTGCCGAGCGGTTTTTGTCAAACAGCAGGGGAAGGTAAGCGGGCCTTAAGTCCTCAACGTTGAAGTGATTGGTGGCCGCCAGGTATTCTTCCCAGTCGAGCATGGCCTGGGCGCTTTGGGGTTGGTGGAGAGTACTCATCGGGTTTGCCTCCGGTTTCAAACGAGTATTGCCTGTTGCGTGTGCTTGCCTGAACGCATGTTGCATCATTAATACTGCATAACTTATGCCAACTGTTCTTTGGCACAGTGGCTGGAAGCGAAAAACCAATTAATAACAAGCGGGTAGGCGTACCGAACGCGGCCAGTGACGGAAGTTTTCTTTCTGTCCCAGTAGCGACAGCGAAAGAATTTGAGGCGTCATTCAGCCGCTTTCACCATCACGGGGCATAATTAGTTTGCTTCCGGAAGGGCGCGAAATTTTCCCTGAACCATACAGGTTCAGCTCATCGTTGAATCCATATCGACAGGCTGATGCCACCAGGACGGCAGCAGCTTCGCCACATCGGTGCGCTTATAGCGGTCATCGATCAGGTAGAGTACGCCACGGTCATCGTGGTTCCGGATGACCCGCCCGGCAGCCTGGACCACCTTGCGGATGCCCGGATACAGATAACCGTACTCGTAGCCCCGGCCGTATAGCCTGTCCAGGTGCCGGCGTTGCTCTTCGTTGGCAGGGTTCCACTGGGGCAGTCCGAGGGTGGCGATAAAGGCGCCGATCAGTCGCCGGCCGGGCAGGTCGACGCCCTCGGCGAAAGCGCCACCCAATACGGCCATGCCGATTCCCTCACCGTTATCCTCGAACCGGGCCAGGAAATCGGAGCGGTCCGCTTCGCCCATACTGGCAACCTGTCGCCACAGCGGAATATCCCCATGGCGTTCCCGGAGCAGGTTGGCCACTTGTTCCAGATACGCGTAACTGCTGAAGAAGGCCAGGTAGTTGCCGGGCCGGTTCCGGAACTGTCCGGCCATGATCTCGACGATGGGTTGCAGTGATTGCCCGCGATCCCGGTAGCGGGTGGAAACCGCGACTCGCCTTATCGAAAGTTTTGCCGGGTCGAAGGGGGAGGGCACCACCAGGCGCGCCCTTCTATCGGGAAGCCCCAGCATGTCGGCGTAGAACTGCGCCGGGGACAGGGTGCCCGAGAACAGCACACTGCCGGCGCTGGCCGCAAAGCGTTCGGCCAGGAATCGCGCCGGGACAACGTTGCGCAGGCAGAGCCGGGTCTTGCGCCTGGCTTGGTGCCGTCCCGCTGTTTCCACCCGGGTCAGGTCGAACAGGTAATCGTTCCCGAACAGTTCCGCGACCCGGGCGAAATGGAGAGCGTCGAACAGGAACTCCTGCAAACCGGGTGTGGTGTCCGCCGGGTTTTCGGCAAGATAGTCGGTGATTTTTCCTGTGGCCAGGGTCAGGGCGCGGACCAGGGTGGCGGGCGGTTCGCCCCTGACCGTATAGGTTTCGGTACAGTCGCGGTTGAGGGCATTCCAGGCCCGGTTGATCCTGTCCAGCGGCTTTTTCAGGTCCGACGGTGCCTGGCGCCGCAGTGCCCCGAACCGGAAGGGGTCCAGTTCGGCGCTGTACATGGCCCGGCCGCGCTCCACCAGGTTGTGGGCCTCGTCGACGAGCACCGCCGCCGACCAGTCGTTCTCCGCCGCCAGGGCGTGGAGGAGGGCGCTGAGATCGAAGTAGTAATTGTAATCGCCAACAATGACATCGCTCCAGCGGACCATTTCCTGGGCCAGATAATAGGGGCAGACCGCGTGGGCCAGGGCCAGGCTTCGCAGGGCATCGCGGTCCAGCCAGGCCTTGTCGGCGGCGGCTTGCCGGGCGTCGGGGAGGCGGTCGTAGAAGCCGCTGGCCAGGGGACAGGTGTCGCCGCTGCACGCGGTACCCGGGTACTCGCAGGTCTTCTCCCGCGCTGTCAGTTCCAGCACCCGCACTGGCCGGTGCTGGTCATTGGCGGCCGGTGAGGGATCCAGTCGGCGTAACGTGTCCAGCGCCAGTTGTCGGCCCGAGGTTTTGGCGGCGAGAAAATAGACCTTGTCCAGGCCCCGGGCCGGGGCTGCCTTGAGTGCCGGAAAAACAGTTGCCAGGGTCTTGCCGATACCCGTGGCGGCTTCAACCTGCAGGCAGGTATCCGTGCGCACGGCTTTGTAGACACTCTCCGCCACCTGGCGCTGGCCGGTGCGAAAATCGGGATAGGGGAAGTCCAGCTTCTCCAGGGCGCGATTGCGCCGCTGGCGATGGGCGGTTTCCTGCCGCGCCCAGTGGAGGAACCGTTGGCAGGAGTCGTCGAAGAATCGTTGCAGGGCATCGGCTTCCCAGATTTCCTCGAGCAGTGTTTCCTGTCCACTGTCGATATTGAAGTAGACCAGTGCCAGGCGGATCGCCGGCAACCCCTCCCGATCGCACAATAACCACCCGTAGATTTTCGCCTGGGCCCAGTGCAGATGGCGGTGGTTATCCGGCTGCCGCTCCAGGTCGCCGCGGTAAGTCTTGATTTCTTCCAGGCGTTTTACACCCGGGTCGTAACCGTCGGCCCTGCCGCGCACTTCCAGTGAGTCATATCGTCCCGACAAAGGCACTTCACGCTGGTATTCCCGGGGTCGTCCCAGACGGACTTTTTCGTGCCCTTCCATACCGTCCCGGGCGCTGGGCGCGGGCGTAAAACGGCGATCCAGGTCGCCCCGTTTGGCGGTGAATTCGCACAGAGCGCGTACCGATGTGGCGTAGAGGGGGGCTTCGGTCATGAACGGGTCGCGTGGACGTGAATCCGGTGCCGCAATGATAATGGAGTGGGGGCTTCGGGCGAAACCGCGACATCGATCTCGTCTGTCGTCACCCGTGGTGGACTTAACGGCGGTCTCTGGCTATTCTGGCCGACGGGACGGTGGGTCCCGAAGATTGGAGATTGCCGCATGCGCTTGCATTGGAGGTTTGACATGATAAAAGCACTGGTCAAAAAGTGTTCCTGCCTGACACTGGTGGTCAGCCTGGCCGCCGTTCTGGCTGCACCCCAAAATGTCCTTGCCCAGGGTATGGACGATGACCTCAATGATCCCTCGGCGCTGGCAATGACCGGCGATCTCGTCGTCGCCCGCCCGCTGCTCTTGACAATGACGGTGGTGGGTACCGCCGCCTATATCGTCAGCCTGCCGTTTTCCCTGGCCGGCGGCAACGCCAAGCAGGCCGGGGAAACCCTGGTTGTGGGGCCGGCAAAGGCCACCTTTGTGCGCTGCCTGGGCTGTACCCGGTCTGGTTATCGCAAGGAACCCTGAGCCCTTCCCGAAACAGTAGCGCCCGGGGATCCATCACGATTGGCGGCAGCCTTCGCCGCCAATTCCCCGGGCCGTTGTCCCCGTCCAGCGCACATGACAGACACTGGCCGGCAGTTGCCGGGCCAGGCAGTAGTCGAACCAGCGTAACTGGTTGTCCTGCAGACGGTCACCCGGGCCCTTGACTTCGATAAGTTCATAGCGCCGTTCCGGGAGATGAAACCGGATCAGGTCCGGCAATCCCGAGCGGTTGCGCTTGATATCGAACAGGATGCGCTCGAAGTACAGGCGCAGGTGGGCTGCGGGGATACAGTCCAGGGCCAGTTGCAGTAGTGCCTCATCCACGGCGGGCCAGGCCACGAAGGGATTCTGTATATCCCGCTTGCGCCGGTAGTTGGCAAGGATAATGTCCCGGTAGCGACCGGTTTCCAGTGTCCGCCAGTCGCTCTCGAAGCGCTGCCGCCGCCTTTCCGTGAAACTTTCCCCATGCAGGTCTGCCGGTCCCCGCTGGAAGGGGTGGAAGAACGCCCCGGCCACCGGCGCGAATAGGGTATTCCAGCAGAGCAGGCCGAGCAGGGCATTGATCAGGGTGTTCTCCACATAGTAGACCGGCGCGGATGCACTGGTGAGGGCCTGTGCGGCCAGTCGCTCGACGCCGGCATCGGATGGGCCGGGTAGTTCCAGGTGCAGGGACGGCGGCCGGGAACGGCTGGCTTTGACGGTGGGGCCTGTGCCGGCCTTGCGCCGGAGCCTGGGCAGCATGCGCTCCAGGCGCTGGATTTCGGCTTCGTCCACCGGCGCCTTGCGGGCGGTTTCGGCCAGGGCCAGGGCCTCCCGCCAGCGGTGCCGGAGCTCCAGTACCCGGATATGGCGCGCCCTGGCTTCCGGATACAGGCTTTGCCGGTAATACGCCTGCGCCCGTTCCAGGTCGCCCTGTCGCTCGCAATGTCGGCCCAGTTTGAATAGCAGCCGGTCGTGGCGCCCGGCCAGCCAGTCGTTATCGTCCGGCCGCGTCGGCAGCATGGCCTCGACGGTATCCACCGTTCCCTCTCGATTTGATTCGAGGTTGTGCAGGTGCTCACGGCACTGGTGCATGGCCAGGTACAGATCCAGGTGACGACGGTGGCTGAAGGGTCGGGAATCCGGGCCCAGGTGGACGGTTTCGTAGCGGAAAAGGCCCAGGTCGGAGAGAATGAATTCGCTCCAGTCCTGGTGAAGGTTGCCGAAGAACAGGAGTCGCAAGCGATCGATCAGGGCCATGGGAACCAGCTGCAGCACCGATTCACCGGACGCGGGATACCAGTTCCGCCAGGTCCGGGTTTCCGGGTATTGGCTTACCAGTTCATCGAGAAGCGCAGCTTTGGACATCCTGTGACTGGCTATATCCCGGCCCAGGGCATCCAGGATCTCGGCCCGGGTGGCCAGGGCAAAAAAATCCCCGATAGCCAGATCCGGTTCGATATCGACCCAGCCCAGGTCTGCCAGCGGCCGCACTGCCATCATCGGGTCGCCGATTTCCCGGTAACGCAATTTGCCCGAGCGAAACTTGTCGCCCTTGCGCATGGTCATGCGCACCAGCAGCGCCCGCGCGCTCCCGGGGAGTTGCCGGAAGCGGGTGATGAATCCGGTTTCTTCCGGGGTCAACAGGTCTTGGTAGCGGGCACCCACCCAGTCCAGTACGGTCTGGAAGTTTTCAAGATAATAAAGGGGCGAATCGGTGCTGGCGATCCCGGGGGTTGCTGCCCCGGTGGCTGGAGAGGTGGTCGCTTCTATCACCCTGTTACTGGCTTGATTCATTGTTAGGCGGGTACCTGAAACTTTTTATTGCAAACGATGGCCTTCGACTCTCGCGGCTGGGGACTCTCGAATCATTCGATGCTCTCCAATGGAGAGGCCAATAAAAGGGGCCAACAGACAGCCGGCAGCATAACTGTATGAAAACACAGTCTGTTGTGCCTGTAAATCGTGCCGGAGATCGGATCGCGTATGTGGCGGGCGAGTCCGTCAAGGTCCCATACAAAAGGACCCGTACAAAAGGACCCGTACAAAAGGTCCCGTACAGCTTGCCAGGTTCAGCCGGCTCCAATAAGCTATTCGCTTTATGAAACCGATTGAGGAAACAACCAGATGCTCGACAAATCCCGGGAGGCCATGCAGCGCTGGCGTGGTGTCAATGAACGGCTCGACCGCTGGCTGGAGGAACGCCACCAGTTGGTTACCTTACTGTTTGACTTCGCCGCCCATCAGGATTTCGACTCAAAGGTACCCGGGCTGAGCAACAAGGTGCGCAAGTTCAATACCCTGCTGATCGACTACATCTCGGCCGGGCACTTCGAAATCTACCAGCAACTTGTCGATGAAGGCCGGGAAAATGGCGATAACATGGATGTCCGGGAAACCGCCAGGCTTTTCGAGGTCATTGACCAGAGCACGGAGCTGGCTCTGGCCTTTAACGAAAAATACGAAAAGATAGCCGATCTCTCAGGGCTCGCCGACGAGCTTTCCCGCCTGGGTGAAACCCTGGAGAATCGTTTCGAAGTGGAGGATCATATGATCAGCGTCCTTCACGATGCCCACCTCCAGAACGACAAGTAATTTTTGCGGCGGTGTTCCGGCGCGGTCGTGCGTTAGCGACCGGTCCGGGAAAGGGCTACCCCTCATGCCGGTCACCATGATTCCGGTTGGCAATGCGGCTGCCACGACCCTGTTCCCTCAGGGGGGCGTGGCGGCGCCGAAATAGCCGCCTTTTTGCTCCGCGCGCTCAAAGGCGGGTCGATCGTGCAGGCGCGCCACCCAGCCGCGAATGTTGGGATAGTCCGCCAACGACATCAGTTGGCCGGCGGTTTCGCCAACGAAGCTTACGTGGATGTCGGCGGCGGTGAATCTGTTGTCCACCAGGTAGTCGGTTCCGGCGAGCGCGGATTCGATATAGCCGAGATGCTTGGCGGCCTGCATCCGGGCAATCTGCGTCAGTTGCCGGGTGTCGTCATCGGACATTTTGCAGAATATCTCCAGCAGTAGCGGAAACATCCCGGAACCCTCGGCATAGTGCATCCATTCCATGAAACGGTCATAGGCGAGGGTATCGGCTGCGGGTTGCAACTTCCCCTGGCCGTAATGGCGCAGGATATAGTCGATGATCGCGCCGGTCTCGGCAAAGGTTTCACCCTGGTCCGTGATCAGCGGAGAGGTGCCCAGGGGGTGTAGCGCTTTCATGTCCTGCGGCGCCGACAGGTTTTCGTCCCGCATATAGAGCTTCAGGTCATAGGGGGTGTCCAGTTCCTCCAGTAGCCAGAGGATTTTCTGGGAGCGGGAGTTGCTAAGGTGGTGTACGGTCAGCATGACAGGTTCTCTCGCCTGATAGGTGTTTCCGGCTTTGTTTTCAGGGGGATAATTCCCACGGGGTTAACCCGCCTGGGAGAGGGCTTCGTCCAATTCCGCCGGGGTAACGCCCATCTGCTGCATGACCTCCGCGGCATCCCAGTATTCCCGCCATTCACAAATTTTCTTTTGATCGTTGAGACGGAATATGGCATTGACCCGCGCCGACACCTGGCGTCCGTCCTTCAGCAGGGTTACATGGTCGGTACGTTCGGTGAAGACGTAGTCGCCATCCGCTCCCAGCACGTGGATTTCGCAGTCGCAGTCCCTGTAGGTACGATATTGTTGTTCAAGGACCTCGCGTATCGCCGCCGGCCCCCGCACCGGGCTCGCCGCCGGGACCAGCGACTGGTAGACGGCGTCGTCCGCCAGGTAGGTTTGCAGGCGCTCGAAATCCGGCTCGGTAGCGTGAAAAATACTCAGGTAGTCGGTTACGGTCTGCTTGTGGGTGTTACTCATGCTTTGTCTCCCGGAGATTACTTTTGGCAGTGATTAATGCGAGTGTCTGAAAGGGACCCAGCATCTCCTTTAAGTTTGGGACTGTCAACAAGAGCAACCGGATGGGAAAAAGAAAACCGCCAGGGCGAGGACGCGTTCTGGTGGCCTCTCCACCGCCCATTGCCGATTCCGGCATTTGACTAAAAAGTCATAAACCGGGAAAACTGCCGGTTTCAGGGTGAGGGTTGAAAGTAAACCATGGATCCAATTGGCGAGAAAAAGCCCGACATCGCACGGCAAGGGAACGAATTCCGGATTTTCACCGACGGCGATGCACTCTACGAGGATATGTTCGCCGCCATCCACACTGCCCAACGCACCATTTGCCTTGAATCCTATATTTTCGCCAACGACAGGGTAGGGGGCCGGTTTATCGAACTGCTGTGCGAACGGGCCCGGGCGGGTGTATCGGTTCGCCTCCATATCGATGCGTTCGGCTCCCTGCCCCTGATGTTCAGCACCGCGCCCGAGCGGTTGCGCACCGCGGGTGTGGCGTTGCAATGGTTCAATCCGCCCCGTCCGCTTCGACTTTTCAGGCTCAATCGTCGCAATCACCGGAAACTGCTTGTGGTCGACGAGAGGTTTGCCTGGCTCGGGGGATTCAACATCCACGAGGAAAGTTCGCGTCGCCATCATGGCGACGGCCACTGGCGCGATACGCATGTGCGCATGGGCGGCGAACTGGCTGGGGAGGCCGCGGAGGCTTTCGATCGGTTGTGGCGCGGCGAACGGAAAAAACCGCTGCCTGTTCCTTCCGCCGGCGATGCCTTCCTGGTCACCAACCACAACCTGCGACAGACCCACCGCTTCCGCCGTCTGCTCAAGCGGAGCATGCGCCGGGCGCGCCAGAGTATCTGGCTGGCCACACCCTACTTCATGCCCGATGCCGGCACCCAGCGAGCCATGGCACGGGCCGCGAAACGGGGTATCGACGTGCGCCTGCTGGTTCCCTTCAAGACCGACCGGCCCGTTACGCAATGGGCGGCCCGCGCGGCGTACGCCCGGTTATTGGCGGCGGGAGTCCGCATCTACGAATTCCAGCCGCGTATCCTGCATGCCAAGACAGCCGTGGTCGATGGACACTGGAGCACCGTGGGCACCGCCAATCTCGATTACCGGAGTTTTTACGTTAATTTCGAATTGAACCTGATCTCAACCAGAATAGATCTGGCCCGGGAACTGGCCCGCAACTTTCGTGACGACCTGGCGGTGTCGGAGCAGGTCACCAGCGAGCGCTGGCGGCGACGGGGGCTCAGGGTGCGCATTACCGAACTGGTCGGCTGGCTGGCGAGAAAATACCTCTGATTGTCCCGATAGCTAAGAATAGCCTCATTAACCGGCATAAGAATTTGTTAACAATAATTTTGGCAAGGGTGCGACCCCCTTGAAATCCACCGGCACGAGCCAACCTCCTACAAGTAACCACTTAGTGCAACTATAGTTATAAACCCGGCATGAATTATTGTCGGGTTATAGAGTGAACCCATTCCAATCGCGAGGTGGCTTATGCTTCCCGAAAACGTATTGAAGCAGGGGGACGCTGTGCTTGCCGTGGATGTCCAGAACGACTTCTGTCCCGGAGGCGCGCTGGCCGTTGAAGACGGCGACAAGGTAGTGCCTGTATTGAACCGTTGGATCGAGGCCGCGCAGAAAAAAGGCGTTCCCGTGGTGGCTTCTCGGGACTGGCATACGCTTTCCCACTGTTCCTTCAAGGCCCAGGGCGGGCCATGGCCCGAACACTGTGTCCAGGATACCCACGGCGCCGAATACCATCCCGATCTGGCTCTTCCTGCGGACGCGGTGCGGGTCAGCAAGGGCACGGCCTTCGACAAGGATGCCTATTCCGCCTTTGACGGGACGGGGTTGGCCGGCTACCTCAAGGACCGGGGAATCGAACGGCTCTGGATCGGTGGCCTGGCCCAGGATGTCTGTGTGCTGGAAACCGTCAAGGAAGCCTGTCATCACGGTTTCGAAACCCATGTGTTGGTGCCCGCCACCCGGCCGGTGGATCCGGACAAGGCCGATATCGTCCTCCGGGAGATGCGCGAGGNNCGAGGTGGGAGCGATTCTTGAGGAGGCCGGATGAGCTATTTTACGGGGCTGACCGAGGAGGAACTGGGGCTCTTTGTCGACCTCTATGAGTTGACCATGGCTCGCGCCTACCGTGCCGAGGGCATGACCGAGCGGGCGCTTTTTACCCTGCATTTCCGCAAGCTGCCGCCGGGACGCAATTTCGTGCTGGCCTGCGGCCAGCACTACGGAGCGCTGCTGGCCTCGGCCCTGCATTTTCCGCGGGAGCAGGTGGATCGACTGGCCCAGCTCGACATGTTCGAGGATGATTTCCTCGAGTGGTTGTCGGCGTTCCGCTTTAGTGGCGATATCCGGGTCATGCCGGAGGGTACGCCGGTATTTCCCCACGAACCACTGCTGGAAGTGGATGCCCCGGTGGCGGAAGGCCAGCTGCTGGAAACCCTGCTGATGAATTACGTCAACACTGAAACCGTGCTGGCCTCCAAGGCCGCCCGCATGGTCGTTGCCGCCGACGGGCGGCCGGTGGTGGATTTCGGTATGCGCCGCATGCACGGCTATGACGCCGCCCTGCGCGGGGTCCGTGCCTATCGCACCGCGGGCCTGGCTGCTACCAGCAATGTTCTGGGCAGCTTCCAGCACGGCCTCGCTGCCAGCGGTACCATGGCCCATTCCTTTATCCAGGCCCATCGGGATGAAATGGAGGCCTTCCGGACTTATGCCCGGCTCTACCCGGGAACGACATTACTGGTGGATACCTACGATACCCTCGGGGGCGTGGACAAGGTCATCCGCCTGGTCAGGGACGAGGGCCTGAAGGTCAATGCCATACGGCTGGATTCGGGCGACCTGGCGCAACTAGCCCGGGATGCCCGGCAGAAACTGGACGAAGCGGGACTGGCGGATATCAGGATAGTGGTCAGCAGTGGCCTGGATGAGTGGTCGATCCGGGACATGGTGGAAGCCGGCGCCCCCGTGGACGGGTTTGGCGTGGGCACCAAGCTGGGCGTCTCCGAGGACGCGCCGGCCATGGATTTCGCCTATAAACTGACCGAATATGCCGGCGAACCCCGTCTCAAGAACAGTCCCGGCAAGAAACTCCTGCCCGGTCGCAAGCAGGTCTGGCGTTACCGGGACCGCGACGGCCGTTACCGCTACGACGAAATTGGCCGGGACCGGGAAGAGCGGGAAGGTGAGGCACTGCTGGCCACGGTGGTCCGCGACGGCGAACCCGAGGGTCCCGGGCCGGATTGCGAAGCGAGCCGGGAACGGGTCCGGCGCGCGCTGAATGACATGCCCGAACGGCTGCTCGACCTGGACGAAACCGATCAACCCTACGAGGTGCGAATAAGCGACCAACTGGAGAACCTCTACCAGGAGGCGCTGGCTGCCGTGACGCCGGATAAGGGGGGGTCGTGAATAAGGGAGGAGTTCGTGAATAATGCCGTGAGGCCGGTCGTCGAGTGCGTTACCGGCGACATTACCCGACAAACGGACGTGGAGGCGGTGGTCAACGCCGCCAACGCCGAATTGCAGACAGGCGGTGGCGTGGCCGGAGCCATTCACCGGGCGGCGGGACCCGGACTTGCCCGGGAATGCCGCCCCCTGGCGCCAATCCGGCCCGGCGAGGCGGTTATCAGCGGAGGCCACGAGTTGCCCAACGACTGGGTAATACACTGCCTGGGCCCGGTCTACGGTGTCGACGAGCCCGCCGATAAACGCCTGGCGGATTGCTACCGGAATGCCCTGCTTCTGGCCGAGAAAAAGGGGATTTCCAGCCTGGCCTTTCCCGCCATTTCCACGGGAGCCTTCGGTTATCCGCCGGCGGACGCGGCAGCCGTATGCGCCCGGACTTTAAAGGAAATTATGCCCGAACTGAGCCGGGTGAGCCTGATCCGCTTTGTTCTTTTCGATGCGTCGGCCAGGGAAATCCTGGAGAGCGCCCTGGCCAAAGCCGGACTCACTGAATAACTACAGCAGGGATTATCCCATGGCGAATTTGCCCGGCTTGCCGAGCATCGAGGAGAAGGTCGACTTTCTGTCCCGCGCTTCCACCTATCCGGATTGCCGGGAAGAAGTGACGGTGGTGGAAACCCATATGTCCTGGGTATTCATTGCCGGGGAGCGGGTCTATAAACTGAAAAAGCCAATGATCCGGGATCTGATTGATTTCAGCACTCCCGATGCCCGTTACCTTAATTGCCGGGAAGAAGTGCGACTCAACCGTCGCCTGGGTGGCGATACGTACCTCGGCCTCGAGCAGTTGAGCGTGGCTGCTGAAGGGGAGTTGAAGCTGGGTCGCAACGGTGTCGCGGTGGACTGGCTCGTGGTCATGAAGCGGCTGCCGGAATCCGCCATGCTCGAATCCCAGATCAAGGCCGGGCGCGTCGATTACGATGCCCTGGAGCGGGCCGCGGAATTCCTGTCGGCATTCTACGTGCGCACCGACGCCGTGATGCTGACAGCGGGGCAGTATGGGGAACGGCTTGCCAGCAATATCCGCTCCAATCGTGAGTCCCTGGCGGCCTACCGGCTGCCGGAAGGGCAACTGGACCTGATTGCCGGGCGCCAACTAGATCTGGTCGACAGGCGGCCGGCACTTTTCGGCGAGCGGGCCCGGGCGGGCAGGGTTGTCGAGGCCCACGGGGATTTGCGTCCCGAGCATGTGTGCCTGACGGATCCACCGGTGATTATCGATTGCCTGGAATTCAGCCGGGACTTGCGTATTCAGGACAGGCTCGACGAACTGGCTTTCCTGGCCATGGAATGCGAGCGGCTGGGGAACGACCGGGTCGGGGAAATCGTCTTGGCCACCTACGCCGATTTCACCGGCGACAAGCCGCCGCTGTCCCTGGTGGCTTTTTACAAAAGCTACCGGGCCTGTGTGCGCGCCAAGCTGTGCGTCTGGCACCTGGACGATGACCCGGAAGAACAGCGCGGCCCCTGGCAGAAAAAGGCCGAGACCTACCTGGCTATGGCCGAGCGTTACACCGAAATGTTTTAGTGGTGCCCTTTAGATAGACCGGATAGCGGAGCCCGGAGCGGTGTCGAGGAGGCCGGGTCCGCCGGGAGAACAGTCGGGGAATATCCATATCCGGCACGGGTCAGGCGTTGGCGATGCCGGTCCTTTTATGGCCGCGTATCAGGGTTCCAACTCAGACAATGAGCCACCCTCGTGCAGCCGACGGATGGCGTCACCGATGAGCGGTGATATATCGATTACATCGACCTTTTGCCGGTACAGGGAATCGGGCAGACGGTTGGGTGGAATGCTGTTGGTAACGGCAACCCGGCTGAGTGCCGCCGACGAAAGGCCTTCCGCGGCCTGAGCGGCGAAAATGCCGTGGCTGGCCAGGGCGATGACTTCCCGGGCTCCCCGGTCGAGAAAGGCTTCAGCGGCCCGTTTCATGGTTCCGCCACCGGCAATCAGGTCATCGACGATAACGACGGTACGGTTTTCCACCTCACCCACCACCTGGGAGCCGGTCACCACGCCTTCGCTGCGGCGCTTTTCCATAAAGGCGTTGCTGGTCGGTTTGTCCAGCCGTCTTTCGAGCGCCTCCCGAAACAGTTCCGCCCGCTTGACGCCGCCCACATCCGGAGAGGCGACGGCAACGTCCTTGCCGTGCAGGTGCGGCAGCAGCCAGTCGATAAAAGGCCCCCGGGCACTCAGGTGTTCGCTCCGGCAGCGAAAGGCGTTCTGAAAACCGGCGCGGTTGTGTACGTCCACGGTTACAACGCGCTCCACTCCCATGGCCTCGAACAACTGGGCCACGTAGCGAGTGGTTACCGGGTCCCTTGTCTTGGTTTTGCGCTCCTTGCGGGAATAGCACAGGTAGGGAATCACCGCGGTCACACGAGCGGCGCCGCTTTCCCGGAGGACCCCGAGGAAAAATAGCAGCCTTACCAACTGGTCGTTGAGGCTGTGGTTCTCGTCGCCGTACAGGGACTGCACCACATAGACATCCCGGTTACGCACGCTCTGCAATGGCCGGATTTTGTGCTCGCCATCCTCAAAGTCGCGCTCCTCGTGGTGGCCCACGTCGATACCCAGGCAAGCGGCAACCAGGGCCGCGAAATCGCGGCCACTGTCGAGGCTGAAGAGCGCCAGTTCATCGTTTGCCATGGATTGGTGTGTCCCGTTCAGTTGAGATAGCTGGTAAACCAGTCGGCGGTGAGCTTTTGCACCTGCTCAAGGGTGCCGGGTTCCTCGAAAAGGTGAGTGGCGCCCTCGACAATTTCCAGCTCATGGTAACAGTCGAGCCTCGCCGCTGCGTCCCGATTCATCTCGATCACGGCGGTGTCCCGTCCGCCCACGATCAGCAGGGTGGGAGCCCTGACCCGTGGCAGGGNNCCACGGCTTCCACGGCGTCCGGTTTTTCGGCGGCGGCCATCAGGGACGCGGCGGCTCCGGTGCTGGCGCCGAAAAGCCCGACGCTGAGGTGCCGTGTCTCTTTTTGATTGCCGAGCCAGGTCACCGCCTCGCCCAGCCGGCGGCTGAGCAGGTCGATATCGAAACGCAGTTCCCGGGTCCGCTCGTCAATACGGTTTTCTTCCGCTGTGAGCAGGTCAAAGAGCAGGGTGCCCAGACAGGCGTGGTTCAGGTAATCCGCCACCTGGCGATTGCGCGGGCTGAAGCGGCTGCTGCCGCTGCCGTGGGCGAAGGCGACGATGCCCGTGGCACCCGGCGGGATTGCCAGGAAGCCCGGTAAAGCGACATCCGCAAGGGACAGGTTGACGTCCCTGGTCAGCAGGTCGTCGATGGTCATGCCGCCCTCCTCAGGTTCGCCAGACCCGATTGAGAATGGTGCGGACCTCGTCGTCGGAGACCTGGTCGAAGTTACGGTACCAGCGCCCGATAGCACCGAAGGCGGGCGGTGTCTCCAGGCACACCACGTTGTCCGCCGTGGCGCGCAGTTTTTCGATAGTTTCCTCAGGCGCCACGGGCACCGCGATGACAACTTCCCGCGGCTGGTGCCGTTTCACCGCAGTGGCCGCCGCGCGCATGGTGGCGCCGGTGGCCAGACCATCGTCGACGAGGATAACGGTAGTCCGGGTCATGTCCGGCCAGGGACGGTCATCCCGATAGGCCTGTTCCCGCCGCTGGAGTTCCCTGCGTTCCCGCGCCGTGACTTCCTCCAGGGCTTCCTCACTCACCTGGGAGTAAGTGAGGATATCCTCGTTGAGGATGCGTTCCCCGCCGCTGGCGATGGCGCCGATGGCCAGTTCTTCATGGCCGGGCATGCCGAGTTTACGGACGATCATCAGGTCCAGGTCGGCGCCCAGGTGTTCGGCAACCTGATAGGCCACGGGCACGCCGCCCCGGGGCAGCGCCAGGATTAGGATGTTGTCCCGGTCCCTGTATTCATCGAGGGCTTCGGCCAGTTGCTGGCCCGCGGCTTCGCGGTCTGGAAAAGGCAGGCTCATAGCCGGCTCCTTTGTCGTAAAGTTCAACTTCTTTGTTTCAGTCTAGACAATCGCGTTTGAAACCGACAACTGCGGTTCGTTCTTGGCTATGCTGGGACTATGCGATTAAGGAGCAGTGCGGACAGGCGCTGGGTTTGAAGATGATCCGGTTATTTCTCTGTGGCGACGTGATGACGGGGAGGGGCATCGACCAGGTGCTGCCCCATCCGGTTGACCCCCGGCTCCACGAGCCCTATATGACCAGCGCCCTCGGCTATGTGGCCCTGGCCGAGAAGGCCAACGGTCCCATCCCTTCGCCGGTGGACTTCCGTTATATCTGGGGAGACAGCCTCGACGTCCTGGCTGAATGGGCGGCAGATGTCCGGCTTATTAACCTGGAAACCAGTATTACCCGCAGCGATACTTTCTGGCCGAACAAGGGCATTCACTACCGGATGAGTCCTGCCAATACGCCCTGCCTGACCGCTGCCAACTTGAATTGTTGTGCGCTGGCCAACAACCATGTGCTGGACTGGGGCTATGACGGTCTCGAGGATACGCTGGCGGCACTCGCTCGGGCCGGCATCGCTCACGCCGGAGCCGGGCCGGACCTGCACAGGGCAAGCGAGCCTGCGATCCTTGATCCAGGCAACGGAAACAGGGTCCTTGTGTTTTCAATGGCCACCGGGTCCAGCGGTGTGCCGGGCAGTTGGGCCGCATCCGCCGGTAGTGCCGGTATTCACCGGCTCCCCGGTTTGTCTGCGGACATCGCCAGGCGGGTTGCGGAACAGGTCGGCGACTACAGGCGCCAGGGCGATATCGTCGTGGCCTCCATCCACTGGGGCGACAACTGGGGTTATGACATTCCCGCCGAGCAGACGGATTTTGCCCATCGACTGATCGACGATGCCGGTGTCGATATCATTCACGGCCATTCCTCTCATCACCCGCGGGCGATCGAGGTGTACCGGGACAAGCCCGTGTTCTACGGTTGCGGTGACTTTATCAACGACTACGAAGGGATCGGCGGGCACGAAACCTTCCGGGGCGACCTGGGCCTGATGTATTTTGTCGATATCTCCAATGACGGGGCGTTGTCAGCCCTGCGTATGGTGCCCATGCAAATGCGCCGCTTCCGCCTGAATTGGGCAGAAGATGCCGATACCGACTGGCTGGCCGCTGTCCTGGATCGGGAGGGCCGTGGTTTCAATACCGCCGTGTCACGGAAGGACCGGTCACTGGCCCTGTCCTGGACAAGAAACGGCTAGCGAGTCCTGAATTTGGGGCCGTACCCGGACGGCCCGTTTTAAATCAGGCATTAACGGCGGATGCCTTGAGCCGGTCGTCGCTGGTGGCGGGAATGCGCAGCATCAACAGGCTGGCGATGGCGATGGCCATAACAGCGAACATCACCAGGAACAAGAGCCGGTAGCTGCCCGTAAGATCGTGGACCCAGCCGGCGAAAGGGGGTGCCAGGGCGGTCATACCGAAGACCACCATGGTGGTGGCGCCCATGACCTGGCCATAGATCAGCGTGCCATAGATGCGACCCACCAGCGACGCCCAGACCGGCACGAGGCTGCCCCCGGTAATGCCCTGCAGCAAAGCGGCCAGCAACAGCATGGGATAACTGGCCGCGCCGATAAACACCAGTGCCGCGACTGCACTGAGCAACAGCATGGCCGAGGCCACCAGGCGTATGTTCCAGACATCGCAGAAGCGACCGGCCAGGGGGCTGGAAATCATGCCCAGCATGGAAAGCAGGGAAACGAGATAGGCGCCGCGCTCCGCCGAGGCGCCCAGATCAGTGGCGAACAGTGACAGGTTGGCGATAGCCGCGGTATTGACGGCACTGGCGCCGCCGATGGCGATCACCAGCAGGATAAAGGTACGCTGGGTGAAAAGGCTTGCCAGGGTCACTTTCGGGCGCTCCGGCGCATCGCCGCTGCCGGTGGTCAAAGGTTCCTTGTCGCCGTCGGGATGGACTCCCCTGTCTTCCGGCCTGTCGATGATGGTGAAATAGGCCAGGGCGGGCATGACCAGGATAATAAAAACGCCGAGACCGCCGATGGCCAGACGCCAGTCGGCTACCTCTATAAAGTGGGCGATTATGGGCGGGTAGATCAGTCCCCCGAACTGGGTGCCCAGGGCGGCGATACCCAGCGCCGAGCCCCGGTGGCGCAGGAACCACCGGGACAGCAGCGTGGAGGCGGTGAGAGGGCTCAGGGTGGCCATGCCGGCCCCGATAAAGAGCGCGTAGCAAAAGATTACCTGCCAGATATTGGTGCTTAGGGCGATGAGGATAAAGCCCAGGCCCATGATCAGGGCGCCCGCGATGACCACTCGCCTGACGGGAAAGCGGTCGAGCAGGGTGCCCACCTTGGGCGACATCAGGGCCATGGTCAGCAGCAGGCCCGTGGCGCCCATCATCAGCAGGAAACGCCCGCTCGGGAAGGCCTGTTCCAGGGCGCCGGCCACCACGCTGTACAAGTACAGAGAGGCGCCGACACCGATGCTCTGCATCAACAGGCAGATGGCCACCAGCCACCAGCCGTAGAAAATGGTTGGTTTTTTTTGGTTGTCGTTCTCGGTCATGGTTCTCCCCGGTATCTATTTATGTATGGTGTCCATTGAGGTGTTTGCCTGCCCGGCTTGCCGCTTCCGAGGGGAATGGACGGGGTATATTGCCGGGGTATGACAACGACAGTCCCGGCTATTGTTATGCCCACATTTCCCCCGTGCCAGGGCATCGGGTTGGTTGGTGGGGGAATTCTACTCCGGGCCGGTTGCCGTCTCCAAGCGCTGAATGGCGCCGACAATGCGGCCCGGGCCACGGGGTCAGTAAATCTCGGCGGGGTCCATGCCGTTATCCGGTGGCAGCACCACCCACTCGGGCTCCTCGAACTCGCCGATGACGGTAATTTCGCATTTATCGGCGTCTTCCTCGAGGATCCGCTTTATCCGGGCGGCGCGTTCCCGGTCGTCCTCGGCCTCCCGGGTCGCCCGGGATTCCCAACTGGCAATGGCCAGAAGGACATGGGGATCGCCGATCTTGCGGTGCAGTCTCGTGCCCCGGGCGCCGGCTTTCTCCTGTATCAGTTCACTGGCCCGAACCCACTTGTCGGCATATTCCTCGGCGCTGTAACCCGGTTTGATCCGGACCTCGAATATAAACTTCATGCGCGAAACAACCTCTTATGCAAACTGGTTGGCCTGAAAGGGCACTCACCCGCAAGTATAGGAGCCCTGTCGATGGATTCCACCGGCCGTTTCCGGCCCGAATCGCTGGCGATAGGCCATAGGGCAAAGGTTAGGCTGATACCGTTGTATTTGACACTTGGTGCCAGGGTGGCAAGATAAACAGCTTAAAATTTGATAACAAAACAGGAAGCCGGATTATGGCCACTCCCCAAGACGCCGGGCCGGTCGAGCTCGGCGATCTGGATTCCCGCCACTTTGTCGACGTGGAATTGTGCAGCGAATCCCTCAGGCAAAACGCCCTTAAAGGGGTCATGGCCGACTGGGCCACCCGCCAGCCCTTTTACGCCTATAAAAGTGGTCTGCCAGTGCTGGTCTGCGCGCGTGCCCGGGATGTTCGTGAGGTCTATAACGACCCCCGGCGCTTTACGGTAGAGGCACCTCCCTATGATGCCTACAAGGTGTTCGATATTTTCGGCGGGCTGGAAAATGTTCTGCAGATGGACGGTGAGCGCCATGACCGGATACGCCGTTTGATGGCGCCGGCTTTTTCTCCGGCCGCTGTCCACCAACTGGAAGGCGCAATCGATGCAATCATTCGGGAGAAGCTGGACAGGATCGAGGCGAGTGGCCCCGGCTTCGACGCCATGGCGGATTTCAGCCGCGATATCATCGTCCGGGTATTGCTGGATGCCTCCTTCCACCTGACACCCGAGCAACAGAACGTTTTTGCCCGGATGCACGACAACATTTCCCTGGCCACCCAGTTCCGTTCCGGCGAACCCCTGCCGGAAGACTTTCTCAACAGCGTCATGGAAGTGCGCCGGGTGATTATGGAAATCGTCGATCAGCGCCGTGCCGAACCCGGCGACGACATGATCAGCCGATTGGTCACGGCAAGGGATGAGGGCAGCCGGCTGACGGACGAGGAGCTTTTCGGGCAGATCAATGCCATTTGTGCCGCCGGCCTGGGTTCCACCGCCGCTAGTCTGGGCGCCGCCCTCCTGACGCTTTTGCGGCACAGGGACCAATGGCAACTGCTAAAGCGGGAACCGGAGCGGGTGGACGCCGCGATTGAGGAGTGTCTTCGCTTTCACGGGCCGGGAATCCATGTCTTTACCCGTTTTGCGGTCGGGGACACCGTGCTCGGCGGCACGCCGGTGCCCGGCAATATCCCGGTAATCGCCGCGATGCAGGCGGCCTCCTATGACCCCGAGGAATACGACGACCCCCTGCGTTTCGACATTACCCGAAATCCCCGGAATATCCTGACCTTCGGCGGCGGGCCCCATTTCTGTATTGGCAACCGCCTGGCCCGGCTGATTATGAAAAGGGCGCTCCTGGCCATGATTAAAAGCTTTCCGGACCTGCAACTGGCGGATCCGTTTTACGAGCCGGAATACGGCGGCTTTCCGGGCGAACTTTGCCTGAAATCCCTGCCCCTGCGCACCCATTAGCATGGGCAGGGGGCTTTCCCGGTTCAGTTGCCGGTTCGATAAACACCAGTTGGTTAATGGTGTCTATGGTTTTCCGGACCTCCGCGTCGCTGGCCAGGTTCCGACCGGTAATGGCTTGGAATTCGGCGGCCTGGGTAAAGATATTGGCCATGCCCACAATGGCATGAGAGAGCCTTTCCGGCGGTACCTGCCTCACCGAGCCTTCGTCCTGGGCGGCCGAAATAATCGCAGTCATAGCCCGGAAATGGCGTTTGACAAAGTATTTCAGTAACCATTCCAGGCGGTCCGTCATTTCGTGTCCTTCCAGGGACATGAGTTGATGAAATTCCGGAAACTCGCAACTCACCCGGACCATGCTAACGATGATCTGCCGCAACTTGTCCGATGCAGACAGGGCCGCGTCGTCGCCCAGTTCCCGTATACGGTCGTCGAAGCGCCTGACCGCCGACTGCACCGTTTCTTTCCAGAGATTTTCCTTGGACTGGAAGTGGTAGATGATCAGTGGAACGCTGACTTTTGCCCGTTGAGCAATCTGTTGGACAGTGGCGCCCTCGTAACCCCGGTTGGCAAAGGATTTCAGGGCGGCCTCTAGGATCCGTGCCCGGACTTCCTCGGGGCGCCGGCGGCGCCGAGGCCGAGCTTGGGCGGTTGTGGTTTCTGGCCGGATCTTCCCCAAGTCGATGCTCCTGGTCGGGATGACGCTGGCGCCGTGCGCGGTAACGTACATGAGCGTCCACCGCTGGGATGGAGCGGGCAGTCTATCAAGCTGACCATAAAGATCAATTTGGATTTCCCGGCCTGCTGGCTTGTTGACTTTCCTTGACGCCGGCATTAACTTATTTATAAGTTAATAAGTAAAGTTTGTCTGGCGGGCCGGGGGAGGCAGCCAGGCGCTGGTTTCAAGGTCATCAAGAGCATCAAGGACAAGAGCAGGCAGGAATAAGTGATCGATAGGCAAAAACTCGGTTCGTCATGGCATCCGGTGGCACTTTCCTCGGAGATCAGCGGGAGTGTACCCCTGGCGCGCCAGTGTCGGGGCAGGGAATATGTGCTGTTCCGGGATCGCAAGGGGGTTGCCCGGGCTCTGGAGGATCGCTGCGCCCACCGGCGCGCCCCGTTGTCCATGGGCCAGATCAATGACGCCGGCCAGATCCAGTGTCCCTACCATGGCTGGACCTTCGAGGGGGATTCCGGCCGGTGTGTCGCCATACCCAACCTGGGTAAGAACGAAGCTGTTCCCGGCGATTACCGGGTTGAGAAATATCCCCTGGTGGAAAAATGGGGTCTGGCCTTCCTCTGGGTGGATGCCGGCAAGGAAGCCGACGAAAACCTGCTGCCGAAACTCGACTTCAAGGCCGGAAAGCAAGGGTCGGAGGGTGAGGCCCTGTTGACGCTTCCCTGGCGTGCGTTTGTGGATACGCTTCTCGATGCGCCATCCCTGGTGCTTGCCGAAAAGGGGATGTCCATTATCGATGATCACCTGCTGGGCGAACCCTTCCGGGAGGATGGCTGGTTTGTCGTCGAAAGGGCGGCGACCTGGTCCAGGCGAGGCGGAAAGCGAAAGCTGGTTCCGGCGGACTATCCCCTGGTTTTTCGCACTCGCCTGGATAGTTTTACGGGTATTGCCTGTCTGGAGCTGGTGGACGAAGGGAACCGGCTTTTGTTCTCCGTGGTTATTGCTTCGGTACCGGTAACCGGGACGGTCACCGCCGCCTACTGGCGGGTTGCCAGGCAGTATCGGAGTGAACCGGCGCTGGACGGAAAGCTTGCCGACAAGTGCAGATCCATTGAGCTGGCTGTCTCCGATAAGGTTGACGCCCGTCGCCTCCTTCAGGTTCATCCTTATGTTTCCGGTTACTGGCGGGGTGATATCAACGTCTACAGCATTGAGCAGGCTTCTGCCAGGAAGGGGAAAGCGTCATGACCCGTGTCGATTCAACGGCGGAAGTACAGTCCGAAGTCAGGGGCAAGAGTGGCCGCATGGTCAGGTGGGAGCCGGGCAGGCATATTCTTCGCGACGCCTGGTTTCCGGTCGCCCATACACCTGTTCTCGGCAGCACGCCGGTGCGGCGCTACGTGCATTCGCAACCGTATTATATCGTTCGTGAGGGCGACAGGTTCCGGGCCTTCGAATTTCACCCTGAAGAATTGAAAAGGCGCGGGAAAGAGGCGAGCGAGTTCACCGGCGGTACCGGCGAGTATCCGCTGGTCGATCGTTACGGGTTCACCTGGGTCTGGTATGGCAATCCGGACAATGCCGATCCGGCCCTGATTCCGGATATCCCCTTTTTGCCCTCCCGGCGTTCGATGCCCGCCTATGCCCGGGTCACCAATTTTTTTCACTGTACCTACGAACTGGTGCTGGAAAATGTCCTGGACCTGACTCATATCGATTTCGTTCACGGCAACTTTGCCGGTACCTTCGAGTCCGAGGATGACCGGATCACTGTCGATTCCACGTCGGAAACAGTGACCATGGTGCGGACCATCAAGAAGAAACCGACGTCCGAGTATCAGAAAAAGGTCCTGGGCGTCCGGGAAAAGTTCCAGGATGTGACCACGGTAACCCATGTTTTTATTCGCAGCGGCATCTGTTTTCTGCATGCACACTACACGTCAGCGCCCTCGATGCCCCTGATGCAGAACAACACCCCTGAGTCGCCTTTCCTTACCCGGGCCGATGCCATTTTCGGGCTCGAACAGTGTCCGGACATCACCTACCGCAAAAACTGGCCCAAGACCGGGCCCATGGTGGCGGCCCAGGACGAAGCCATGCTCAATCCGCAAAACCCCAGGTACCTGTTCGAGGCGCCTGGGCCGGACATGAATACCCGCTTCGACACGGCAGGCCTGGTCTACAGGCGTCGCCATCAGGAACTGCTCGAAAGGCAGCAGATGGGTGATTATTCCTACAATACTGATATTGGCGATGGTGCAAAAATCGCCGAGATACTCAAGGTCAGGCGAATGCGCTGACGGTCGGCAGCCGGGGTGGTGAAAATCGACGCTGGCCCGGGCGGAGGTGCGCACGGGCCTGGGGACGCTGATCCGGGAGTTGTTCGTCCTGCGCCTCGATCCGAAAACCGCCCACCGCTGGTTCGCCTGCCGGTTATCGTGGCGGTGCCATCCGCTCACCGGTCAACGGCGCCGTACAGGTCTTGCCAACCTCGCATGAAATGATCCCTGCGGGTTGTCCGGCACCAAATAAGTGCCTTCCTGCATGATATTGCGCCAAAACTTTTCCACTGTGTTTCCAGACCAGAAAAAAGTTAGAAATTCAAGTTTGCAATAATTATTGGTTTTCGTTGTAAGTCGTTGATTTTTTATGTTTGATATCCTAACCCCTTGATTTAAAAGAATATTAAATAGTGATTAAAAATTAGCCAATTTGTAGGAAAGCCCGGAGAGTAGGGGGATTAGAGGGCCTTGTCCGAAAGTAATTCACAAAGTTATCCACAGAAATTGTGGGTAACTTTCCCGGGAGAATCGGGTGGGGAAGGGAAACACCCCCGAGGATTTGGGTAGAAGCGTAACGCTTCGGATACGAATTGCCGGAAACTGTCCCGGGAATCCCGGGCGGATTATTTGCCGTGGCTGGTGCGGCAGTGTTCTGGTCCGATGACCCTGCCACTGACGTCCTTGCCCAGGCTCTCCACCTGGCCACAACTCAGGTCGGGATTGCCGGACAGATCCACCACGTCGAGGTTGGGCAGGTACAGAAGCGGCGCAATATCCCTGAGCCGGTTGTCCGAAAGGTTGACCAGGGCCAGACGGCTGAACTGCTCGATACCGCCCAGATCCTGGATGCCGGCATGGCTGCAGGTCAGCGACGTGAGTTCCTCCACCCGCGTGACCTGCTGGTCGGCGATGGTCTGGGCGATACAGTCTCCCAGGGCCCTGTCGGCGACGGTATAAGCATCGAGCAGTTCCGGGGGCTGATAGACCGGCCTCTCGTTGAGGGTGACCTGATAGCGTTGACAGCCCGCCAGCAGTGACATGAACAGTATAAAAAGAAGGGCGTAACGGCTTATCATGTGTGTTCCTTCGCGTTTTGCGTATCATTCTAGCCCCGGCCCGCCATGATGACTATGCTTGGGGTAATATGCAGGCATCCCCTTATAATTTAGGGGGCGAACCACAGACAGGATCACTTCAACCGGAAGAGGATAATCTTATGAGGAAATTGATTGCCGGATGGCTCGTGCTGGTATTGGCGGGTTGTATGTCGACTGACCCCTACACCGGCCAGCAGAAAACCAGCAACACGGCCAAAGGAGCGGGTATCGGTGCTGTCACCGGCGCGGTCATCGGCGCCGCCACGGCCAGTGACGAGGATCGAACCAAGGGCGCCATCACCGGTGCCGTGGCCGGCGGTGCCGTTGGTGGTGGCGTCGGTTACTACATGGATCGCCAGGAGGCGGCACTGCGAGCGAAGCTGGAAGGTACCGGGGTGCGTGTTGTCAGGGAGGGCAAAAATATCCGGCTGGTGATGCCCGGTAACATTACATTCGGTGTTGATCGCCATGAAGTCCGGCCCGATTTCTATGACACCCTGGAATCCGTGGGGCTGGTGCTGAAGGAGTTCAAAAAGACCAATATCCGGATCGCCGGCCACACCGATTCCACCGGCAGGGACTCTTATAACCAGACGCTCTCCGAGCAGCGGGCTGCCAGTGTCGGCCAGTTTTTGGTGTCCCAGGGCGTAGCCGCCGGCCGCATCTCCACCACCGGCTACGGCGAGCGCTATCCCGTTGCCAGCAATGACACCGAGTCCGGGCGCCAGGCCAATCGCCGGGTCGAGCTGGAACTGGTGCCTACCGGGGCCTGACCGTCGATGACGGCAACCGGTGAGGGGGCAGCGACTGCCCCCTTTTTTCATCAAGTGCCCGTGCTCTGTGCGCCGGGATTCGCCGGCACCTGCCGGCAAACGGTCGCTGAGTGGGGGCTGGTGTGCCTGGGCGAGTCGGCGCTCCCGCCGTCGGCGGATTACCACCTGTGGATGGATAGCGACGGGCTCAGTCTGCGGGCCACGGGTCCGGACCCGCCCGGCCCCGTGCGCTGCGAGTTCGCCGGTGGCGCTGCCCGCCACCGTCGCCGCTACGGCGGCGGCAAGTCCCAGGCCATTGCCAAGGCTGTCGGCTTGCGGGATAAAAACGGGCTTGTGGTTGCCGATCTGACGGCGGGCCTTGGGAGCGACGCGTTTGTCCTGGCAGGTCTCGGTGCCCGCGTCCTGATGGTGGAGCGTCACCCGGTGGCCGCGGCCCTGCTGGCGGACGGCCTGCGCCGGGCCCGGGAAGCGGCGGCGGATGACGCGGATCTCGCCGATGTCCTCGAAAGGCTTGAATTGAAGCAACAGGATGCCCGGGACTGGCTGGCGGGCCAGGCCGGCAATGGACAGGCGGATGTTATCTACCTGGACCCCATGTTTCCGGAAAAGCGCAAGTCGGCCCGGGTTAAAAAAGAAATGCAGGCCTTTCAGGCGGTGGTGGGCAGGGACGATGATGCGGATTTCCTGTTGCCCCTGGCACTGGATTGCGCACGCTACCGGGTGGTGGTCAAGCGGCCGAGCAGGGCGCCGTTTCTGGCGGACCGCAAGCCCGGCTACTCCCTGACCGGCAAGTCAGTCCGCTTCGATGTCTATCCGTTGCGCAGGCTCGCTTAACGGCCAGGGGCCCGTTCATGCCAGGAGTCGCTCCATGATGCCTTCGTACATGGCGCTCAATGAATCCAGGTCCCCGGCGCGCACCTGTTCGTCCACCTTGTGGATGGTGG
>DGNJ01000008.1 GCA_002388905.1 Cellvibrionales bacterium UBA4495
AGCATGTCCACCACCAGGTTGTCATAGCCGAACGTGCTGCCCCGCTCGCACAGCATGAGGCGTTCGTTGCCGCACTCGCGGAACTTCTCGACGATATTGGCCATCTGGGCGGGACTGATGAACTGGGGCTTCTTGATATTGATCACGGCACCGGTGGCAGCCATGGCCGTAACCAGGTCGGTCTGCCGGGCCAGGAAGGCCGGCAGCTGGATCACGTCGCAGACTTCCGCCGCTGGCGCCGCCTGGTGCGGTTCGTGGACATCGGTGAGTACCGGCACGCCGAATTGGTCCCTGATCTCGGCAAGGATCTTCAGGCCCTCTTCCAGGCCGGGCCCGCGGTAGGAATGGATGGAAGACCGGTTGGCCTTGTCGAAGGAGGCCTTGAAGACATAGGGGATGCCGAGCCTTGCCGTGACCGACACATAGTGCTCGGCGACCCTCAACGCCAGGTCCCGGGATTCCAGGACATTCATGCCGCCGAAAAGGACAAACGGCCTGTCGTTGCCCACGGGAATGTCGGCTACCTGAACAGTGATCGCGGTCATTGGGCGGCCGCTCCCTCCGGGTGTTTTTCCGCGAAATCCAGGGCCGCCCGAACATAACTGGAGAACAGCGGATGCCCGTCCCGAGGAGTGGAGGTGAATTCCGGGTGGAACTGGCAGGCCACGAACCAGGGATGGTCGGGCAGTTCGATGGTCTCCACCAGATTGTTCACTTCGGACCAACCGCCGACCTTCAGGCCCGACTGCTGCAACTGGGCCACATAGTGGCTGTTGACCTCGTAGCGATGCCGGTGCCGCTCGGTGATCTCGGTGCCGCCGTAGATTTTGGCGATACGGGAGTCCGGTTCGAGACGCGCGGACTGGGAACCCAGGCGCATGGTGCCGCCCATGTCGGATTCCTCGGAACGCTTCTCGACACTGCCGGTGCGGTCTATCCACTCGGTGATCAGCCCCACCACCGGGTGCGGCGTGGACCGGTCGAACTCGGTGCTGTTCGCGCCCTCGAGGCCCACCACATCCCGGGCGAACTCGATGACCGCCACCTGCATACCCAGGCAGATGCCCAGGTAGGGAATATTTTGTTCACGGGCGTAGCGAACTGCCCGGATCTTGCCTTCCACCCCCCGCTCGCCAAAGCCACCGGGGACCAGTATGGCGTGACAGCCGCGCAGCAGGGACAGGTCTTCCTGCAGGTCTTCGGAGTCCAGGTGGCGGATGTTGACCCGGGTGCGATGATGGATTCCGGCGTGCTCCAGGGCCTCGTTCAGGGACTTGTAGGCATCGAGCAGCTCCATGTACTTGCCCACCATGGCCACGGTGATTTCGTACTCGGGATGCAGCTGGTTGTCGGCAACCCACTCCCATTCGCCAAGGTTCGCGGGCGGACATTGCAGGCCAAACCGTTCCACCACAAACTGATCGAGACCCCACTGATGAAGGTGCATGGGGATCCGGTAAATGGTATCCGCATCCATCAGCGGTACCACCGCCCGCTCCTCCACGTTGGTGAACAGGGCGATCTTGCGACGCTGGCCCGCGTCCACTTCCACCTCGGACCGGCACAGGAGCACATCGGGTTGCAGGCCGATGGAGCGCAACTCCTTCACCGAGTGCTGGGTGGGCTTGGTCTTGGTCTCTCCGGCCGTGGCAATATAAGGCACCAGGGTCAGGTGAATCAGCAGGGCCCGGGCACTGCCCAGTTCCACTTTGAGCTGGCGGATCGCTTCCAGGAAGGGCTGGGACTCGATATCGCCCACCGTGCCGCCAATCTCCACGACGGCGATATCGGCATCGTCACCGCCCTGGAGGATACGGCGCTTGATTTCGTCCGTCACATGGGGAATCACCTGGACGGTGCCCCCCAGGTAATCGCCGCGGCGTTCACGGCGCAGGATGGTCTCGTAGACCTGACCGCTGGTGAAGTTGTTGAAGCGGGTCATCTTGGAGCGCAGGAAGCGTTCGTAGTGGCCCAGGTCCAGGTCGGTCTCGGCGCCGTCCTCGGTGACGAAAACCTCGCCGTGCTGGAAGGGGCTCATGGTGCCCGGATCGACATTGAGGTAGGGGTCGAGCTTGAGGACCGTGACCTTGAGACCGCGGGCCTCGAGCACCGCACTCAGGGAGGCCGCAGCAATGCCCTTACCCAGGGAAGAAACAACGCCACCGGTTACAAAGATAAAACGCGTCATTGGGGCCCTTGTGTATTGCTGGCTGATGGAAACTCTGTGCCAGAAAGCAAGCCAACCGGGGAGAGAATGAGCGGCAGCCACCTTCCTAGAGATGGGAGATCAGACTACCAGAAAGGCCCGCCCTGCTCAATTGGCACGGCGCGGAATTGACCCTTGCCAATGCCGAAAAAAAGCGCCCCCCGGGCGGGGAACCGGCAGGTTATCTATCAGCAGTGCGGATAGCGCCAGGTAAAAACCAGGCCGGTTTCGCCGGGACCGGCGGCAAAACCCGCACAGACAAAGCTGTCGCCCACGGCTGCCAGGGAACCGCCAACATGGATCAGCGGGACCCGCTCCCGCAACCACGGGGGCAGGCAATACTCCTGGGCCAGTTTCTTCAGGGGTGCGGAACCCGGCCGCCCTTCGGGGGTGCAGCGCTCACCGCCACGCCGGAACCCGATCAACAGGTCGGTGCCGTCCGCAAGCCGCAAACCGCGCCCGTCCACTTTTTCGGCCGTAAGCCGGCCGCCGTCGGGAAGGGTCAGCGGTGATCGGGCATCCCAGGTTACCTGGTCGGGAAATGCGACCGGATCCAGAGGCGGCAGCAGATAGAGACGACCCTGGTAACGGCGGAACGATCCGCCGCGCCAGGCCACCACCGGCCGGGCATCGTCGCGCGCGGGCAATAAGTCGTCGAGCACCGATTCGATGACACCGTGACCGGGACCACCCAGGCCCCGATCCCGGACCCAGTGACGCAGCAGGTTCTCCCGGCGCGCCACCGTGAGGCGGCGAAAAGCACCAAGATCCAGGCTCCAGCCGAGCTTTTCGGGACGCTCGCCAAGTGCCGGGAGGTCGGCCCCGGCCACTTCGCCGGCCAGATCGTCGCTGCGTGCGCAGAGTCCGGCGCTGCGGGCCAGGCGCTGCCGGTAATCGGGCCAGCGGGATTCAATCACGGGCAACAAACGATGGCGCAGGAAATTGCGATCAAAGGCGAAATCGCGATTGGCCTCGTCCTCAATCCAGGTCAGGCCCTTTTCCCGGGCCCAGGTTTCCAGCCGGTGTCGCTCCACATGCAGCAGGGGCCGCACCAGTGTACCCCGCCCCAGTCCCCGCTCTGCCGGCATACCCGCCAGCCCCCTGGGACCTGAGCCGCGCAAAAGGCGGTAGAGCACGGTTTCAACCTGGTCGTCGAGATGGTGCGCCAGCAACAGGAGGTCGCCCGCCTCCAGCACCTGCTCGAAGACAGCGTAGCGGGCCCTTCGGGCGGCGCTTTCCAGTCCCTCCCCCGCCGCAACAACGCGCACGCGCCGGGCCCGGCAGTCGATACCCCGATCATGGCAGAAAGCCTCGCACCGCGCCTGCCAGTCGTCGCTGTGAGGCGACAGGCCGTGATTGACGTGAACGGCGCAAATGCGCGCCGCCGGCACCGTAGCGATGAGGGCATCGAGGAGAAAGGTGGAATCGAGACCGCCGCTGAAACCCACGTAGAGACGGGGGGCCCGCCGCAGCCGGTCGAGCCAGGGAGCGAGGATTTCACTCCCGCCGGGGGTCATGACAGCCTTCAGGTATTCCCGTAGGACATAAGCCGGTCGAAGCGCTTGGCGAGCAACTCATCCAGGGGCATGCCCTTGAGCCGGCCCAGCTGGTCGGCGAGGCGGGTCTTGAGGGTGCCGGCCATGGCATCGATATCCCGGTGGGCACCACCCAGGGGTTCCGGGATGGTTTCGTCGACAATCCCCAGCTCCTCCAACACGGTGGAAGTGACCCCCATGGCCTCGGCGGCCTGGGGCGCCTTGTCGACGGTCTTCCAGATAATATTGGCGCAACCCTCCGGGGAAATCACGAAGTAGGTGGCGTATTGCAGCATGTTGAGCCAGTCGCCGACGCCGATGGCGATGGCCCCGCCGGAACTGCCCTCGCCGATCACCGTGCAGATAATGGGCGTGCGCAGCCGGGACATGACCGCCATATTCCGGGCGATGGCCTCACTGATGCCCCGTTCCTCGGAGTCGATTCCAGGGTAAGCGCCGGGGGTGTCGATGAGTGTCAGGACCGGCATCCGGAAGCGCTCGGCCATTTCCATCAGGCGCAGGGCCTTGCGATAGCCCTCGGGCTTGGGCATGCCGAAGTTCCGGTAGATCTTGTCGTTGACACCCCGGCCTTTTTCCTCGCCGATGACCATCACCGGCTGGCCGTCGAGGCGGGCGACACCGCCGACGATGGCCTTGTCGTCCCCGAAATGCCGGTCGCCGTGGAGTTCGTCGAAATCGTCGAAAACTCGCTCGATATAATCCACGGCGTAGGGACGCTGGGGGTGGCGCGCGACTTTTACGATCTGCCAGGCGGACAGATCGGAATAGATGCTCTCGGTGAGCCGTTGGGATTTATCCTGGAGCTTGGCGATCTCTTCCGAGATGTTGATTTCGTTATCGTTGCCCACCAACTGCAGCTCTTCGATTTTCGCTTCGAGTTCGGCGATGGGCTGCTCAAAATCGAGATAATTCAAATTCATATCGTGAGGAAATCCTGTCACCTGGGCTCGCGGGTGCTAATGTACATGCCGAAGGCATTATATACCAGTGTACTTGAAAACGGTCCCCGCCCTCCCGTGAACGGCGTCTTGCCGCAAAGAATCCGGCCAACGCCGAAAGATCCCTGGCCGGGCCGCGGCGCTCTGCCCGCCAGCGTTCAATATTCCAGTTGAACGGCGTTGAAGCCGTAACTTTCGCGCAGCCTGTGCAAAAGCTCGTCCTCCGGGTAAACGGCCCAGTCCGGCGACAACCGCACCTGTCCGGTGGCCTCCCGGCCCCGGTAGCGGACCATCACCGGGCACCGGCCGCTGCGAAAGGGTTCGAGAATCCGCGACAGTTCCGCGCCGCCGCGCTGGCCATTGAGGTGCTCGCGACCGAGATCGAGCGTGATGCCCTTGATATAGGCCTGACGTGCCTCGTAAAGAGTTTGCACTTTATCGGCGCGCATCTTGAAACCACCGGTGTAGTCGTCCTCGCTGACCTGGCCCTCGACCACCAGCAGCGCATCCTTGACTATCTTTTCCCGGTTGTCCCGGAACCGGTCGGCGAATACCGCCACCTCGATCCGGCCGGAACGATCGTCGAGCACCATAAAAGCCATGCCCTCGCCTTTCTTGTTCTTAAGAAAACGCAGGCCCACCACCAACCCCGCCACCAGTTGGGGTTCCCGGGAGGGTTTGAGGTTGCTGATACGTTCGGGCACGAAAAAGGCCAGCTCCTCGGCATATTCATCCACCGGATGACCGGTGAGATAAAGCCCCAGGGTTTCCTTTTCCCCCTGAAGACGCTGCTTGACGGTGAAGCGCCGGACACTGCTGAAGGAGTGATAGCCGATCTCCGGGGCACTGGCCACCACGGATTCTCCAAACAGGTCGCCCATGCCGCTGGCCGCATTGCGGGTATGCTGCTCGGCGAGACCCACGGCCTCCTCCATGGCGGCCATCATCACCGCCCGACCGAAACCCGGTTCGCCATCCGGGCCGATGCTGTCCAGGGCGCCGGCCCGGATCAGGGCTTCCAGGGCCCGCTTGTTGACCTTGCGCGGGTCCACCCGGACGCAGAAATCAAAAAGATCGGCGAAGGGCTCGCCTTCCGCCCGGGCGGCGATGATATTCTCCACCGGCCCTTCGCCCAGGCCCTTGATGGCGCCCAGACCGTAGACGATCTCCCCGGCCGGGGACACGATAAACCGGTACTGGCCGACATTGACGTCGGGCGGCGTAATGGTCAGGCCCATGGCCCGGCACTCGTCCACCAGGGTCACCACCTTGTCGGTGTTCTGCATGTCGGCGGAGAGCACCGCCGCCATGAACTCCGCCGGGTAGTGGGCCTTGAGCCAGGCGGTCTGGTAGGCGAGCAATGCATAGGCGGCGGAGTGGGATTTGT
>DGNJ01000061.1:0-1970 GCA_002388905.1 Cellvibrionales bacterium UBA4495
AACAACCTTATGGGTTTACACAACTAGCCATCGGTGTGACGCGCCTGGCGGGGCGCAATGCGATCATCCGCCGCCTGCCTGTGATCGAAACGCTGGGTTCGGTGAGCGTGATCTGTTCCGACAAGACCGGCACTCTTACCCGAAACGAAATGACCGTGCAGAGCATCGCTACAGAGGCAGGGTTCTACACCGTGGAGGGCACCGGCTACATCCCGCGTGGTGGCTTCCTGCTAGACAACCGGCCGATCGAGCCGGATCAGGCCCCCTTGCTGATACGTGCAGGCCGCGCCGGGCTGCTTTGTAATGACGCCACCCTGGAACAGAAGGCGGGGGACTGGCGCGTACATGGCGATCCGATGGAGGGTGCCCTGGTCGTGCTGGCGGTCAAGGCCACGCTGGAACCCGAGGATGAACGGCGGCAGCAGCCGCGCACTGACTTGATCCCGTTCGAATCCGAACACAAGTTCATGGCGACGCTGCATCATGGTCACGACGGCACCGCCATGATCTATCTCAAGGGCGCGCCCGAACAGGTGCTGGCACGTTGTAAAAGCGTGTATGGCGCGGCGGGTGAGGAACTGCCGATGGGCGCAGATCGTTGGCGGCAACGGGTGGAGGACCTGGCGAGCCAGGGTCAGCGCGTGCTGGCGATAGCCTGCAAGTCCGTGCCTGCTCATCAACAGGAGCTGGATTTCCACGATGTGGAAGATGGCCTCGTACTCGTCGGCCTTTTCGGACTCATCGACCCGCCGCGCGAGGAGGCGATAGAGGCGGTGGCGGAGTGCCGGTCGGCGGGCGTCCGGGTGAAAATGATCACGGGCGACCATGCCGGCACGGCGCGTGCCATCGCTGCACAACTCAATCTGGAAAACAGCTGGGACGCGGTTACCGGTCACGATCTCGACCGGATGGACGACGTCGCGCTGGGCGCGCGTGTGCGCGATGTGGACGTGTATGCGCGCGTCAGCCCGGAACACAAACTGCGGCTGGTCACGCTGCTGCAGGCCCGGGGCGCCATCGTCGCCATGACCGGCGACGGCGTCAACGATGCACCGGCGCTGAAGCGCGCCGATGTCGGCATCGCCATGGGCTACAAGGGCACCGAGGCGGCCAAGGAGGCTTCGGAGATGGTCATCGCCGACGACAACTTCGCCTCAATCGTGCATGCCGTCGAGCAGGGTCGTACCGTCTACGACAACCTCAAAAAGGCGATCGTGTTTCTGCTGCCGATCAACGGCGGCGAAGCATTGAGCATCATGATCGCGGTGCTGTTCGGGTTTACCCTGCCGATCACCCCGGTGCAGATACTCTGGGTCAACATGGTCAGTTCGGTGGCGTTGGCGATGGCGCTGGCCTTCGAGGCCACGGAACCGGAGACTATGCGGCGACCGCCACGACCCGCGAAAGAGGCCATGCTCTCGGGATTCCTGCTCTGGCGTATCACCCTGGTTTCGGCTCTGATGGCTGCCGGCGTGTTCGGCATCTTCGGCTGGGCCAGTACCCACGGCTCCTCGCTTGAGGAAGCCCGAACCTATGCGGTAAATACCCTGGTGACCATGGAGGTGTTCTACCTGTTCAGCGTCCGCTATCTACGCGCTCCGTCGCTCAAGCTGGAACAAATATTCAACTCACCTGCGGCCATGATCGCCGTCTCGGTAGTTGTGGTGCTGCAACTGGTCTTCACCTATGTGCCTTTCATGGAGCGTTTCTTCGATACCCGGCCGGTGGATTTCGTGCACGGCGTGGAAATCATTGCATTGGGTATCGCGCTTTTCACGATTCTTGAACTGGAAAAACTCGCACTGCGCAAGTGGCGCAAGAATCACCATGGCCGGCCCAGTAGTCCGCAGGGGGGTGAGGCTAAACCATGAATGCGCTTCCCGACATGTTCACCTTAATGCCGAAGCTCTTGTTTGTCGAAGCGCTAGTGTAGTGCGTCATTCTGTTTGGAACTTAACCGCTTGTTGGCG
>DGNJ01000061.1:2005-10560 GCA_002388905.1 Cellvibrionales bacterium UBA4495
AGGGTTTGGGATTTTCATTGTGTGCACCTACATAACCTTCGATCGCCCTGATCAAATCGGGGACACTATGAAAGACACCCCGTCTCAAGCGATCCGTGGTCAGATCCCTGAAAAACCGCTCTACCATGTTCAACCACGACGCCGACGTCGGTGTGAAATGAACGTGGAATCGCGGATGTTTGTCCAGCCACGCCGTTACCTTGGCATGCTTGTGTGTCGAGTAATTATCACAAATCAGGTGCAGCTCTTTGTCCTTTGGTGTCTCACGATCAATCTGCTTCAGAAATCTTAGCCACTCGGTATGTCGATGGCGGGATTCACAACGCGAGATCACCGAGCCGTCCAGGGTATTCATCGCAGCAAACAGTGTGGTCGTACCATGACGCTTGTAATCATGGGTCATTGTGGCAGCTCGGCCCTTCTTCAAAGGCAGGCCCGGCTGGGTTCGATCCAACGCCTGTACCTGGCTTTTCTCATCGCAGCTCAGTACCAGCGCGTGCTCTGGCGGATTCAGGTACAGGCCCACAATGTCTTCAAGTTTTTCAACAAATCGTGGATCACGAGACACCTTGAACGTCTCGACAAGATGCGGCTTAAGGCCGTGTGCCCGCCAGACACGCGAGACTGTCGCGGCGCTGACGCCAACCTTCTCAGCCATGCTTCGCGTACTCCAGTGTGTCGCATTTTCCGGGGTTGCCTGAGTCGTCAATTCGATAATGCGCTGATAATCTGCAACAGGTTTACGGCCGCCACGCTGCAGATCCTTTTCGATGGCTTCAAGGCCGCCCTCGACATAGCGCTGACGCCAGCGGCCCACCTGGACCCNNGTGTTCAATTGCGCAGCAATCTCTTGATTCTCCAGGCCTGCTGCCGCCAGCAATACGATTTTGGCACGCCGGGCCAAGCGGACGCTGGTCATATTGGAGCGAGCAAGTTTTTCAAGGGCTATCTTCTCGCTGTCGCTCAATATGATTTCCGGGGCAACACGCATTTGAGAACTCCTGTCATGGGATACAATCATATGACAGAAAAGCATCAAATAAATCCATTAATTATGAAACACTACACTAGCGGGTCGGGTTATTATCTTGAGATGCCCTTAACTCTGTTTTGCGTTCGGCGAGGACGTCGAGCCCGGTAGGTTGATAGAATTGTTGCCCAAAACCGTGCCGGTGGGCCGGGTGTGCACAGGGTTTTGGAAGCGGCAGCCTCTGATTCAAAAGGTCTCAACAATGCTTGACAGCGTATTTCTCCAGATTGGCCTGATCCTGGGCGTGGCCGCGGTACTAGGTGCTGTCGCCCAGGTTCTGCGTCAACCGCTTATTGTCGCATTTCTTGCGGTGGGAATCCTGATGGGCCCCTCGGTGCTGGGGGTAGTGGAAATGCGCAGCGAAATCGAGCTGTTTGCCCGCCTCGGTATCGCGTTGCTGTTGTTCGTGGTGGGGCTGAAGCTGGATCTTCACGTAATCCGGACCGTGGGGCCGGTGGCACTGGCGTCCGGCCTGGGCCAGGTGGTGTTCACCTCGGTAATCGGCTACCTGATAGCGTTGCTCCTGGGCATGTCCCATGTCGCCGCCATTTACGTTGCGGTGGCTCTGACATTCTCAAGCACTATTATCATCGTGAAGCTGCTTTCCGACAAGAAGGAAGTGGACTCACTCCACGGACGTATAGCCATCGGCTTTCTCATTGTCCAGGATATTGTCGTTGTGCTGGTCATGATCGGCCTCACTGCGTTCGGGCAGCCCGCTGGTGGGGAAGGGGTAGGGGGCGAGGCGCTGAAGATCTTGTCGAAGGGCGCAGCCATGCTCATCTTCGTCGCTCTCATGATGCGTTACGTCCTCCCCGGCCTGTTGCACCGTCTCGCGCGTTCCTCGGAGCTTCTCGTGCTGTTCGCCATAGCCTGGGCGGTGCTAGGTGCTTCCGCGGGGGATTTGTTGGGCTTCAGCAAGGAGGTCGGCGCTTTCCTCGCCGGCGTCTCCATCGCCTCCACCCCGTACCGCCAGCAGGTTGCAGCCCGGCTGGTAAGCCTGCGGGATTTTCTTCTTTTGTTCTTTTTTATCGAGCTGGGTGCGACATTGCAATTGTCGTCGCTTGGCGCCCAGATCGATAAGGCGATTATTTTTTCCCTCTTCGTACTGATTGGCAACCCCCTTATCGTCATGACCATTATGGGCTACATGGGTTACCGGCGGCGCACCGGCTTTCTCGCCGGTCTGACCGTGGCGCAGATCAGTGAATTTTCGCTGATTCTGGCTGCCCTCGGGGTTACCCTGGGTCATTTGCAGGAGGAGACGGTGGGGCTGATTACCCTGGTCGGCCTTATCACTATCAGCGTATCCACCTATATGATCATGTACTCACACGTGCTTTACCGATACCTGGCGCCCTATCTGGGCTGGTTCGAAAGAAAGGTGGCACACCGGGAGCAGGTGTCGTTGGCCCATACCGCACAGGATGTGGATGTGATATTAGTGGGCTTGGGGCGGTTTGGAGCTGCCCTGGCGGAATTCCTGCGCCAACGAGGTTGCCGGCTGCTGGCCATAGATTTCGACCCGGAACTGGTACGGCAATACTCCCGCAATGGCTACCTGGTGCATTACGGAGACGTGGAGGAACCGGAATTTGTGGCGACCTGGCCACTGGGCCGGGCACAATGGGTGGTCAGCACTATCAGAGACCGCTCCATAAACCGTATGCTTCTGAACACGTTGCGGCACCATGACTATAGGGGAAAAATCGCCATCTCGTCCTCGAGCCAACAGGAAGGCCGGCTGTTTGAGCGGGAAGGGGTCGACCTGGTCCTCATTCCCTTTTCCGATGCCGCCAAGGAAGCGGCAGACCAGATATGGACTTCCCCTGACCGGTCCGGGAGCGCCCGCTACAGCGGAGAACCGACATGAAACGCTTTGGAAAAATTCTTTACGTGGCCGACAAATCGGTTGACCAGGCGCCTGCCCTGAACCAGGTGGTCTCGCTGGCGAAAACCCACCAGGCGTCGCTTACCGTCATTGACGTGGTGCCGGAATTTACCTCGGACATGGAACTGCCCGAGGAATGGAAATATTTCGAGTCCCTGGACCTGGTGGAAAAGATCCTGAAGGAGCGCCGAAGCGTTTTGGAAGCACTGATCGAGCCTTATCGGGGTCAGGTCAACATCCATTGCCAACATGCCCGGGGCGTGGCTTTTGTTGAAGTAATCCGCTCCGTGCTTAGGGACGGGCACGACCTGGTTGTCAAGGTTGCTGAAAATCCCCCTTGGTTGAAGCGGCTGTTTGGCAGTGGGGACATGCACCTGTTGCGCAAGTGCCCATGTCCGGTATGGATGCTGAAGCCATCCGAGCAAGGGCACTATCGGTCTGTTATAGCCGCCGTGGATTTCGATCCCCTCAAGCGCACGGCTGTTGAACGACAACTTAACCGGGAGATACTCGACGCCGCCAGCTCTGTTGCGGTGGCCAGCCACGCTGACCTGCACGTTGTTCATCTATGGGATGCTCCCGCTGAAGGAAAGGTGCGGGCCTGGAGCGACGATCCGGAAAAGGCACTTGAGGCCTATGTACAAAGCATCCTTTCACGCCACAGAGAGGGTATGGAGACGCTCCGCCATGACCTTGAAGAAATTCTCGGGCGTGAAACTTACGAATTTCTTTCCCCCAGCTTTCATTTGCGGCGGGGAATGCCGTCCAGGGCCATTCCGGAGATGACAAATCAGCTACAGGCGGACCTGGTGGTGATGGGAACCCTTGGACGGACGGGTATCCCTGGCTTGTTTATCGGCAATACCGCCGAATCGGTGCTTGACCAACTGCAGTGCTCCGTACTCGCTATCAAGCCTCCGGGATTTCAGTCGCCCATTAAACTCGAGACATAACTGTCAGGGGATTTAATAAGGGCGACGAACCCTTCCCTATTGGCTGTACCAAATTCCAAATCCTGCTGACAGGGTCGATGCCATTGACCCGTGAAGTCCCTCCATTGACCGGCGAGAATTTTGGCTTGAGACAGAGGCGAAGGACAATCGGGTCGTTCAAAGGAAATCGATGACAATTTTTGTGGTTTACCTGTTGGCAACCGGAATCGTCGCCGCCTGGCTGGGCCAGGTCATGTGGCGGCACCTGGACGGGTTTGATTGGCAATATCGCTCCGACGACGTATGGACGGGCTTCTGGCTCGGTGTGCTCCTATGGCCGCTGTGGCTCATTGTAAGGCCAAGCCTTATATTGAGAGGCACTACCGTCCTGGCAGACGATAATCTGGAGAACTTTGATATCAACGGTGTTCTGGCAAATCGACGCCGTCAGGTGCATCAAGCAATCAAGAATCCACCCTCCTGTGGAGCAAGGGTCAGCTACGGATTTCCCGACTTTGAACACGACAGCCCTGTCCAAACCGTTTTCGAGGCAGCAGACATCGAAGCGCACTTCAAGGGGAGGGAGCTTCCTTTGTTTTGGGGTGACGAGCAGGAGGCCCTCGTGGTATTCATTAAAGGCCGCGACGACAGTTCGCCCGAGACAACGCCTATCCCGGAGGCTGTCGATTTTGAAGATATGGCCGCTGAGTTGATCGATGCCGGGATCGGCGAGGTCTACTGTGCCGAGTGCGGGGCATATTGTGACGCTCATTCATTGGAGAAGGTGGTACCGCCACTCACCCCCGGGTGGAACTTTGCCGATTATGTCTGCCCGGCAGGGCATAAGACATTTCGACGGAAACATATCCATATCCTGCCGGCTGGGAGGGGAGTTTCGGTTCGATAGCAACAGAGGAGGGGGGCTTGCGCCGATTAGTCGCGGCCATTAGCCATTTTCAGAAGCGTCCTATAAATAAATTTCCGTACAGATCCCTTACGGAGGATTTGAGGAAGCTGATAAATTTCTAACTTGCTGAAAATTAAGGGAATTTGGTCGGAGAGACAGGATTTGAACCTGCGACCCCTGCCTCCCGAAGGCAGTGCTCTACCAGGCTGAGCTACTCTCCGATCACCGGAAGCGGCGCATTATAGCACCGCATTTCGCTGTGTAAATCGCGTTAGGGGCGTTTTGGGGATTCGTCGTCCAGACGGGCCGACATGCGGTCAAGTTTGGCTTCCATACGCCGCAACCGGGCGTCCATGTCATCGAGCCGGTGATAGGTGGCTTTTTCTTCGCGGTACAGGTCCTGCTCGCCGCGGCTGAGAAAGTGGGCGGCAAATGCGGCGGTAAGCATTGAAAAGAGGGCAATGCCGAGCAGGATGACAAAGCTGCCAAAAATGCGGCCCACGTGGGTAACCGGCACCACGTCGCCATAACCCACCGTGGTCACCGTGACCCATGCCCACCAGATTCCATCCCAGGGCGTGCCGATACCCGGGTCGAGCACGGCCATCATGGCGCCGGCCATGACAATCACGATCAGGCTGGTAATCAGCGCGGTCCCCACTTCGTTTCGGGTCAGCATTTTTCGGGCACCGCTGCCCACATGCAAAAACAGGGACAGGATGATAAGCAGCCGAAGCAGGCGTAGTGCCCCCAGATGAACATCCCAGCCGAGAAGGAGTGGAATACCAAGCAGGATAATTACGAGATTCAGCCAATTGCTTTCCAGATAGCGGCCGGTGTGCCGTACCAACAGGGAGAGCACGCTGGTCTCCAGCACGAAAAGGCCCCAGAGAAGAATATCGTAGAGCCCCGCGCGGCCCGGTTCGAGAATACCCTGGCGTTCGGCCCACCAGTTCAACAGGATCCATGCCGCCGCCATCAGCATGGGCACTTCGAAAATCACGCCAACGCGCCTGGCCAGCAGGTTTTCCTCAGGGGCCACGCCCGCGGCGCCGATAAGCCGGCTGATTTGGCGACGATCGAATCTCATGCTTACAGTAATCCGTTTTTCGGGCGAGTTTATCATAGCCATGGCGATGATCGGGGAGGGCAGGGAGATCGACTTACATTGACTTGATCGGGAATTTGGGTCGAAAATCAATATCTGCGCCGTAGACAGTACTCAGGATCGCCGTGAACTCGAGCACCGAAAAAATCCGCGCCAAAAAAAAGCGCTTTCTGGAGCGGGAGGAACGCATTGTCGAGGCGGCCCGACGCCTGTTCCTGGAAAACGGCGTGGACAATGTCACGGTATCTCATATTGCCCAGCGGGCCGGCATTGGCAAGGGCACCGTCTACAAGCACTTCGAGAGCAAGGCCCAGATCATGGTGCGCATCATGCTCGATTACGAAAAGCGTATCTGCGCCAATCTGGAAAAGGGCATCGACGCCACACTTAACGGCGACCCCGGTGCCGCCGCCCGGGCTTACTTCCAGTCCCGTCTCGGGAACCCCGAACTGGACAGGCTGGTGCAGCATCTGGAGGCCCGGCTGGAAGGGGAACCGGAGGTTGAGGGCGAAATGCGACAGCTTCACGACGTCCGCCGTTCAACCATCGAGTCTCTCAACACCATGGTGAAGGAGCTCATTCGCCGCAATATACTCGAAGATGTGCCTCCTCATTACCATTACCTGGCATGCTGGGCCCTGGCCCAGGGCGCCGTGGAGGTCTGTTTCAACAAAGGCTATGCCGATCAGTTCGACGATAAAGAAAGTCTGCTCGACTTTATTTCGAGAATCGGCGTCACCATGGGCAATCGCGGCCAGTTGCGCCGCCAGTGAAGGAACTGCTATGTCCAAATCCCTGGAAGATATTTTTGCCGACGTGATCGACCGCCAGCAGGCGGACCAGGGCGGGCTACCCCCCGTGGCCGACTGGGACCCACCCAAATCAGGGGACATCGATATCCGTATTGCCCGGGACGGGACCTGGTATCACGAGGGCAAACCGATTCACCGCGACTCCCTGGTGCGGCTTTTTTCTTCGATACTCAAGCGGGAGGGGGACGACTACTTTCTGGTTACACCCGTGGAAAAGTGGCAGATCCAGGTGGACGACGTACCTTTCCATATGCGTCATCTCGACGTCCTTAACCGCAACGGCAACCAGGCCCTGGTTTTCGAGGCGGCCACCGGGGACAGGGTCACGGCGGGTCCCGCCAATCCGATCCGGGTCAGGATCGACCCGGAAACCGGTGAACCTTCTCCCTATATCCGCGTCAGGGACGGTATGGAGGGGTTGATCGCCCGGAATGTATTCTATGAACTGGCGGAAATCGCCGAGCGCGACTCGCCTCCGGGTACAGACAAAGAAAAGGCCGTACACGGGGTGTACAGCCTTGGCGAGTTCTTTCCGCTGGAATAGGGGAGCGGGACTCCCCATCCCACAACCGGCATTTACATATTGGGATAATTAGGACCGCCGCCACCTTCCGGCGCCACCCAGACGATGTTCTGCTCGGGATCCTTGATATCGCAGGTCTTGCAGTGCACGCAGTTCTGGGCATTGATCTGGAAGCGCTTGTCGCCATTGTCGTCTTCCACCACTTCGTAGACTCCCGCCGGGCAATACCGCTGTGCCGGTTCGTCGTACAGGGGCAGGTTGTGCTTTATGGGGATATCCGGGTCTTTCAGGGTCAGGTGACAGGGCTGATCCTCTTCGTGGTTGGTGTTGGAAATAAACACCGAGGACAGCTTGTCGAAGGTCAGCTTGCCATCCGGCTTGGGGTAGGCGATTTTCTTGCAGTCCTTGGCCGGCTTCAGGGTCTTGTGGTCGGGCACCGGGTCGGAGAGGGTCCAGGGCAGCTTGCCGTTGAAGATGTTGAGATCGATAAAGGCATAGGCGGAACCCAGGATATTGCCCCACTTGTGTTGGGCGGGCCCGAAATTTCGCTGGGTGTGGAGCTCCTTCCAGGCCCAGGAGGCCTTGTAGGCATCGGTGAATTCGGTCAGTTCGTCGTTGGCGCGGCCCCCGTCGAGGGCTTGGGCAACGGATTCGGCGGCCACCATGCCGGACTTCATGGCCGTGTGTATGCCCTTGATCTTGGCGAAGTTAAGGGTGCCGGCATTGTCGCCGATCAAAAGGCCCCCGGGAAAGGTCATTTTGGGCTGGGACTGGAGACCGCCCTTGACCACGGCCCGGGCACCATAGGATACCCGTTCGCCACCTTCCAGGTGCTTGCGGATCCTGGGGTGGGTCTTGTAGCGCTGGAACTCGTCGAAGGGGCTCATGTAGGGGTTCTTGTAGGACAGGTCGGCGATAATGCCGACAACCACCTGGTTGTCCTCCAGGTGGTAGAGGAAGCCGCCGCCGGCGGTGCCGGTCTCGTCGAGCGGCCAGCCGGCGGTATGGATCACCAGGCCCTTTTGGTGAACCTCGTCGGGTACCGTCCAGAGTTCCTTGATGCCCAGGCCATAGTGCTGGGGTTCTTTTCCCTCCGCGAGGTCGAATTTCTGTATCAACTGCTTGCCCAGGTGGCCGCGGCAACCTTCGGAGAAAAGGGTGTACTTGGCGTGCAGCTCCATGCCTGGCATGTAGCTGTCCTTGTGCTCGCCGTTGGCGGATACCCCCATGTCGCCGGTGGCGATGCCTTTAACGGAGCCATCTTCGTTATAGACAATCTCGGAGACCGCAAAGCCGGGGAAAATTTCCACCCCCAGGTTTTCCGCCTGCTCGGCGAGCCAGCGGCACAGGTT
>DGNJ01000009.1 GCA_002388905.1 Cellvibrionales bacterium UBA4495
CTCCCAGCTGAGCTATAGCCCCGTAAAGAAGCGCGCATTTTAGGTACGCCTCCAAATGTTGTCAAGCGCCCGTCAGCTCTTTTCCTCGGAATGCTCGCCACGGCTCCGGCTGATCTCATCGTACTCTTTCTGAAGCTTTTTCAGTTGCTTTTTGGAAACGCCCCCCGCCACTTCGAGAGCGTGGCGGACCCTGGCCCGAACCATGTCCGGACCGAGGATCACCATGGCGTCGAACAGGGGCGGTGCAGTAGGCGCGCCGGCAATGGCGACAAACAGCGGGAACAGAAACTCTTTTAGTTTGAGATGCATTTCTTCGGCGATCTGGTTCAGCTCCATGTAAAGCACATCCCTGTTCCAGTGGCGAAGGCCATCGAGTCGCCAGTTGGCGAACTGGAGTATCCTGCGCACCGTTTCTTCATCCAGCTTTTTGTGGACGAAATCCGCCGGCTGGATAGCCGGCAGCCCGGACAGGAGGAATCCGGTCATGGGCGCGATATCGCTAAACTTTTCCACCCGCTCCTTGATCAGGGGAATGATCCGGACCAGGTTGTCCCGATTGAGGGCCCACGCCGCCACGCGATCGGCGAATTGCTCTTCATCCAGCTCCTCGCGAATCCAGCGACCGTTCAGCCAGTCGAGTTTTTCCCGGTCAAACACGGGCCCACCGAGGTGGACATCGTTGATATCGAAGTGAGCCAGCATCTGGTCGAGCGTGAACTTCTCTTCCTCGTCGGGCATGGACCAGCCCATGCGCCCCAGATAATTGATCAGCGCCTCGGGCAGGTAGCCCATATCCCGGTAAAAGTTGATGCTGGTGGGATTCTTGCGCTTGCTTAACTTGCTCTTGTCGGGGTTGCGCAGCAACGGCAGGTGACAGAGCTCGGGCATTTGCCAGCCGAAATACTGGTACAAAAGCAAGTGCTTGGGGGCCGAGTTGATCCACTCCTCGCCGCGGATAACGTGGCTTATCTTCATCAGGTGGTCGTCGACGACATTGGCCAGGTGATAAGTGGGCATGCCGTCGGCCTTGAGCAATACCTGCATATCCACCTGCGACCAGGGGATCTCGATGGTGCCCCTCAGCATGTCTTCAAAGCGGCACACGCCGTCCTCGGGGACCTTCATGCGCACCACATGGGGTACGCCCGCTTCAAGCCTGGCGCGCACCTCTTCCTGGCTCAGGGCAAGGCCGCGGCCATCGTAGCGGGGCGTCTCTCCCCGGGCCATCTGTTCCCGCCGCATTTGATCGAGTTCTTCGGCAGTGGCAAAACAGTAAAAGGCGTGCCCCTTCTCCACCAGTTCCCGGGCGTAGTCCTGGTAGACAGTCATTCGCTCGCTCTGGCGGTAGGGTCCGCACGGACCGCCACGATCCGGACCCTCGTCCCAGTCGAGACCCAGCCAGCGCAGGGAGTCGAGGATCATTTTTTCCGACTCGGGTGTACTGCGCATCCGGTCGGTATCCTCGATACGCAGGATGAACTCGCCGCCTTTTTGTCGTGCAAAGCACAAATTAAAGAGGGCCACGTAGGCGGTGCCCACGTGGGGGTCGCCGGTAGGCGACGGAGCTATACGGGTGCGTACGGTCATAAGGCCCTCAGGGGTCGTTAAAAAAGGGGCCCATTATAGGTTTGCCGGCCTGTTTAATGAACCGCCTCGGGGTGCCCGATAAAGTAACCCTGGAAATATTCCACGCCCAGGTCCAGAAGCGCTCGCCACTCCGCTTCGTTTTCGATGCCCTCGGCGATCAGGGCGATATCCCGGCTTCGGGCAAGCTGCAACAGGGACTGGATATAGAACTGGTTTTCCGCGCTGCCATCGATTCCCCTGATAAAGCTGCGGTGCACCTTGATATAATAAAGCGGCAGGCTGCCGAGATAAGCGAACGCAGAGGCTTCCAGGCCGAAATGGTCGATCGCCAGGCGGGATTTGTGGCGGGCCAGCATACGCTGGAATGCCCGGATTTCACTCTCCCCGACATGCATGGCATGTTCGGCCACCTCGAACACCAGCCTCTCCCGAAGGGGTGGATTTTCCGCGAGGAAGGCATCCAGCCAGTCGAGAAAATCGAGGGATTGCAGCGAGGAGGTACAAAGGTTCACCGCATAGTAGCCACCGGTGCCGGAAAGTACGTCGACGGCGAGGGATTCCAGCACAAGGCGGTCCAGTTCCTGGCCGAGACCCAGCCTCTCGGCAATGGGCGCGACAATGCCGAAGGAAATGGGCTTGCCGTCATCGAGGAGACGGGACAACACCTCAACCCCCTCCACTTCCGTACCCTCGCCGCGGCACACAGGCTGGTAAAGCAACGAAACGGCATGCTCCCTGATACAGTGCTCTATAAAGGCCCGCCAGTCGTGAACCGGGCGAGCCAGGACGGGAGGCTCCCCGGTGCCGTCCAGGTCCGAGAAATCGCGCCAGCGGTTGCCGCCATCCGCGTGGGCCCGGCGCAGGGCGGTATCGGCTTCGGCCAGCAGTTCCGACCCACGCACAATTACCTCTTTATAGGTAAAACCCATGGCAACCTGCACTTCGTAACCATCGCCGGCCGCGCCGCTCAACGGCATCAGGCGCGCAAAAAGCCCTCCGGCCAGTTCTTTGGCCTCCTCACGGGTCACGTCCGGCACCAGGACCGAAAAGTCAGGGCCCTGCCGCCGTGCCACCACGGCTCCCGGGAACCTGCTCACCGCTTCGCTCAGCTGTTCGCCCACGGACTTGAGCAGGCGGTTGCCTTCATCCCGGCCCGCTTTGTCATTGATGCGGGCCAGATCGTCGATGGCAACTATCATCAGCGCGCCAGCATGGACCTCCTCACCTTCCGGTTCGAGGCTCGCAAGCCTGGCGTCAAAATCGGCACGGTTCGACAGCCCCGTCACAGGATCCCGGTATGCCTGGGTCTGGAGCCGCTGTATCAGGCTCAACTGGCTGGCATAAATATCCCGCAGCCTGACTGCCATCCGATTCATGGCTTCCACCACCCGGCGCAGTTCCCGGGTCCGGGGCAGGCGCTCCTGAACCAGGAAGTCCTGATTGCAGACAGCATCGGCCTGCTCCTCGACCCGTCTCAGGGGACGCAGGAGAATGCGCAGCGCAAAGAAGGCGAGCAGACAAACCAGGACAGTGGCCAGGGTAAACCAGGCCAGCTGCTGCACCATCACCTCCCAGAGGCGGCTATAGGCCTGGCCGGGGTGGCTCTCGACCACCACTTCACCCAGCCGGACCCAGCCGGAAGTGACCTCCGCCCTGCCCTCGGCGGCGGAAAGATCGACCAGGCCGATAAACCATCCGGGCACGCCGGCGACATCCACTTCAAAGCGGCGATCGGTAATAATCTCGTTATCCAGGTTGCGGAAATAGATGCGCTCGTAAAAACCACTATCCGAGATGGCGTTGAACAGGGTCTCCAGGTGCGCCATGTCTCCCTGCCGGGCATCCTGGGTGACGGAAAGCGCAAGGGAGGTGGCCGTGTCCTGGGCATGAACATGCATCTGCTCCGCCACGAGCGTCCGGGTATTGATCAGGCTGATGCCGATATTGCCCGCATAAAGAAGGATGAATAGCGCGACCACCGCGATGATCAATTGACGAAGTAGAGCCACAGGTGTAAGCCGGTTGTTGTTACTATCGCGCCAGTCTAATTCAAAGGCCGTGGTTTGCCAATTTGCCCCCAACGACCCGGTCACCCGGGCGAGCCAATTGCAGTGGACTTGTATCACAGGACTGTACAAAAATATTCGAAAAACAACACAACAGCCGGCATGCTATGATTTCGCGCACTGCCAAGACTCCGGATTTTTCACTCCGTGCCACCGACTTCGCGACGGAACAACAGGCTAGCCCCGGCTCTAATCAGCCTCCTCGGCCTTCTGGGCTCCCTGGTGTGGGCACACCATGGCGATATCCCCGAAAAACTGGCGCAGTCGATCCGTAAAGAATTCGGCGCCCGCGCCGAAATCCGCCTGTACCAGTGGCAGGAACTGATCCACGCAAACCTGGATGCCGGCGAGGGGGAAAAGCTCGAACTGGTCAACGATTTCTTCAACGGCGCCCGTTTTATTGATGACCGCCACCTGTGGGGCCAGAGAGATTACTGGGCTACGCCCACAGAGTTCCTGGCCAGGGACGCCGGTGACTGCGAGGATTTTTCCGTCGCCAAGTACTTTACCCTCAAGGCCATGGGTGTGGACATCAGCAAAATGCGGCTGACCTACGTCAAATCACTGACCCTCGACCAGGCCCACATGGTACTGGCGTACTACCCCACACCCTCTTCCGTGCCGCTGGTGCTCGACAACGTCAACAAACGCATTAAGCCGGCCACCGAACGGCCCGACCTGGTACCGGTCTACAGCTTTAACGCGGACAACCTGTGGCTGTCCCGTTCCCGCAACGAGCAGGTCCGGGCAGGAAACCCAAGCAACCTTGGGCAATGGCGGAAACTTCTGCAGAGGATGCACAAAAATAACCCGGAGTCTCCATAGCCGCCGGACACCAGCGAGTGTATCTTGACCCGTTTGCCCGGACCGGCAATACTCTTGCGGCACTTGGCTTAAAAGGACTTAAGCATGCACCGCAACCATGGAATGACCCTTGTGGAACTTGTGCTCGTACTTTCCATCCTGGCCACCATCCTCGCATTCGCCGTACCGGCAATGAGCCACTGGATCGAAAATTACCGGGTAGAGACGCTTCGCAAGCAACTGATCTTCAGCCTCAATCACGCCCGAAACCAGGCCGTGACCCACGCCAAAAGCGTCACCGTCTGCCCCGGCGACGGGATGCTGTGTACGGATAGCTGGAGTGGTCAACTGCTTGTTTTTATCGACGAAAACAGCAACGGCATCCGCGAAAACCCGGACACGCTCCTGAGCACATCGCCTCTGCAACCGCCGCCGGGAAAGCTGGCATGGCGCTCGTTCCGGGGTACTGATTATCTCCAGTTCGAGGCAAGCGGCATGACTCCCGCCCTCAACGGGACCTTGACCTTTTGCCACGACAACAGGGCCATCGAAGGGTTTGCCCTGGCCGTCGCCAGAACCGGCAGAGTCAGGATCAGGCCGCCAAGTTGCTCCTGAACCGTCCTACCAATTGCCGCCGCGGCGCCCCCGGCTGTCGAGACTCAAGTCCCCGTCAGCGACCTGATCGCCCTGGGCCACGGCGGTAAGCTCCACGCAATCGTCGATGCCGTCGCCGCACTCGGTGGCCGATACCCGATACCACCCTTCCTCGCTGGCAAGGCCCGCGTCCACCGAGAAGCCCATATCCGTCAATTCGGTGGTATAGGTCAGGTTATTGGTGAAATATCGCTCCTGGGCCTGCATCACCCGGTTGAGCATCTCGATACCGTCCGAACGCCGCGCCTTTCTTGCATACTCCAGATATGCCGGATAGGCAAACGCCGCCAACAGCGTGACGATGACCACCACAATCATTAGTTCGACGAGCGTAAACCCTTTGCTTGCGTGGCTAGGCATTAATTTTCCCGCCAATAGGCTTTGAAAATTGGCACAGAATCGGGAAAGGGGTTTTCGGGATCATCTTTACCGTAGCATTCCGTGCCGTAGCAGACTGTTGTCGATGTCTTTTTAACCTCGGCGGTGGAATCATCGGTATAAATTACGCTGGATTCCGGTGCAATACCGGGCTGTTTCAACTCCACATACTCATCGTCGAAACGGCTCTCACCACTGGTAAAACTACGGGCATAAGCTCGGCTGTTGCCGAGATGGCCAACGCCACAGACCAATTCGTCGGGGTCAACATCATTGGCCGGCACATAGCTGGTAAAGTTGGTCACGCCAAAACGGATTGTAATCGGGCGAACAATCTTCTCCCCCGGGGTGGTCAGGTTATAAAAATAACCGTGCGGCGCATTGTTGGACTTATCGGCCGGGCCGTCGTCAGGGTCGGCGGGGTCATCTTGCGGATCGGTCACATCGTAGAGATCCAAATTGTCGACCGCCTCATAAATGGGTACTCCATCCTGATCTTTCAACGGCTCAAAAATGTTGTCGACAAAAAGTCCGTAGTGCCGGTCGTACATCACGGTTTCGTCCTTCGGCTGAGCAACGTAACCCGTGCCCAGGGCAACAACAAAAAAGGGATCGACGCCGGGTTGCTTTGCCAGTGCGACCGACGGTCCGATATAGAAACGACGAAAAACGCCTTCGGTATTCGGATCACCATCCTCGAGCCGCGGGTCGGTCAGGTTTGCAATCAGCCCCCCGGTGGCGAACTCGTCGGCATCCCCGGGTTGTTTATTGATATCGATACGCCACACCTTACCGGCAATATCGACAGCCATAACCGAATCGACAAAACCGTCGTTCTGGATATCGTTGACGGCGAGGTCACCGGGGATACTGTTTTTTAGGGGAAGATCCAGATCATAATCGGTGGGACCGTCACCCGCGGACCATAGCAACTCGCCGGTGTGCGCATCCACCATATAGATGGCCGAACCCAGGTCGCCCGTCGTGAGGTCCTCGGCATTATCGTGCACTACGTCGTAGCCACCGCCAAAAAACAATACATCCCTCTCCTCACATTCGGTGACCTCGTTGACCACATCACAATCCCAGCGCACTTTGCTTCGCTGCGGTGCCGACCACGTCTCGCCCAGGTTCTCGAAACCGTCGGAGCCTCCGTATACGACCCATTTCAAGACAGGGTTATCGCGGTCGGTAACATCCAAGCCGTATAGATTCCGGCCACCTCGGCGCATTCCGAAATAGAGGTAGACGTGGTCCCCATCCGCCGGCTCTATATCCCGGTCCGGGTCGCCACTTTCCCGACGCCAGGCGGTCATGGAGCCATCCAGACCATAGACCTTGTTGCCATCCGGATCGTTGGCAAAATAGAGCAATTGGTTGGGCAGCAATTCCCTGGGAATAAAAGCAAAAAGCTCGTCACCGCTGGAGGCATCAATGGCCCGGAAAGTGCCGTCGTTGGTCATGATATAAACAGTGTCGTCCGGGGGATTGTCGGGATCGTCCGGGTGGCCGCCGTAAGTGACCACCACCGGCCGCGTATGGAGGGGATCGGCAAAGAAACGATGGGGTCCATCGTCTTCCCGGTCATATCCCAAAATCCACTCAATAAGACGGGACCGGGTGTCGTTATCCACGTCGCTATTGAGTCCCAGCATGGCCCGTGTGATAGCGCCGTTACTAATGCCGATGGTATTGCCGGGCAGACTCAACCGGATATCCCTGGGATTGGGGTTGTTGCTGGTGACCGTATACACCGTACGAGACGCATCCAGGTGACTCGCGGCGCCCCCGGCCCTGACATCCTGGCCATCCGGCACGCTGGACCAAAAGCTTCTGGCCGTATCCAGGAAGTAGCCGGTGGAATCGTCGACTGCAATATCACCGTCGGCATCGGTGATCTCGCCGGCTGAATTAATCTTGTACTTCTTGACGTTACCGTACCAGCGGGGCGTCAACTGAGGTGAGAAGATCGCGTAGTAAATTTCGTTGTTGTGCTGCAGCTGGTTGAACGCATTGACCGATACCGCCGGCGCGATAAAGGCAACGGATTCCTTCAAGATATCGGCAATGATCTGGTTGAATGCGCTTTTAAGCTCGTTGGTGTCGTTGGCTGTATAGTACTTGCCCTTGCCTTTTTTGGCGGTTTCCTCCAACAAAGGCATATCGATATTAAAACCGATGGTGTAGGTGCGAACATCCTGCACACCCTCAATATCCGCCGCCATATCATTATTGGCCATATGGCCTGCCAACTCATCCAAACAGGTATCGTTGGCCTCGCTGGCGTTATCCCGATGATCACACGTAGCCTGGGTAGCTCCCGTCAGATCCCGAATCGAATTATCTCTACCACTATCCCGGTAGGGATTGCCATCAGTCAGGTAGACGACGAAATTTTTCTGGCAGGCGTTGGCTATAGGCGAGTTGTAACTACTTCCGGATACAGCATCCGGGTCCCGACGCCAGTTGGTCCCGTAGTGCACCTCGTCGCCACGATAATAAAGCATTGCTTCCCATAGTGTCTCGGCCAATGGCGTCCAGTCCTCGGGTTCGATACTATTTATTGCGTCGATTATTTCAGGCCTGCTGGAACCGATATCGGAAAAGTGTTGGATAGCATACCCACCACTCTCACCATCAAAGCGCATCAGCCCCATATTGAGGCCGGAAAAGGAATTGACTAGGTCGGTAGCCGCCTCCTTCATAATATCGACCTTTCGGCGTTCCTCGCGTCCGCCGTTTATCAAGTAATCATGATAATTCGCCGATACAAACATCTGTTGATCGACGCGTCTCCATCGAATTTCACGGCCTCGACTGGTGGAGTATGGGCCGTGACGACCATCCGCGGCATATGTCGCATCGGAGTCCGAATCAGCGCCGTGATTTCCGCTGTCTTCCTCACATTCAACGATTCTGGAACTATTGGAAACATCGTCCCAAGAACTGGTATCCCAGAAGACGAAAAAGGATTCATGCCACTCTACCGCTTTCCCTATATAAGTTGGTTCACCATTGCCGTCAGTAATGCCGTCTTGCATTGCCCGGCAGTTGTTCCTGCTATTCTCTATGTATATACCCGTATAATCGTAATCGAGTTCATACACATAGATTCTGTCATCCGGTGAATCACCATAATCGATACTCGGATCGTAAGGTGTGTAGGTCTCCACTTCGTCAGCCATGCTCCCGGAGCTATCCAGCACAAAAAGTACGTTTGGTTGAGCATCTGCGTTATCGTTCACAACAGCTTCAGAATAAAAAATGTCGATGTCGTCCGCAGCACACAGGCCAGAAAATAAAAATCCCAGGAGTATCAGCATTCCTTTTTTGATATTCATCCGCCCTCTCCCTAGCGATATAATTGAACTTTTATGAGTTTTCCGTTTTCGATCCGGTATCTGAGCAGGGCTCTCCTGAGATTCAAATCGGGCAGCCGCTCGGAGGCGATCGGCTGATCGTTCTCGTCCACGACAACAGTGGACGAGTCGTAGGCAAATGTTTTGGACTCACATTCAACACAATCCGGAAAAGTCGCGGTTACTTCGCCAGTGCCCTGGCCTGTTTCCCGCACCAGGAGCGTGGTGTATTCGATAGTTCTTGTCAGGACTTTGATGGGGGGACTGCCCCAACTTAGCCCGGGGGCCATCAATGCCGCCAATAGCCAAAGGCAAGCCAACCTGGATATTCCTTGTCTCATGGTGTCCTCCTATACGCCCTTTCCTATAAGGAAGGGCCGTGGTAGATCAAGCCCTGGGTCTGATCCGATTTCGCACCGGTATTGGCAACGGTGGCCTCGCTATCCAACTCAAAGCGGTAGGGATTGCCTCCCCCGAGTTTCTCTCCATAAATGATGGCATCACCCTCGCCCAGGAAACTCAACTCCGCGCTCTGCTCATATTCGGGAACGGACATGACCAGATCCTCGGCGGCAAGTGCGTAACTGTCATTATTGGCCGCCTCGATCAGCATCGCCTGGTTTTCCTTCATCACGCCCACCTGAGCATTGATCTCGCTAAACGCCTGGTTATAGGCATTGAGGCTGAACTGACTGTTGCGGGCCATCTTGCTCTGCAGACTGATGTCGGATGCGCCGGCAACCGCAATCAGGGTGATAATGACCAGAAGCACCAGCGTAACGATCAGGACAACACCCTGCTGCTGAGACCTCCCCGGCCGCTTGTGAACGATTGAATGCATGGTTATGTCTCGTTGAACTGGTTGTGGATGGCGACGGTGGTGGAAAAGGTTTTGCGTTCGTGGCGGTCTTCCACCACCAGGGGCTCGGCATCCAGCAGCAGGAACTCCCGAACCTTCTCATCGCTACTACCCGTCTCCTGGCCCGTGCTGACCAATAAGGAAACCCTGACGGCGCCAACCTGATGCCACTCGGGCACCCGGTCCGCGGATACGTACTGATTAATACGTCCATCTTCTATGAGGCCGTACAAGATCTGGAGCCTATCGATACCATCGATCAACGGCTGGGCCGACGCCACCCAACTCCCATCTCCTACGTCGTAGCCCCGGCATACCAGGGAGAAGACATCATCGGCCGTTTCTGCCACATAGTAGACGTTGGCGATATCCTGGTCCGCCTCGATGACAGCCCCCGTGCAGTCGGTTTCCGTGCCATCGTTGGGCGGTGGGTCCAGCCACAAGGCAATACGGTCACTGGCATTGCCGGCGCCATTTTCGGTACAGGGGTCAAAGGAGCCGCATTCGCCATCGTAGATGGGATCCAGGGTTCCACCGTATTCGGGATCCCGGTAGCCCGCCAGGCGGATGGATTTCGCCAGTGTATCCAGTGCGTAGCGCGCATTTTCCTGCACGCGGGACAGAGTGTTGGTGGTCCGGTACGTTTCCTTGGATACAATCAGCATGGACAGGGCCGCACCGGTCAGCAGCAGCCCCAGGGCGATGCCAATCATCAGCTCAACGAGAGACAAACCCGACTGACGATTTTTGCGACACGACATCGTATTCATGGCCGGAACACCTGACGGAAGCTTTGGGTCTTGAGGTCGTCATCCGGGTCATCGATGCCGGAATTGTCGGCCACCGCCTTGGATTCCCAGGCCAGCTCCAGGGTGTAGTCGGAGCCCTCCGAGCAGTTATCGGTATCGCTGGGATCGACGTCATCGCAGGAAAGAGAAACCTCGGTACCCACCAGGCCCGAACGACACACCAGTTGCCATGTATCGAACTCGGCCATTTCCCCGGCATTGCATTCCTCGGCGTTCGCCTTGGAGCTGGTATCAGGGTCGTAATAATCCGCGCAGATCTTGGCGGGGGGGGCGGCGCAGTCGAAGTCAGGATCGTTCAGGACGGCAATGTGGGCACCGGCCACCCGGGCGTCCGGGTTGAGGCGTATACGGTCGATAAATTCCTGGGCCAGCCAGATCGCGCGACTGCGCTGGGATGAATCGAAATCTTCCTTGATCGAGTTGAATTGCAGGGCCAGTGCCCCGGCAATACCGAGACCGAATACCAGCATGGCGATCAACACCTCAATCAGTGTCGACCCCCGATTCCGGAATTTCCCCAACTGTGAGCGCGACAACCCCGTCATTCTCGTCCTTCCTTGGTTTTACACCCGCTATAAGTACCCTTTTTGCAGAATCAGTCGGGCGATTAGCATTTGTTACCGGGCAGGTCTTCTGGTTCCCAGGCAAGTTTAAGTTGCCGAGTCGCAGTCCCCTTCGGTCAGCCTGACCCTGCCTGCCCGGTTGATTTCGATATTGTGGCCCGGACTTCGCCTTTCAGTATCGCAGAGGGAAATGGAGACGGTGTTACCGCCCTCGTTGAGCATACCGTTGGCGCGAAAACTTATATAATCTTCCGCGCTGATATCCCCGGTAACGCGCAACCCCTCGCCGACGGCTGGCATTGTCAATATCAATGTGTCCTCGCCGGCATCGAAAGCCGTGTTTCCCGAAGTATCGGCGTCGGTGTAAAGTTCGACGTCTCCTCCCCAGTCGAGGCCGCCCTCCACAGTCGCAAGCGTCACGCCTTGCTGACGACCGACAGCTTCGGAACGGGCTTCCTGGAAAGTAGCGACGAGGGCTCTAGCACCGGTATCCAGGCGAGCTTCCCGCAACCAATCCTGCGCAGCCGGAACGGCAAAAGCCACGATGATGGTCAGGACTGTCAGGGTCACCAGCAATTCAACCAGCGTTACCCCGCGAACTTTGGTCATTCTTTCCCACATCCCCAGTCAACCCAGAAACTGCCACAATCCCTCTCAAAGGTCAATAGAGCCGACGGACGGCAATGCGAACCAGCTCACATTTTGCGCTTTTGTCGCTATCCATTCTTTCCGCCCATAAAAAACCCCGGCCATTGGCCGGGGTTAAAAGCTGGCGAAGGGCAAAGTGTCAACTGTCCGTGTTCAATTGTCCGCTCGCGACCAGGTTGTCAATTATCTGGGCATCGGTGTAATGGCCACCGGCACCATCGTCCACCAGGTCCACGCCCTGCAATTCGATCCGCTGGTCGATGGCGGAACCATCGCCCTCGACGTCGATATTGATCTTGGTGGTAATCGTTGCGCTGTCGTACTCGAAACTGAGGTAATCGTCCAGATTCGAATCATCCTCTCCCTGCAAAAGGTCGGCAAGGTCCAGAACATCGCCGGTCTGTCCTCCGCTACCGAGTTCGAAATCGGCGACGATATCCTGGCCGCTTTCACCCTCATTCCACAGGAAAATATCGTCGCCTTGTCCGCCACGCAGCATATCATCGCCCGGGCCGCCGCTCAGGAGGTCGTTACCCTGCCCACCGTCAATAATATCGTTCCCTTCCTGGCCAAAAATGATGTCATTGCCCTGACCGCCGTCGATACGATCATTGCCTCCGGCCCGCAGGTTCCCGCCACCGTCCAGGGTCGGCTGGCCCAGGGTTTCGTAATTGGCGCGGATATAGTCGACAGTGTCGGACCTGCTCCAGTCCGGCGAAACCGCACTTTCACCGTTCTCAAGCGCATCGAAGACCGCCCAACCGGCGCCGTCCGGCATGGACAGCCCCTGGTCCGCCGCCACCTGATCGGTATTGATGGTATCCCCGAAAATAATGTCGTCGCCATTGCCGCCGTCAAGTTCGTCGCCGCCAACCTGGTCGACGTCCAGGAGCGGATTGAGACTGGCCAGAACGTCGCTGAGTTGTTCGGCGGTGGTGATGCTTTCTGCCTGGCCACCTTCACCTTCCACAACGCTTAAGTGCTGCAGGTTGGCGCCGGCGACATTAATACCGACGGCCTGTGTAGGCCCGAAAATAGACTCGAGGACCTCAACCTCACTGATGTCGTCGTCGGCACCGCGGCCATCGTATTCCCCGAGAATATGATCCAGTGCGGTCTGGCTGAAGGCATTACCGGGACCGTAGACGTTATTGGTTCCATTGCCCCCGTAGTAATAAGTGGGGACGCCGTCCGACACAAAAATAGTCTGGTTGACGACGTTATCCCCTGTTGCAGGGCCGCCGGCGTTGACCCAGTCAATCGCGCCCTGCAGGCCCGCCTCGTAATTGGTGCCGCCATCCGCATGCAGGCTCTCTACGGCCGAGATTGCCGCGTTAAGCGCATGCTCATTGAAGGCCCCGTCCTGAACGAGATCGAAGGTGCCCAACTCGCTTTCCGTATTGGCAAAACTCTGGATATGAACACGGACAGTCCGTGCCGATTCACCACTCAACTCATTGAGCAGATTCGTCACCGCCTGTTTGAGCGCATCCATTCGGGACATTTCGCCGTTGTCGAAGGCAATCGAGTCATCCATGCTGCCCGAGGTATCCAGCACCAGTATGAGGTTGGCAGCCGTGCCGGCCGGCGCCTCACTGCCGCCGGCGTCGCCCACGAGAATATCATCCCCGCCTGCACCCGTAATTTCACCGGCGGTGGAGGGGCTCACCAGGTGGCTGGTCGTCGAGAGCTGGGTATCGTCGGCATTGGTACCCACCATCAACGTGCCCGCTTGCTCGCCTACGGTAATGGTGAAAGCTGAATCGGCGGTGCCGTCACCATCGCTGTCGATCAGTGAAGCGTTGAAATCAAGGTCAACCGGTTGATCGCTGAGAGATGAAATGGAGGCGACAACAAATTTTCCGCTTGCGCCCGCTTGCGGAGCAAACTCGATATAATCCAGATAGGTCCCCTCGGGAGCCGCAAAAGTGAAGCTGTTATTGGCCGCGTTTTTATCGGTTACCGTGTAGGTGCCCTTTTCGGTACTTCCGTCGGACAAATGCCCGACATAATGGATCACGTCTCCCGCACTGAATTTGTCAAACTGGACCGTAACCGCATTGACCGGAGGCAACTCGTCGTCGAATTCACCGCTTGTCAGTCCGCCGCGATCGGTATCAAAATCAAGACGAAAAACCTCCATCGCATCGTAATTATTATTATCGATACCCCATCCGGCCAGGCTGCCGTTCACATCAAGGATCGAATAATCGGTCTCCGGGTCCGCATTGCCATCCATCCAGTCGGAGAAGTTATTGACGTTGTAACCAGAGAGAATAGCCAGGCTATTGCCCGTATTGGCACCCAGCACATAGAAACTGGTCGGTCCCGTTGCTTCCTGTTCGGAACTGCCAATCGGCGAGGAGACAAAGGTTTCCAGAGGCTGGAACAAAGTGAAGTCATATTCGCCGGTGACGTCGTTCGCCGTGATTTCGAACACCTGAGTCCCGGTATTCGCGAAGGCATCCGCCCGGTTATCTTCAACCGAAGCGAGAAGGTGACTGCTATCATTGGGGTTCAGGTAGTAGTTGACCTGCTGCCCACCCAATGCCGTCAGGCTGCTGGACAGGGAAGCCAGGCTTCCTTCCAGGCTGATTTCGCCGGCCTGGTCTGCGCCATAAGCGAACCCAACCAACTGACCGCTGGCGGTGGCACCGGTGCTGTTGGGGGTTGAATCGCCCGTAATACTATCGATCACCGGCGTGTCGTCGTCGACGCTTACCGCCAGGGTGCCATTGGCGGCACTGCCGTCGGCATCGGTCAGCGTATAGCCGAAGCTGA
>DGNJ01000041.1 GCA_002388905.1 Cellvibrionales bacterium UBA4495
CAGGGGGTCCAGGTCGGTGATCTCCAGGGCGTAGGCCACCAGGGAACCCGCCCCTGAGCCCCGTCCGGGCCCCACGGGAATATCGTTCTCCTTGGCCCAGCGGATAAAGTCCATGACGATCAGGAAGTAGCCGGGGAAGCCCATCTGGTTGATGATGTCCAGCTCGAAACGCAACCGCTGCTCGTACTCCCCGCGCCGGCGATCCCGCTCGCCGCTGTCCGCGAACAGGGTCGCCAGCCGCTTTTCCAGGCCCTCGAAACTGAGCTTCTCGAAATAGGTCTCGGTGGTAAAACCGGCCGGGATGGGGTACTCCGGCAGGTAGTGCTTGCCCAGCTCCAGTTCCAGGCTGCAGCGTTTGGCAATCTCGACGCTGTTTGCCAGGGCTTCGGGAATATCGCTGAACAGTTCCGCCATCTCTTCCGCGGAACGAAGGTACTGCTGGGGGCTGTAGCGGCGCTCCCGGCGCGGGTCGTCCAGGGTCCTGCCCTCGTTGATGCAGACCCGGGCCTCGTGGGCATCGAACTGCTCCCGTTCGAGAAAGCAGACGTCGTTGGTGGCCACCACCGGGCACCGGTTCGCGCCGGCCAGCTCAACGGCCCGATGCAGGTAATCCTCCTCGCCATCGCGGCCGGTGCGGGTCAGCTCCAGGTAATAGCGGTCGGGAAAATCCCGGCGCCAGTCGTCGAGCAGCGCCTGTGCCTGTTCCCGCCTGTTGGCCAGCAATGCCTGGCCCACGTCGCCCTGGCGTCCGCCGGACAGGACGATCAGCCCTTCACCGAGCTCGGCCAGCCACTCCCGGCGCAGCATGGGCCGGCCCTGAACCTGCCCTTCCAGGTAGGCCCGGGAAATCAGCCGGGTCAGGTTGCGGTAGCCTTCCCCGTTCTGCACCAGCAGCGTCACCTGGCTCGGCGGCGCATCCTGCGCCGGCGGGGCCACCTGGAAATCGCTGCCGCAAATGGGCTTGATACCGGCTCCCCGGGCGGCTTTGAAGAATTTCACCAGGGCAAAGAAATTGCACACGTCGGTGATCGCCACCGCCGGCATGCCGTACTCCGCGGATTTGCCGATCAGGGAACCGATACGGACGATGCCATCCACCAGGGAGTACTCGGTGTGGACGCGCAAATGGATAAATGAAGGTTCTGCCATGGGATATCAGTTTGTCTCTTTCAACGTGAAGCCGCCGGTGTGTTTACCGGTGCGATTGCCGGGCGTCAGCCGTATTATGCGCCGGATTCGTGGCGCGTTCGGCCTTTAATACATTAACGCCATGCCCGCCATGATCACCAGCCCGGTCCAGAGCAAGGCCACGGTGCAGTAACCCATGATGTCCTTGATGGAGAGCCCGGCGATGGCGAGCATGGGCAGTGTCCAGAATGGCTGGATAAGGTTGGTCCAGGCATCCCCGAAAGCCACCGCCATGGCTGCCCGGTTCAGGGGCACGCCCAGGTTATCGGCCGCGGGGATCACGATGGGCGCCTGCACCGCCCACTGGCCGCCGCCGGAAGGCACGAAAAAATTGACCAGGCCCGCACTGAGGAATGTCCAGAGAGGAAAGGTTTGCGGCGTCGACAGGGCGACAAAACCCTGGGAAATGGAAACCGCCAGCCCGGAACTGGCCATCATGCCCATGATTCCCGCATAAAGGGGGAACTGCAGGACGATTCCCGAGGTACCCCGCACCGCCTCGTGGAAGTCGCGCAAATAATTGGCCGGCGTCTGGTGGAAGAGGACACCGAGGGTAAGGAATAACAGGCTGATGGTATTCAGGTCGATACCGCCGCCCTGAATGAAGTGATCTGCCAGGTACCAGGCGCCGAGACCGCCCAGGGCAAAAGAGAATACGCGGCTGTGTTCCAGGCGCTGGGCCGGGGTCATCTGGTCCCGGGAGGGAGGCGCCGGCGGCGTTTCATCCTCGAAAAGCGAGTCCGGCACCGGCGGTACCTGCTCCGGCGGCGGCATCATCAGGCGGTTGACCACCGGGAGGGTGATCAACAGGAGCGCGCAGATCACCAGGTTGGGCCAGTCGAAGAGTGTCTCGGAGACGGGAATCACCCTCCCCTCCAGCATTTTGCCGAGGGCATCCGAGCCGCCGGCGGCCAGCTTCAGGGGAATCGAGCCCGACAGGCCGGCGTGCCAGATAATGATACTGCTGTAAGCCGAGGCCACCAGCAACGGATAGTGCACGCCGCGCACCCGCCGGGCCATCTCCCTCGCCACCAGGGCACTGCCGATCAGGCCGAAACCCCAGTTGATCCAGAACGCGAGCATGGCAAAAACGGTGACCAGGATGATTGCCTGGCCCGGGGAGCGGGCTAGGCCGGCCAGGCGGCGCAACAGAGCCTGTATGGGCGGGCTGCTGGAAAAGACGTGGCCGGTCACGAGGATCAGCACCATCTGCATGGAAAAAGTGAGCAGCCCCCAGACGCCGTCGCCCCAGAACCCCACCATGGCGGTCACCGACTGACCCTCGCTGATCATGCCGGCAATCAGCACCACCAGTGTCAGGAGAATGGCAAACAAAAAGGCGTTGGGCAGCCAGCGCTGTACCACACGGGTAAAAAAATCGGCCAGCGTCTTGATCACGGTCTTTCCCCTCCTGTAAGGCAATTATCTTTCTTGTGGGTGGTGCCGCTAAAGCGGCAGATCCCCCTGTTCTCCGTCCACCCGGATGGGCCGGAAAGAGCGCCGGTGAATGGCACAGGGACCGAGCCGGCCCAGGGCCTCCAGGTGCCGGGGGGTGGCGTAGCCTTTGTGCTCGGCAAAACCGTAACCGGGAAAACGGCGCTCGGATTCCATCATTTCACCGTCGCGGGTGACTTTGGCGAGAATCCCCGCGGCGCTGATGGCGGGCACGAGGCTGTCGCCCCTGACGACGGCCTGGGCGCGGTACTGCCACCTGGGCAGACGGTTACCGTCCACCGCGACAAACTCCGGCCGCACGGATAGGCCATCCACGGCCCGGACCATGGCCATCAGGGTGGCCTGGAGGATATTGTAGCGGTCGATTTCCGCCACCGATGCCCGGGCCACAAACCAGGCCAGGGCCCGGCAGCGGATTTCCTCGCTCAGGGATTGGCGCCTGCCGGCGGACAATGTCTTGGAATCGGCCAGCCCGTCGACGGGCCTCTCGGGGTCGAGAATCACCGCCGCGGTGACTACGTCTCCGGCCAGGGGTCCGCGACCCACTTCGTCGACACCGGCGAGCAAACGTCCTTTGTATGACAACGCCACGGTCATGTGCGCGCCCGCCGTTCATCGATCATGGCACCGAGGGTCCTCGCCGCGGTCTCGGCGGCGTCGACCCGAAGCTGGCGATGCAAGTCTGTGTAGGCCAAAACCTGGCGCTCCCGGTAGTCGTTGTCGTAGAGGGCCTGTAACAGATGGTTGCCCAGAGCCTCCACCGTGGCCGCGTCCTGCACCAGCTCGGGAACCAGGGCCCGCCCGGCGATGAGGTTGGGAAGGGCAATATAGGGGGTTTTGACAAGCCGTGACAAGAGCCGGTAGGTCATCGCGCCCATCCGGTACGCAACCACCATGGGTTTTTTCAGCAGCATGGCTTCCAGCGCGGTGGTGCCCGAGGTCAGCAGGACCGCGTCCGACGCCGCCATGGCATCGTGGGATTGGCCCTCAACGAGAACTACCGGCAGGCCCGGGCGGTCTTCCAGAAGATTCCGAAGTTGCCGGTATCGATCCCGATTGGCGGCCGGTATGACAAGGCGCAGATCGCCATGGCGCTCGAGCAGCCACCGGGCAACCCGCAGGAAAAGCGGCCCCATCAACGCCACCTCGGAGCGACGACTGCCCGGCATGATTGCCAGCAGCTTGCCGTCCCCTGAAAGATCCAGGCGGGCGCGGGCATCCCCGCTATCCGGCTCCACCGGAAAGCGGTCTGCAAGCGGGTGGCCGACAAAGGTCACCGGCACCCCGTGCTGTTCATAGAATTCCGTCTCGAAGGGAAAGAGTGTCAGCATCCGGTCAACGGCCCGCGCGATTTTCCTGATCCGTCCCCGCCGCCAGGCCCAGACCGAGGGACTGACATAATGGGCGGTGAGTACGCCCCGCGCACGCAATCTGGCTTCCAGGCCCAGGTTGAAATCCGGGGAATCGATACCCAGCACCAAATCACAGCCGGCGTCCAGGAAATACCGGTAAAGGCCGCGGCGCATGCGCAACAGTTCGGGAAGCCGCTTGAGGGGGTCGACAAAGCCCATCACCGACAGGCGTTCAAGGGGAAAGAGACTCTCGAAACCTTCGGCCAGCATCCGCTCGCCGCCGACACCGGCGAACCGGGCACCGGGATAATACGTACGCAGGGCGGAGATCAGGGCCGCGCCCAGCTGGTCGCCCGAGGCTTCCCCCGCCACCATGCCGATTCGTACTGGTGCTTCCCTCATGACTGGTTCTCTTCGCCGTGAGGCCACGGGGCCCCGGGATGTTAGCGGACAATGCCCCGGCGAGAGGCGCGAACAAAGGCCACCAGCGGAGCCAGCACCTCGGCGGCGTCGTCCATCCCGCCGATTTGTGCAAGCGCGTCCTCCAGCTTCAGTCCCTTTCGGTAGAGCAGCTTGTAGGCTCGGTTGATGGCGGCGATCTGTTCCTTGCCGAACCCCCTGCGCTTGAGGCCCTCGCTGTTGATGGTGCGCGGCACCGCCGGATTGCCGGCGACCATCACATAGGGAGGCACGTCCTGGGGAATATAACTGCCCGCGCCGGCAAAGCTGTGGGCGCCGAGACTGACATACTGGTGGACGAGTACGTAGCCCGACAGGATCGCCCAGTCCCCCACGTGGACGTGGCCGGCCAGGGAGGCATTATTGACCAGAATGGTGTTGTCGCCGATGACACAATCGTGACCGACGTGCACGTAAGCCATCAACAGATTATTGCTGCCGATGGTGGTCTCGCCACGGTCCTGGACCGTGCCCCGATGGATGGTGACCCCTTCCCGGATGATATTGTCATCGCCGATCACCAGGCGTGTCTCCTCACCCCGATACTTCAGGTCGGGGGTTTCCTCGCCGACAGTGGCAAACTGGAAGACCCGGTTGTTCCGGCCGATGGTGCTGGGCCCGCGAATCACCACATGGGAGTTCACCACGGTACCATCGCCGATCTCGACATCAGGCCCGATGATACTCCAGGGTCCCACCTGGACGTTGTCGCCGAGAACGGCGGAGGGATCGATAATGGCTCGGGGGTCGATCAAGGCCGGTCACCTCCGGCGGCCTGACTGTTCAACGGGTACGACAAATCCTTCTCCTCTGTCGGGCGAACACGGGGAAAATATCGGGTGGCGGCGTCTTGCCCCGACCTCAGTCCAGTTGTTGCAGGGCGCAGAGAATGGTCGCCTCGCAGGCCAGCTTGTCGTCGACACTGGAGCGACACTGGAAACGCCATATATTGCGCTTCACCGAGGCGATGGATGCCTCGAGTACCAAACGATCGCCGGGAATGACGCGGCGCTTGAAGCGGACACCGTCGACACCGGCGAACAGATAGAGATTCTTGTCGTCCGGACGCTTGTCGACAGTGGCAAAGCCGAGGATGCCCGCCGCCTGGGCCATGGCCTCGATAATCATGACCCCGGGGAAAATAGGCGCATTGGGGAAGTGGCCGTTAAAAACGTCTTCATTGGCGGTGATGTTCTTGTAGGCGATGATATGGGCCCCCGGCTCCAGCTCCAGCACCCTGTCTACCAGCAGAAACGGGTAGCGGTGGGGCAGGAATTCTTTGATCTCTTTAATTTCCATTCATCATCCTCGGTGCTGTCGCCAATCGCGACGGAGTTACTTCTTGTTGCCGCGCCTGTCGAGACGGGAAAGCTTCTGCGCAATGCGATCCAGCTGGCCAAACCGGACCGCATTCCTGCGCCATTCGGCAGTCTCGCTGAACGGCGTTCCCGACGAATAGGAACCGGGCCTGGCGATGGATTTTGTAATCATCGAACGCGCCGTCACGGTGACCCCGTCACAGAGCTCGACATGCCCGACAATACCCACGCCACCGGCGAGCACGCAGTTCCTGCCGATCACGGCGCTGCCGGCGATGGCCACGCAACCGGCAAGCGCGCTATTGTCACCGACCTTGACGTTGTGGGCAATCTGCACCTGGTTGTCGATAATCACACCGCTGCCAATTACGGTATTGCCCAGGGCGCCACGGTCGATGGTGGTACCGGCGCCGATCTCGACGTCATCGCCAATCTCGACGCCACCGAGCTGGTGGATTTTCACCCAACCATCATTGCCCGTAGCGAAGCCGAACCCATCGCTCCCGATTACCGCGCCACTGTGGATTCTGACACGACTGCCCAGGATGACACCGTGATACAGGTTCACATTGGCGAAAAGCCGCGAATGGGAACCGATAACCGAGTCCCGACCGACGAAACAGCCGGGGCCGATGACGCACTGTTCCCCGATACGGACACCGGCCTCGATCACCGCCAGGGGCCCGATGGACGCCGAGGGGGCGATTTCAGCGGACTCGTCGACAACACTGGCGGAATGGATACCGGGTGACGGCATCGGGGCCCGGTCAAAGAGCCCGGAAGCCCGCGCATAGGCCAGATAGGGATTGCCGGTCACCAGCTTGTTGCCGGCAAAACCGGCGGTATCGCCCGGGGCCAGAATAATCGCACCGGCCCGGGTTCCGGTCAGATGACGTCGATAGGCACTGGATGCCAGAAAAGCCAGTTCGCCAGGCCCGGCATCCTGCAGGGTACTGAGGGCTTTAATTTCGTACGCTGGATCACCCTGCAGCTCGGCATCGAGTAGCCGGGCGAGCTCTCGCAGGGTGATGGAGCGAGCCATTGCCAGCGGTTACTGGGTTTTCTTGTTGAGTCGGTCGGTCAGCTTCGCGGTAATGTCCATATCCGGCTGGGCAACGAGAACCGCATCGGAACGGAACAGCAGCGTGATCCCCTCATCCTTGACGATTTCCTGCAAAGCCTCCAGGGCCTTGGGCCGCAGCTCGTTGACTATATTGTTCTGCAGCGAGCGCACTTCGGATTGTAATTTGCGCTGCAACAGCTCCAGGTCGGCGCGCAGGTATTCCATCTTTTTCTGGAACGATTCAACCTGCTCCTCGGACCAGGTCATGCGGTTGGCTTCCGCATCCTTTTGCAGCGCCTGGATATCCGCGGTGGTGCTGTCGTATTTCGCCTGCAGGGAAGCGAAGTCGGACTCCGCACGAAGCTCGTTCTGCCTGGCTTTGGCCACTTCGGAACTGAAAATGGCGGCACCGAGATCGACCACGGCGATTTTCTGCTCGGCCGCCAGGGCGACGGTGCTGAACAGGGTGACGAGAACAAAAACAAAACTTTTTAAATGGCGCACAAAACGTCTCCACTCGTTGGTTGATTAACAGGGTTGATCAGAATGTCTGACCCAGGGAAAACTGGAAAAACTCCTCCTCGTCCTCGGAGCCGGCATTCAATGCTTTGCCGAGACTCACAGTGATGGGACCGAAACCGCTGAGCCAGGTTCCCCCGAAGCCCACAGAATAGCGCAATTCACCGAGATCCGGTTCAAAACAGCTGATTTGCGACTCATTGCACTCGGTATCGAAAACATTGCCCGCATCGATAAAGAAGGCGGCCTGCACCGATCGCTGGTCTTTCAGAAACGGTAGCGGGAAGATCACCTCGGCGCTGCCTTCCACCAGGATGTTGCCGCCGAACGGGTCCGGGTCGTCCACCGGCACGGGGTCGCTGCCGTCGGGGCAGGTGCCGTTGACCGGCTGTCCATCCGGCGCGCTGCGGCAAAACAGGGCCGGCGTATCCTGGGGCCCCAGGGTGTTGCGCTTGAAGCCGCGCACGGAGCCGAACCCGCCGCCGTAGAAGTTCTTGAAAAACGGCAGCCGGCTGGTACTGCCATAAGCGTCGCCATACCCCAATTCGGTGCGCAGGCGCAGTGTCAGGCTGTCGGTGATGGGCTGAAAGTACTGGGCCGAGTAGGACAACCGGTAATACTGGACATCACTGCCCGGTACCGCAATATCCAGGTTAATCCGCTGGGAGGCACCGCGTGTGGCAAAAATCCCGCGATTGAGTGTGGACTTGTTCCAGTTCAGGCTGACCGTGAAGATATTGTAGTCATCACCATTGTCGTCCACGAAATCGTTAATTTCCTGCGAACTGAAGGACCCCAGATCGATGGTGAGGTTCTCCAGGTTAAAGCCAAAACCCAGCCGGGACACTTCCGAAAGCGGATAGCCGAAATTCAGACCGGCGCCAAGGCTGTCCGTGGTGTAGTTGGACAGGTTGAACTCGCCGTAGTCCGTGGAGCGGTAGTAGACGTTATAGCCGGTACTGACACCGTCCGGCGTGAAATAGGGTTCCGTGTAGGAGAACTGCAAGTTGGTCCGGAACCGGCTGCGGTTGAGGCCGACACCCACCTTGTTGCCACTGCCCAGGAAGTTGTTTTCCTGGAGGTTGGCGCCCAGTACCAGACCATAATCCTGGGCGAAGCCGACGCTGGCGCCGACGCTTCCCGAGGGTTGCTCCTCGACGCTGTAATAGACGTCGATCTGATCGTTGGTGCCTGGCACCTCCCGGGTCTCCACTTCCACTTCCTTGAAAAAGCCGAGACGCTCGAGACGCACCTTGGAGTGCTCAATCAGCGCACTCGAGGCGGAGGCCCCTTCCATCTGGCGCATTTCCCGGCGCAACACCTCGTCGGCGGTCTTGGTGTTACCGCGAAACTCGATGCGACGCACATAGGCCCGCTTGCCGGGGTCGACGAAGAAAGTGATCCTGGCGGTCTTGTCGTCCTCGCTCACCTCGGGGTAGCCCTGGACCTCGGCGAAGGTGTAACCCTCGTTGCCCAGACGCTGGGTAATGAGCTCGGAACTGTTGGTCATCTGAATCTGCGAAAAAGTCTCGCCTTCCTCGAGAACGATCAGGCGTCGCACTTCCTCCTCGGGAATAACCAGGTCGCCGGCAAGCTCAACCTCGCCCACCCGGTAGATGTCGCCCTCGGTGATATTGATGGAGATGTACACGGATTCCCGGTCCGGACTGATGGACACCTGGGTGGAATCGATGGCGAACCGCAGGTAGCCGCGGTCCAGGTACCAGGACTCCAGGCGCTCCAGGTCCCCCGCCAGTTTTTCCCGGGCGTACTTGTCGTCGCTGAAAATCCAGGACAGCCAGCCGGTGGTCTGCAACTCGAACTCATCGAGCAGCTCATCCTCCTCGAAATCCCGGTTGCCGATGATGTTGATGTGGCGAATCCTGGCGACGTCCCCCTCCTTGACGTCGACATTGATGGCGACCCGGTTGCGGGGCAATTGCTCCACCGCGGTTTCCACCACGGCACCGTAGCGACCCTGGGCCACGTACTGGCGCTGCAGCTCCTGGGTCATGCCCTCGAGAATCGCCTCCCTGAAAATCTGGCCCTCGGCCAGGCCATTGTCCCTTAGGGCCTTCATCAGGTCCTCGGTCTTGATGGCCTTGTTACCCTCGAAATTGATTTCGGCGACCGCGGGCCGTTCCTCGACAACGATGATCAGTACGCCGTTGTCCCGGGCGATCTGGATATTGTCGAAATAGCCGGTGCGAAACAGGGACCGGGTCATGGCCTGCACGTCCCCGTCGTCGACGAGATCACCGGCGCTCAGCGGCAGGGCGGAAAAGACAGTACCGGCACTGACCCGCTGGAGCCCCTCAATACGAATATCCTGAACCTGAAACACTTCTGCCAGAGCGGGCACGGCCGCCAGGCCAAGGAGGAACGCCAGTAAAATACGCTTCATAGAAATCCGGTTCGCCGCTTGTTTTTTGTCAATGGCAATCGCCGTTCGGCCGTGCCTCAAAGTCTCGCCAGGTCGTTGTACAGCGCCAACGCCATGAGACCGACCACAAGGAACAGTCCCACCCGATACCCGGCCATCTGGACTTTTTCGGAAACCGGGCTCCCCTTGACCACCTCGATCACGTAATACATCAGGTGACCGCCGTCGAGCACCGGCACGGGAAGCAGGTTGAGAACCCCGAGACTGACACTCAGCAGGGCCAGGAAGCCCAGATAGGCTGCGACCCCGTACTGCGCCGAAGCGCCCGCCACTTTAGCAATGGTTATAGGACCACTCAAGTGTTTGGGGGAAATTAGTCCCACCACCATCTTGCGGATGGAGTCGAGCACCAGGCTGGCGGTTTTCCAGGTCTGATCCACCGCCACGCCAAAGGCGGCCACGGGTCCGTAGTGCATTTCCCGGACCATTTCCGGCGGCCATTCAGGTACGGCTACCGACATGCCCACCTGGCCAATGGTTCCACCATCCTCTTCGCGTATCGCTTTGGGCGTCACCGTCAGGGGGATTTCCCGGCCCGCTCTTTCGACAGTGACCGACAGCGGTTTGCCGGGGTTGTCGCGGACCGTTTCGACCCACTCCTGCCAGCGCGACACCGGTTGGCCCTCGACACTGAGCACCCGGTCGCCACTCTCCATGCCCGCCTGCTCGGCCGCCCCGCCGGGCACGATCTCCTCCGCCACCGGCGGGATCTCCGGGCGGTAGAACTCGATGCCGATGGAACCCACGGGATCGGGTTTGTCGTCATCCACCTGCCAGCCGTCCAGGTCGGCAACGTTTTCGTACTGGAGGGATGAATCGGGATAGGTCACCGTGAAGGAAATAGCCCCCTCTTCGCCGATGCGCCGCACCAGTTGCTGGGACAACGCCTGCCAGGCGGGGGTAGGCTCGCCGTCCACGGCGACGATTTCCTGGCCCGGTTCCAGCCCGGCCCGGGCGGCCACGGACCCCGGCTTGATGTCGCCGATGACGGGCGCCACACCCTGCACACCCACCAGATAGATAACCCAGTACAGGAGCACGGCCAGCAGGAAGTTGGCCAAGGGCCCCGCCGCAACAATAGCAATCCGCTGCCACACGGATTTCCGGTTAAAGGCATAGGGAAGGTCGTCGGCACCGACATCGCCCTCCCGCTCGTCCACCATCTTGACATACCCCCCCAGGGGCAGGGCCGACAGCGCAAATTCGGTGCCCTTCCGGTCACGCCAGCGGGTCAACACGGGCCCGAAACCGATGGAGAACCGCACCACCTTGACGCCGCACCGGCGGGCGACCCAGAAATGGCCGAATTCGTGGAAAGTGACCAGCAGCCCCAGTGCCACCAGTGTGAAAAAAATCATTTGCAGCGTATCTATCACCGAATCCTGCCCTCCTCGACAATTTCTTCCGCATGCACCCGGGCGCGGCGGTCGGACTGTTGGACCGTCGCCAGGTCCCGGGGTTCACGGACCTGCCATTGTCCCATAACCGACGCCACCACGCGGGCAATGTCGGTGAAGCGAATGCTGCCGCCAAGGAATGCCGCCACCGCCACCTCGTTGGCCGCGTTCAGCGCGGCGGGCGCGTCGCCCCCGGTCCGGGCCGCCGCCATGGCCAGCTCGAGGCACGGAAAACGCTCGAGATCGGGAGCCGAGAAGTCCAGCCGGCCGACACGGATCAGGTCCAGGGGCTCCACACCGGCCTCGATGCGCTCGGGCCAGGCCAGGGCGTGGGCGATAGGTGTACGCATATCCGGGTTGCCCAGCTGGGCCAGCGTGGAGCCGTCCACATAGGCCACCAGGGAGTGGATAATGCTCTGGGGATGGATTACCACCTCGACCCGTTCCGGCGAAACGCCGAACAGCCAGCAGGCCTCGATCAGTTCCAGGCCCTTGTTCATCATGGTGGCGGAATCCACGGAAATCTTGCGGCCCATGTCCCAGTTGGGGTGGGCGCAGGCCTGGTCCGGTGTCATCGCCGCCAGCTTTGACAGGGGCATGTCCCGAAAGGGACCGCCCGATGCCGACAGGAGAATGCGGCTTACGCCGGCCTTGATGCCCGCCGGCGGCAGGCACTGGAAAATGGCGTTGTGTTCGCTATCGATGGGCAACAGGGTGGCGCCCCCCTCCGCCACCGCTGCCATGAACAGGTCGCCGGCCATTACCAGTGCTTCCTTGTTGGCCAGCAATACCCGTTTGCCGGCCCGGGCCGCGGCCAGGGTGGGCAGCAACCCCGCGGCGCCGACAATGGCGGCCATGACCGAGTCCACCGCATCGTCCGACGCCACATCCGCCAGCGCCTGGTCGCCCCAGAGCACCCGGGTCTCCGCCGGTACCCGGTCCCTTAACTTTTTGGCACCGGAGTGGCTGCCGGCAACGGCGTAGCGGGGCCGGAACCGCTGGCACTGCTCGGCGAGCACATCGATACGGGAGTTGCCGGAAAGAGCGAACACCCGGTAGCGATCCGGGTGCCGGGCCACGACATCGAGGGTGCTGACGCCGATGGAGCCGGTGGACCCGAGTATGGTGAGCTGGCGCATCATGGCCCGGCGGGTATCAGCGACAGGTAGAGCAAAGCGAAAAATGGCAGCGCCGCGCTGAGACTGTCAATCCGGTCGAGGATGCCGCCGTGGCCGGGCAGGATCCTGCCGCTGTCCTTGACGCCCCGATGGCGCTTGACCATGCTCTCCAGCAGGTCGCCCAGCACCGAGGCCAGGGCGCTGGCGAGTACGATCAGTGTCCACTGCCACCAGAAGGGACGCAGGGAAGGAGCGACAAGGGAGACAATGGCCGCCAGCAGCAATGCGGCGGCGAGCCCGCCGGCGAGCCCTTCCAGGGTTTTGCCGGGGCTGACCGCCACCGCCAGTTTTCGGCGGCCGAAACGGCGACCGGTAAAATAGGCGCCGATATCGGCAGCGGCCACCACCAGCACCGCCATCAATACCAGCCACGCACCACCGCCAAGGGCGTGGAGCAGCGACAGGGCCACCCAGGCGGGAATCAGGACCATCAGGCCCATGGCCAGGCGCACGGGCACACTGCCCCAGAGTATCGCGCTGCTGGGGTAGCCCTGCACCCAGAGCAAGGCCAGGGCCCACCAGATTCCGCCCGCCAGCATCACGGACCCGGCCCTGTCCGCATTCACCGCGGCGCTATCGAAACCGACGGCGAAATACAGCCAGGCCATCAGCACCATTACCAGCAGGGCGTAGAGGACCCGCCACCGGGGGCGCTCCAATCCCGCGAGATACGCCCACTCCCAGGCGCCGACGACGATAACGACGGCACCCACGACAGAGAACAGGGGCGGTGACAGCCAGAAGAGGCAGGCCAGAAAGAGCGCCGCGATCACCAGCGCGGTGACGACTCGCTGCTTAAGCACTGGATTGCTCCGTCGACCGTCTCCCGAGCAGTTGCTCCCCCGTCTGGCCGAAACGGCGCTGGCGGTTGCGGTAGTCGGTAACAGCCGCGTCGAACTCGGCGGCGTCGAAATCCGGCCAGTAACAGGCGGGAAAATAGAATTCGGTATAGGCCATCTGCCAGAGCAGGAAATTGCTGAGACGCTGTTCGCCCGCGGTGCGGATGCACAGGTCCGGCGGCGGAAGGTCGTCGAGGCACAGGGCACCGGCCATGGCCGACTCGTCCACGTCCTCCGGCCGCAGGGCACCGGACTGAACCTTGCCGGCCAGGATCCGGGCGGCATTGGCGATATCCCAGCGGCCGCCGTAATCCACTGCCAGCACCAGGGTGCGTTCGCCCCCGGCGGTGCGAGCCTCGGCATCGTCGATCAGCTTTCTCAGGCGGTCGCTGAAGCGGTCGCGCTTACCGATCACGCGCAGGGAAACCTTGCGCCGGCAAAGCTCCTTGACCTCCTTTTTCAGGTAGGAGGCGAACAGGGACATGAGGCCGCGGACTTCCGCCGCCGGCCGGGCCCAGTTCTCGCTACTGAAAGCGAACAGGGTCATCACTTCGACATCGTGGCGCCGGCAGCTCTCCAGCGCTTCGCGCACCCGCTCCACACCCGCCTGGTGCCCGGCGATACCGCTCAGGCCCCGCTGCTTGGCCCAGCGGTTGTTGCCGTCCATGATAATGGCGAGATGGCGCAGCGGATGGTGGTTCGGAGGCATTCCTGCATCGGTCATGGCAACCTCGTCAACCCGCTAACAGCCACGCACAGCGGGTGTGATCAAATTTCCAGCAGGTCCTTTTCCTTGTCGGCCAGGGCCTTCTCGACCTTGTCCACATAGGTATCGGTGATTTTCTGTATCTCGTCATGGGCTCGGCGCTCATCGTCTTCGGTGATTTCCTTTTCCTTGAGCAGTTCCTTGATATCGGAGAGCACGTCCCGGCGGATACTCCGAATCGATATCCGGGCGTTTTCCGCTTCCGTTTTTGCCTGCTTGATATAACCCTTGCGGGTCTCCTCGGTCAGGGGGGGCATGGGTATCCGGATCACCTCGCCCGCGGTGACGGGGTTGAGCCCCAGATCGGACTTGAGGATGGCCTTTTCAATTTCCGGCACCAGGTTCTTCTCCCAGGGACTGACGGACAGGGTCCGGGCGTCGACGACACCGACGTTGGCCACCTGGTTGAGCGGCGTATCGGCCCCGTAGTAGGAAACCGAGAGTCCGTCCAGGATGCTCGGGTGAGCACGCCCGGTGCGGATCTTGTTGAATGCGTGGGAGAGCGCTTCCAGGCTCTTGGCCATGCGCTCCCGGGCGTCTTGCTTGAGCTCTTCAATCATGGTCACTGTTCCTCGATCAGGGTGCCCTCGTCGCCGCCCACGACGATACTGAGAAGGGCGCCGGGCTTGGACATACGGAATACACGCATGGGCATTCTGTTTTCGCGGCACAGGCAGATGGCGGTGAGATCCATGACCCCGAGTTTTTTGTCCAGCGCCTCGTCATAGGTGAGGCGACTGTACAGGGTTGCCTCGGGGTTTTCCATCGGATCGGCGGAATAGACGCCGTCCACCTTGGTTGCCTTGAGCACCAGCTCCGCACCCACCTCGACGCCCCGCAGACAGGCTGCCGAATCGGTGGTAAAAAAGGGGTTGCCGGTGCCCGCGGCAAAAATCACCACCTCGCCCTCGTCCAGGCAACGGATGGCATTGCGCCGATCGTAATGCTCCACGAAGCCGCTCATGGGGATTGCCGACATGACCCGGGCGGAAATGTTGCTCCGCACCAGGGCATCGCGCATGGCCAGGGCGTTCATCACCGTGGCCAGCATGCCCATGTGATCGCCGGTGACCCGTTCCATGCCGGCGGCGTGCAGTGCCGACCCGCGAAAGAGATTGCCGCCGCCAATCACCAGGCCCACCTGGACCCCGATACCCACCAGCTGGCCAATTTCCAGGGCCATTCGGTCGAGCACCCTGGGATCGATACCGAAGTTCTCGGCGCCCATCAGCTCCTCGCCGCTCAGCTTGAGCAGGATGCGCTTGTACTTTTTGTCTTTGGCGGTCTTGGTCTCTGGCATGGCGATTCCGGCGCGGTCGTGGGCCGGGACCACCACGGCGTGTGGTCCCGGCTTGGGAATTTTACTTCTTGGAGCCGACCTGGGCAGCCACTTCAGCGGCAAAGTCCTGCTTCTCGACTTCGATACCCTCGCCCACCTCGAAGCGGACGAAGCCCTGGACATCGGCACCGGCATTGCTGGCCAGCTTGCCCACTTTCACGTCCGGGTCCTTGACGAAGGGCTGTTCAAGCAGGCTGCTCTCGGCAATAAACTTGTTGAGGCGGCCGCTGATCATCTTCTCGATGATTTCCTCGGGCTTGCCGCTCTCGCGGGCCTGGGCGGCGTAGATTTCCTTCTCCTTGGCCACCACGTCGGCGGGCATGTCCTCGGGCTTGTTGACCCGGGGGTTTACCGCGGCCACGTGCATGGCAATATCCCGGGCCAGGTCGGCGTCGCCGCCGTTCAGGGCGACCAGCACGGCGATACGGCTGTCATTGTGGACATAGCCGCCCACCACCAGTGCCTCGACAATGGCCACCCGGCGCACGCCGATATTTTCGCCGATTTTCTGCACCAGGGCCTGGCGGTCATCTTCCAGCTCACCGGCCATCAGGGTTTCGACATTGTCCTCACGGTTTTCGAATGCCTTGTCGAGCACCTTCTGCACGAACGCCCGGAAGTTGTCGTCGCGGGCCACGAAGTCGGTCTCGGAATTGACTTCCACCATGACGCCCAGGTTCTTGTCCGGGGCGATTTTGGTGGCAACGGCGCCATCGGCGGCGGTGCGGCCGGCCTTCTTGGCGGCCTTCATGCCGCTTGACTTGCGCAACTCCTCGATGGCCCGGTCGATGTCGCCGTCGGCCTCGACCAGGGCCTTCTTGCATTCCATCATGCCCAGGCCGGTGCGCTCGCGGAGTTCTTTCACTTGGGAAGCACTGATTGCTGCCATGGTTTGGTTCCTCTGGATCCTCATATTCGGTTGATAAAAAGGGGGCCTAGCCCCCTTTCTAAAGTCGTACCTCGATTTGGCGGTCGCGGGGCGGGCCCGTGGGCCGGCGCCGTCTTACTCGCCGCCGGCTTCGGCCTCGCCGGCCTGGCCTTCCTCGACCTCGACAAACTCGTTTTTGTCGGACACGGCGTTGCGCTGGGCATTGCCTTCGATGATGGCGTCGGCCACGGCGGTGACATAGAGCTTGATGGCCCGGATGGCATCGTCGTTGCCGGGGATAACGTAATCAATGCCGTCGGGATCGCTGTTGGTATCCACCACGCCGATCACCGGTATACCCAGCTTGTTGGCTTCCTGGATCGCGATATCCTCGTGGTCCACATCCACCACGAACAGGGCATCGGGCAGGCCGCCCATGTCCTTGATCCCGCCGATGGAGCGTTCCAGCTTCTCCATCATCCGGGTGCGCATCAGCGCCTCTTTCTTGGTGAGTTTCTCGAAGGTGCCGTCCGCGCTCTGGGCTTCCAGGTCGCGCAGGCGGCGTATGGAGGCGCGGATGGTCTTGTAGTTGGTGAGCATGCCGCCCAGCCAGCGGTTGCTGACATAGGGCATACCGGCCCGGTCGGCCTGTTCCCGGATGGTCTTCTGGGCCGCGCGCTTGGTGCCCACGAAGAGGATCTTGTTGCCCCTGGCGGCCATCTTGCGGACCTCGTCCAGGGCCTCGTTGAAGGCGGGAACGGTTTTTTCCAGGTTGATGATATGGATCTTGTTGCGGGAGCCGAAGATGAACTTGCTCATTTTCGGGTTCCAGAAACGGGTCTGGTGACCGAAGTGAACACCGGCTTGCAACATGTCGCGCATGGAGACAGTTGTCATGTTTGCTACCTTTGTCTGCGGGATACCGGTTGTGCCGGTTCCCTGTTGGGTTAAACCTCCGCCCGTCCCACCGGAAAACCCCGCGGGGCACCCTTTCCGGCGTGTCGACGAACGTGTGTCGTTGACGGCTCAGGCGTACCGTGGAGCCGTTTGTTGGCCCGGGTTGGCCCGGGGGCGCGTTTTATACCACAATTGCCTGCCGTTATGAAGCGTCTTAAGGGCAGACCCTCCAGGATCTGACGTCCGGCACCGTAGTTAGGTACAATGGGCGACTTTTGGCAGGAAACCGAGCATGTCCGTCAGTATCAAAACCCCGGAACAGATCCAGAAAATGCGTGTAGCCGGCCGCCTGGCCGCGGAGGTGCTGGAAATGATCGGCGAGCACGTGGTCCCGGGGGTCACCACCGGTGAGCTCAACGACATCTGTCATGACTATATTGTCAATGTCCAGAAGGCCGTTCCCGCGCCCCTCAACTACCGGGGGTTCCCCAAATCCATCTGCACCTCGGTCAACCACGTGGTCTGCCACGGCATCCCCTCCCACAAGAAAAAACTCAAGGACGGCGATATCCTCAACATCGATATCACCGTCATCAAGGACGGCTACTACGGCGATACCAGCAAGATGTTCTGCATCGGCAAGGTGCCCGACCACGCCAAACGCCTGATCCGTATCACCCGCGAGTGCATGTACAAGGGCATCGAGCAGGTCCGCCCCGGCGCCACCCTGGGGGACATCGGCCATGCTATCCAGCAGCACGCGGAAGGCAACCACTATTCCGTGGTCCGGGACTACTGCGGCCACGGCATCGGCGATGAATTCCATCAGGAGCCCCAGGTTCTCCACTTCGGGCGACCCGGAACGGGTCTGGAATTGAAGGAAGGCATGACCTTTACCATCGAACCCATGATCAACGCCGGCAAGCGCCACACCAAGTTAAAGAAGGACGGCTGGACCGTGGAAACCCGGGACGGACGCCTTTCCGCCCAGTGGGAACACACCATGGCCGTGACCGCCGACGGTGTTGAGGTTCTCACCCTGCGCTCCGACGAGGTATCGCCCTTCGATGTTTGAAGTCCACCGCCTGCCCCTGCTCTTCTTCGACGAGCAGCGCTTTCGCCGCCGCCTTCAGGAGGGCAACCCCCTGGACGTCTTCAAGGACGCCATCGCGGCCGCGGATGCCCACCTGGACCGGCGCTTCCTGGAAGGCGAGCAGGTCCGGACACTGGTCTACGAGCGCGCCGCTTTCATGGACCGGATACTGCTGCACGCCTGGAACCAGTTCCAGTGGGACGACAAGATCGCCCTGCTGGCGGTGGGGGGCTACGGCCGGGGCGAATTGCATCCCCATTCGGACATCGACCTGCTCATACTGCTGAAACGCAGCGGCACCAGCCGCTACCGGGAAAACATCGAGCGCTTCCTGACGTTTCTCTGGGATATTCAGCTCAAGATCGGCCAGAGCGTACGCTCGGTCCGCGAATGCGCCGAGGAGGCAAAATCGGACGTCACCATTGCCACCAACCTGATGGAGTGCCGAACCCTGGCGGGTAACGGCCAGTTGCGCGGCCTGATGCTGGACAAAACCCGTCCCCGGAAGCTCTGGCCATCGAAAGCCTTCTTCCTGGCCAAGCTCGAGGAACAGCACGAACGCCACCGCAGGCACGGCAACACCGAATACAACCTGGAACCCAACATCAAGGAAGCTCCCGGCGGTCTGCGCGATATCCAGATGATCAACTGGGTGGCCCGCAGGCATTTCGGCGTCGCCACCCTCGACGATCTGGTGGGCGAGGGCTTTATCACCCAGGATGAGCTCAATTTCCTGCGCCGCAACGAGGAATTCCTGTGGCGGGTGCGCTACGGGCTGCATCTGGTGGCCAAGCGGCCGGAGGAGCGCCTGCTGTTCGACTATCAGCGCAAACTGGCGACCCTGTTCGGCTACAGGGACACGGAGAAGCGCCTGGCCGTGGAACAGTTCATGCAGCGATACTACCGGGTGGTGCTGGCAATCCGGGAGCTCAACGACGTACTCCTGCAATTCCTGGACGAAATCATCATGGGTCGCAACAAGGCGACCCGTGTCAAACCGCTCAACGAGCGCTTCCAGGTGCGTGACGACTATATCGAGACTGCCGACCCCGAAGTCTTTCCCCGACACCCTCCGGCACTGATGGAAATTTTCGTGTTGCTGGGGGAACATCCCGAGATCCGCGGGATTCGTGCCGCCACGATCCGCCAGATGCAGGTGCACCGGCACCTGATCGACGACGACTTTCGCAACGACCCGGAAACCAGGGCCCTGTTCCTGCGCCTGTTCAGTTGCCCGGGCAAGCTTTCCCAGCAGCTCCAGCGCATGACCCGCTACGGTATCCTGGGGCGCTACCTGCCCGAGTTCGGGCGCATCATCGGCCAGACCCAGCACGACCTCTTCCATATCTACCCCGTGGATGTGCACACCATCCAGGTGATCCGCAAGATGCGCCGGCTCGACCACCCGGAAGATTCAAAAAACTACCCCGTGGCGGCCCATATCTACAAAAACCTGACCAAACCGGAGTTGCTCTTTATCGCCGGCCTTTACCACGATATCGCCAAGGGGCGCGGCGGCGACCACTCGACCCTGGGCGCCACCGACGTGGTGGCATTCGCCGAGCGCCACGGCCTGCCCCCCCAGGAAGTCCGGCTGCTGGGCTGGCTGGTGGAAAAGCACCTGCTCATGTCCTCGGTTTCCCAGCGGGAAGACATCTCCGACCCGGAGATCATCCAGCATTTCGCCGAAACCGTCGGCGACCAGATTCACCTGGACTATCTCTACCTGCTCACCGTGGCGGACATCAACGCCACCAACCCCAACCTCTGGAACAGCTGGCGGGCATCGCTGCTGCATACCCTCTACTTCGAGACCAAAACGGCGCTGCAAAGGGGCCTGGGCAATCCCGCCACCCGCAGCGAGTGGGTGGCCAGCACCCGCCGCGAAGCCCTTGAGTTGCTCGAACAGCAGGGCATCAGCGAGGATGTTGCCCGGACCCTCTGGAGTGATGTTGACGAGGAATTTTTCCTGCGCGAGCGGGCCACGGTCATCGCCCGCTGCACCGAGGCCATTCACCGGGCCGGCAACACCCAGGAGCCGGTAATCATGATCGACGACGCGGGCATGGAACAGGCCGTGGCGACACGGATTTTCATCCATACCAAGGGTCGCAGCAATGTCTTTCCGATCACCGCCGCCACCCTCGATCAGTTGCGACTCAACATCCAGGACGCCCGTCTGCACACCGCCAGCAACGGCGACACCTTCGATATGTTCTATGTGCTGGACGAACAGGGCGAGCCCTTCGGCGAGGACAAACGCCGGGTGGAGAAAGCTGCCACGGTTTTATCGGAAACCCTGCAGAACCCCTCCCAGTCCACCTTCTCGGTCCAGCGGCGCACCCCCCGGCAACTCAAGCATTTCAACCTCAAGACCCGCACCTTCCTCCACAACGACGTGGGCAACAGCCTCACCAGCCTGGAGGTGATTACGCCGGACCGCCCCGGCCTGCTGGCACACCTGGGTCGCATCTTCATGCGCTTTGGCCTGCGCCTGCACAGCGCAAAAATCACCACGCTGGGCGAGCGGGTCGAGGATGTCTTCTACATCACCGACCATGATTACCAGCCCCTTTCGGACGCCGAGGTCTGCCGGCAACTGCAGGAAACCATTTGCCGCGAGCTGGATGCCCGCAACCAGGAAGATTCCGAAAGCGGGTCCCTGCAAAAACAATCCGTCATCAGTTAAGCGCGAGACAGAACGCCGCCATGAATCCTCAACTGGATAAGTTGCAACCCTATCCTTTCGAAAAAACCCGGTCACTGCTGGCCGATCTGACGCCACCGCGGGACCTGGCGCCCATCAGCTTTGCCATCGGTGAGCCGCGGGATCCGGCGCCGGCCTTTGCCCTCGACGTTCTGCGCGACAACCTGGACAAGGTATCCCAGTATCCCAGCACCCGCGGACTGGAGAGCCTGCGCGCGGTCATCTGCGAATGGCTGGCCCGGCGCTTCGCGGTGCCCCGAACAGCCCTGGACCCCGATTGCCATGTGCTGCCCGTGAACGGCACCCGGGAAGCCCTCTTTTCCTTTACCCAGGCGATCATCGATACCACCGACGCGCCGGTTGTGGTCATGCCCAACCCCTTCTACCAGATCTACGAGGGAGCGGCCCTGCTGGCCGGCGCCGAACCGTATTTTATAAACTGCGACGCAGCCAATGATTTCGTTCCGGACTTCGACGCGGTGCCGGCGGCGGTCTGGCGGCGCTGCCAGCTCCTGTTTATCTGTACGCCCGGCAACCCCACCGGCAGCGTGCTCGACCTGGAAACACTGAAAAAGCTGATTATGCTGGCGGACGAGCACGACTTTGTTATTGCCAGCGATGAATGCTATTCGGAAATCTACCCGGATGAGAACAATCCGCCGCCCGGTCTTCTCCAGGCCTGCGCGGCACTGGGCAGGGACGATTTCCACCGGTGCATGGTTTTCCACAGCCTGTCGAAACGCTCCAACCTGCCGGGCCTGCGTTCCGGCTTCGTGGCCGGCGACGCCCATATCATGGCCAGGTACTTCAGCTACCGCACCTACCACGGCTGCGCCATGCCGGTGCAGCACCAGCTTGCCAGCATCGCCGCCTGGGACGATGAAATCCATGTGCGGGAAAGCCGCCAACGCTACCGCCGCAAGTTCGAAGCCGTGCTCGATATTCTGGCCCCCGTGCTCGACGTGGGAATGCCCGCCGCCGGCTTTTACCTCTGGCCGCGCACCCCCGTCCCGGATACCGAGTTCACCCGCCAGTTACTGGCCCGGCAACACGTCAGGGTGGTCCCAGGCACCTATCTCGCCCGGGGCACGGCGGCGGGCAACCCGGGTGCCCACCGGGTACGCATGGCCCTGGTGGCGGAACTGGAGCAGTGCATCGAGGGCGCACAGCGCATTCGGGGCTTCCTGGAAGCCGGCACTACCAAATAAGGAAAAACGTCAATAAACCAACCCAGCCATCTAAAGTACAGTGGGTTGGACAACCGAACCGATTCTGCCGAGATGGCTCAGCAGCCTTATTCTACTTCTCTGCAAAACAGTCGTTGCCAGCTGGTGGCACCGGGCTGCTCTCTTCCGGGCAACCCGCCCCATTCAGTGTCACGCTTTTCAGCGCCCAAATCTCAAAATTAACCAGAGCAATCAGGAACAACATCAATACAACAGAAGCGAATTCGCTTCGTAATTCAAATGCACCCGCTCCAGGCTATACCTGAATTGCAAAAAGGCCCAGTTAATCCCGAGCACCTTTCAACCCGACCCTTAAGGCAAAAAAAACCGGCCAGGGGCCGGAAGGAAATGGGAATAGACGAGGGGACGCTATTCCGTTCCTTTTGGTGAAATCATAAAAGATAAGGGTCTTAGGAAGTTAAGCA
>DGNJ01000081.1:0-2086 GCA_002388905.1 Cellvibrionales bacterium UBA4495
CAGGATCACGGCATCGTGCCCAAGGACGTGGAGCTGGACGTGTCGGCCATGATCAAGCGCAAGGATAAGATCGTGAAGCAACTGACCGGCGGGATCGCCGGCCTGTTCAAGGCCAACAAGGTGACTTCCCTGTTCGGTACCGGCAAGCTGTTGGCTGACCGCAAGGTGGAGTACAAGGATAACGACGGCAATGTATCCGTTATCGAGGCGGACAACGTGGTCATTGCCTCCGGGTCCCAGCCCATCGATATTCCCGTGGCACCCATCGACGGTGAGGTGATCCTCGATTCCAGCGGCGGCCTGGACCTGGAAGAGGTACCGGGCCGCCTCGGCGTCATCGGTGCTGGCGTAATTGGCCTGGAGTTGGGTAGCGTCTGGCGTCGGCTGGGGTCCGAGGTGATTCTGCTCGAAGCCATGGAGGACTTCCTGGCGATCATGGATCAGCAGGTCGCCAGGGAAACCCACAAGATCATGAAAAAGCAGGGCCTGGATATCCGTCTCGGTTGCCGGGTCACCGGCTCAAAGATCAAGGGTCGGGGCAAGAGCAAAAAGGTCGAGGTGTCTTATCAGACCAGCGACGGCAAGGAAGCCACCGAAACTTTCGACAAGCTGATCGTCTGTGTGGGCCGCCGGCCTTTCACCGAGGGCCTGCTGGCGCCGGACTGCGGTGTCGACCTGGACGAGCGCGGCTCCATTTTCGTCAATGAACACTGTGCCACAAATGCCCCGGGCGTCTGGGCCGTCGGTGATGTGGTGCGCGGCCCCATGCTTGCCCACAAAGGCTCGGAAGAGGGGGTTATGGTGGCCGAGCGTATTGTCGGCCAAAAAACCCAGGTGAATTACGATATCATTCCCAATGTGATCTATACCCATCCCGAGGTGGCTTCGGTGGGCCTGAACGAGGAACAGGTCAAGCAGTCCGGGGAACCCTACAAGGTGGGTGTTTTTCCCTTCGTCGCTTCGGGGCGGGCACTGGCCGCCGACGACAGCGACGGCATGGTGAAGCTAATAGCCCATGAAAAAACGGATCGCATCCTGGGTTGCCACATCGTCGGTCCCTCGGCCGCCGACCTGGTGCAGCAGGTGGCCATTGCCATGGAGTTCGGGTCGACTGCCGAGGATCTCGGCATGATCGTGTTCGGTCACCCGACCCTGTCCGAGGCCGTTCACGAGGCTGCCCTGGCGGCCAATGGCCATGCTATTCATATTCCTAACAAGACAAAACGCTAATCCCTGCAAGGCAAAACGCTAAAGGAAATTTTTAACCACAAGTCAGTCAGTAACAGGTCTATTCTATGAACTTACACGAATATCAAGCGAAACAGCTTTTCGCCCAGTACGGATTGCCGGTTTCCAAGGGTATCGCCGCGGAGAGTGTCTCTGAGGCGGTGGAAGCCGCCCGGGAAATCGGTGGTGACAAGTGGGTGGTCAAGGCCCAGGTCCACGCCGGCGGCCGGGGCAAGGCCGGCGGGGTTAAGCTGGTTTCCAACAAAGAGGAAATCGCTCAGTTTGCCGAGAAGTGGCTGGGCAACCGGCTGGTCACCTACCAGACCGACGATAACGGTCAGCCGGTGAACCAGATTCTGGTGGAAAGCTGCACCGACATCGACCAGGAACTGTACCTGGGCGCCGTGGTCGATCGGGGCTCCCAGCGCATCGTTTTCATGGCTTCCACCGAGGGTGGCGTCGAAATCGAGAAGGTCGCGGAGGAAACCCCCGAAAAAATCCTCAAGGCCACTGTCGATCCGCTGGTGGGCGCTCAGCCGTACCAGGGACGCGATCTGGCCTTCAAGCTGGGCCTCAAGGGCGACCAGATCAAGCAGTTCACCAAGATCTTTATGGGGCTGGCCAAGCTCTTCGAGGAATGCGATCTGGCACTGCTGGAAATCAACCCCCTGGTAATTACTGACGAGGGCAACCTGCACTGCCTGGACGCCAAGATCAATGTCGACGGCAATGCCATCTATCGGCAGTCCCAGATTCGCGCCATGCATGACCCGAGCCAGGAAGACCCCCGTGAGGCCCACGCCGCGCAGTGGGACCTGAACTACGTGGCCCTGGACGGCAATATCGGCTGCATGGTCAA
>DGNJ01000081.1:2116-15016 GCA_002388905.1 Cellvibrionales bacterium UBA4495
GACGTGGGCGGCGGCGCCACCAAAGAGCGGGTCACCGAGGCCTTCAAGATCATCCTCTCCGACGACAGCGTCAAGGCAGTACTGGTCAACATCTTCGGCGGTATCGTCCGCTGTGATCTGATTGCCGAAGGCATTATCGGTGCCGTGGAGGAAGTGGGTGTCTCTGTACCCGTTGTGGTGCGCCTCGAGGGCAACAATGCCGAGAAAGGGGCCCAGCTCCTGGCCGACAGCGGCCTGAATATCATCGCTGCAACCAGCCTGACGGATGCAGCAGAAGCAGTTGTGAACGCAGCGGAGGGGAAAGCGTAAATGAGTATTCTGATCGATAAAGGCACCAAGGTAATCTGCCAGGGCTTCACCGGTTCCCAGGGCACCTTCCACTCCGAGCAGGCCATTGATTACGGCACCAAGATGGTCGGCGGCGTTACCCCCGGCAAGGGCGGCACCGAGCACCTGGGTCTGCCGGTTTTCAACACCGTTGCCGAAGCTGTCGAAGCGACTGGCGCCGAGGCCTCCGTGATCTACGTGCCGGCGCCATTTTGCAAGGATTCCATCCTCGAGGCCGCCAACGCCGGCATCAAACTGATCGTCTGTATCACCGAGGGCATTCCCACACTCGACATGCTTGATTGCAAGGTCAAGTGTGACGAACTGGGTGTGCGCCTGATCGGCCCCAACTGCCCGGGGGTCATAACACCCGGTGAGTGCAAGATCGGCATCATGCCCGGCCATATCCACAAACCCGGCAAGGTGGGCATCGTATCCCGCTCCGGCACCCTTACCTACGAGGCGGTTAAACAGACCACCGACACCGGTTTCGGTCAGTCCACCTGCGTCGGTATCGGCGGTGATCCCATCCCGGGCTCCAACTTCATCGACATCCTGGCGCTCTTCGAGAAAGATCCCAAGACCGAGGCCATCGTCATGATCGGCGAGATCGGCGGGACTGCCGAGGAAGAAGCCGCAGCCTATATCAAGGACAACGTCTCCAAGCCGGTGGTTTCCTACATTGCCGGCGTCACCGCGCCTCCCGGCAAGCGCATGGGTCATGCCGGCGCCATCATCGCCGGTGGCAAGGGCACTGCGGACGAGAAGTTCGCGGCCCTGGAAGATGCCGGCGTCAAGACTGTGCGCAGCCTGGCCGAGATTGGCAAAGCAATTTCCGAGGCCACGGGCTGGTAAAGCCGGTCAAGGCGGTCAAAATTCGGCCCCCATGTGGGGCCGTTTTTTTTCGTGTATGAAATAGAACCTGGGAGAGTACGAGAGAACTTGAAAAATCCATGATTCACCCCAATTTCTATGGTGGTCACAGACTCAGCAACGGAGGAAAATAATGACCGCGGCCGCCAAACCCGAGACACTCGGTTTCCAGACCGAAGCCAAGCAGATCCTGCACCTGATGATTCACTCCTTGTACAGCAACAAGGAGATTTTTCTGCGTGAACTGATCTCAAACGCCTCGGACGCGTGCGACAAGCGGCGCTTCGAAGCCCTGAAGGATCCCGCCTTGCTCGAAGAGGCGGGTGAGCCGGAGATCCGGGTCAGTGTCGATGAAGAGCAGGGATCCGTCACCATCGCCGATAACGGTATCGGCATGTCCCGGGAGGAGGTGATCGAAAACCTGGGTACCATCGCCAAATCGGGCACGGCGAAATTCCTGGAGTCCCTGAGCGGCGACCAGAAAAAGGACGCCAAGTTAATTGGCCAGTTTGGCGTCGGGTTCTATTCCTCCTTTATTGTTGCCGACAGCGTTGTGGTCGAGACCCGTCGCGCGGGCCTGGGCGAGGACGCGGCGGTGCGCTGGACCTGCGAAGGGGAGGAGCACTACACGCTAGAGCCGGTGACACGGCCCGAGCCGGGCACCAGCGTCACCCTGCACCTCAAGGAGGATGAAAAGGAATTCGCCAACGGCTGGCGCCTGCGCAGCATTATCAAGAAGTACTCGGACCATATCGGTGTGCCCATCCTCATGGAAAAGCCAGCCGGCGGCGAGGAAGAGAGCAAAGACGCTGAGTGGGAGACGGTCAACGATGCCACCGCCCTGTGGACGCGCCCCCGCAGCGAGATCAGTGACGACGATTACAAGGCCTTCTATCAGCACATAGCCCACGACTTCCGGGACCCCCTGGCCTGGAGTCACAACCACGTGGAGGGCAAGCTGGAATACACCAGCCTGGTCTACATTCCCTCCGAAGCGCCTTTCGACCTCTATCAGCGGGAAGCCCCACGGGGACTGAAACTCTACGTCCAGCGCACTTTCATCATGGACGACGCCGAGCAGTTCCTGCCCTTGTACCTGCGTTTCGTCAAGGGCGTGGTGGATTCCAACGACCTGCCCCTGAATGTGTCCCGGGAAATCCTCCAGAACAACCAGGCAGTGGAGAGCATCCGCAACGCCCTCACCAAGCGTGTCCTGGATATGCTGGACAAAATGGCCAGGGATAAACCGGAAGACTACGCCGGTTTCTGGGAACAGTTCGGCTCGGTCCTGAAAGAAGGGATGGCCGAGGACTTTGCCAACCGGGACCGTATTGCCGGCCTGCTTCGCTTTTCCAGCACCCAGGAAAAGGACGGCGGGCGGAAGATCTCCCTCAAGGATTACCTGGACCGCATGCAGCCCGGTCAGGACAAGATCTACTATCTGATTGCCGACAGCTATTCCGCAGCCACCAGCAGCCCGTACCTGGAAGTATTCCGCAAGAAGGGCGTGGAGGTATTGCTGCTTACCGATCGCATCGACGAGTGGCTGATGAGCCATCTTACCGAGTTCGAAGGCAAAGCCTTGCAGAATGTCGCCAAGGGTGAACTGGACCTGGGCGAACTCGGTGACGACAAGGCCGAGGCGGCAAAGGAGGAAGAGGACAAGTCCGGGGAAGCCGCCGGGCTGGTGGACAAGCTCAAGGAAATCCTTGGCGAACGCGTCGCCGATGTCCGTGTGTCCCGACGGCTCACGGACTCCCCGGCCTGCCTGGTGGTGGGCGAGCAGGAACTGGGCGTGCAGATGCGCCGGATCCTTGAAGCCGCGGGCCAGGCCGTGCCCGAGAGCAGGCCCACCCTGGAAATCAATCCCGGCCATCCGCTGATGGCGCGACTCGCCGACAGTGAAGATAGTCAGGAGAATCTGGCCTGGCTGGTTTACGATCAGGCGGTGCTGGCGGCTGGCGATCAACTGGAGAATCCGGCGCAATTCGTCCAGCGTCTCAATAAACTGCTCGTCGACAGGGGCGACTGAGATGACACGCGGGAGAAGGGAATCTCCTCTATAATGCCTGCAAATCGAGCGGTAGGGATTTTCATGAACAAGCCCCACAAGGTCGCTGTGCTGGGGGGAGGCAGCTTCGGTACGGCGATTGCGAACATGATTGCGCACAACGGGGAACGGGTGACCCTGTGGATGCGCGATGAAACTAATGCCGGATACTGCCGGGAAAAGCGAGAAAACACCCGTTACCTGCCCGGTTACCGCCTTGAGGAGAGCCTTGTGGTCACCAGCGATATGGCAGGGGCCCTGGCGGACTGCGATCTGGTGTTTTTTTCCGTGCCCAGCAAGGCCTTCCGCAGCGTGGCTCGCGCCGCCGCCCCCCATATCCCCCCCCACACCATGGCCGTGAGCACCGCCAAGGGTATTGAAGGTGAAAGCTTTAAACTCATGAGCCAGATCCTGGAGGACGAACTGGACCGTCCTCTGGTGGGCGTGATCAGCGGACCGAACCTGGCCCGGGAAATTGCCAAAAAACAGATTACCGCCACGGTGATCGCCAGCGAATTGCCGGCCGTCTGCGAGTGCGTGCAGGAGGTTTTGGCCACCCATTATTTCAGGGTTTACTCGAACTATGATCGCTATGGCGTTGAATTGGCGGGTGCTTTAAAGAATATCTACGCGATTGCCGCGGGCATCGCCTCCGCCATGGAGGTGGGACAGAATACCCTAAGCGTGCTCCTGACCCGGAGCCTCGCGGAGATGACGCGCTTTGCCGCCCGGCTCGGCGCCAACCCCATGACCTTCCTGGGGCTAAGCGGTGTCGGGGACCTTTTCGTTACCTGCACCTCCCGCCTGAGCCGCAATTTCCGTATCGGCGAGGCCATCGGCCAGGGTCACTCCCTGGCGGACGCCATTGCCGAGGTGGGCCAAGTGGCGGAGGGCATCAACACCACCCGGATCGTCAAGGCCAGGGCCGACGAAATGGGTGTTTACATGCCGCTGGTGGGCGCACTTTACGATATCCTTTTCAATGACAAGTCCGTGCGCGCCGTGCTCCGGGATATTATGCTGTCCGAGCAGAGCGAAGACGTGGAATTCCGAGTGGGAGACAATCATGGCTGAAAAACCAGGACACAACCTCACCAATCCCGATCTGTGGATTCGATTGGTGTACATGCTGATCTTCGGGCTCCTTCTCTGGGTGGCGCGACTGGTGATCGGGGTCGTGACCCTGCTGCAGTTCCTGATGGTGCTGTTCACGGGCGGCGACAACGCCAACCTGCGCAATCTCGGCCAGGGTGTTGCCCGCTGGAGTCTGCATGCGTATCTCTTCCTGACCTTCAACACAGAGAGCAAGCCGTTTCCCTTTGACGACTGGCCGGAGATCGAGGAAGCGGACTCCACCTGGCAGAGGGGAACAGGCAAGAACGCTGAAAGGGCCGACCTCTCCGTCAGCGACGACGAGGATGTGCCATCGTTCACCGGGGGAGGTCCGCGGGAAGGGGAAAGCGATCGTCGCTAGCCGACGCGACTGACCATGCAGTTATACCTGATGCGCCATGGCGAGGCAGGTCCCGCCACGCGCGATGCCGAACGCCGGTTAACGGACCGGGGCAGGGATGACGTGGCCCAGGTACTGCGCGCATCGCGTCCTCGTCTGGATACACCCGAGGCCGTCCTTTGCAGCCCTCTCGCCCGTGCCCGGCAAACGGCGGCCATTGCCCTGCGGGAACTGGGTGGCCATGCCGATCTTCTGGTTACTCCGGCCCTGATGCCGGAAAGTTCGCCTCACGTGGTCGTCGATTTACTGGACGACCGGGTCGGGCCGGTAATGCTGGTTGGTCATCAGCCCCTGATGGGGCGCCTGCTGGCCTGGCTCACCGATCATCCGGAACTGGCAGGCGGTTTCGCCACCGCCGGCCTGGCGGTACTGGAGCTTGTCGCTCCCGGCAGGGGCTGCGGCACATTGATCTGGCAAATGGACCCAGCAAGTTTGTGAACAAGCTGATTGGCATCACTCGCCGGCAGGGTTAAAGGCAGGATCAGCGGATCAGGGAAAGCAACTCTTCCCGCGTGGCCTGGTTGGTGCGGAAGGCGCCGAGCATTGCGGAGGTCTTCATCACTGAGTTCTGTTTCTCCACACCCCGCATCATCATGCACATGTGCTGGGCCTCGATAATCACACCCACGCCCAGGGCATCGGTCACTTCCTCGATGGTATTGGCGATCTGCATGACCAGGTTTTCCTGAATCTGGAGACGCCGGGCAAACATGTCGACAATCCGGGCCACCTTGGACAGGCCCAGCACCTGCCCGTTGGGCAGGTAGCCGACATGGCATTTGCCGACAAATGGCAGCAGGTGGTGCTCGCACAGGGAGTAGAGTTCGATGTCCTTGACGATCACCATTTCGCTGGAATCGCTGGGAAAGAGGGCATTGTTAATGACCGTGTCGAGGTCCTGACGATAGCCTTTGGTAATAAAATTGAAAGCCTTCGCGGCGCGCTCGGGAGTCCCGGTCAGCCCGGGTCGGGCCAGGTCCTCGCCAACGGATTCGATAATGGTGGCGAAGGCCTCTTTCATTGCGTTTTCCTGTTCTGTCATGGTTTTGGCGATTCCTGATTTCGACGCTGGACGGCGGCGGTGCAGACGATTTGCCACTGCCGCGGTTACAATGGGCATTTTACACGGATAATCCCATGGATCACCAACAAGAGGCTCTGGAGCAGCTGGTCACGGTGCGGGACTTTCTCCGCTGGGGCGTAAGCCGGTTCAACGATCACGGCCTGTGGTATGGCCACGGGACCGATAATGCCTGGGACGAGGCCCTGCTGCTGGTAATGCACGCCCTGCATCTGCCGCCAGAGGGAGACGCCCGTTTTCTGGACGCCCGCCTGACCACCATGGAGAAACGCGATGTGCTGCGTTATCTCGAGCGGCGCATCACCGAACGCGTGCCCGCGGCCTACCTCACCGGCCGTGCCTGGTTCGCCGGACTGGAATTCCACGTGGATGAGCGCGTTCTTATCCCCCGCTCACCTTTCGCCGAGCTGATTGAAAAAGGGCTGGAGCCCTGGTTGGCAGACGCACCGTCCACCATTCTCGATCTGTGCTGCGGAAGCGGCTGTATCGGCATTGCCTGCGCCTATGCCTTCCCCGATGCGCGGGTGGATCTCAGCGATATATCCGGCGAGGCCCTTGCGGTGGCCGAGGAAAATATCGCCTTGCACGGGGTCGGTGACCGGGTAAGGGCTTTGCAGTCGGATCTGTTTGCTGGCCTCGCCGGCGAGCGTTACGACGTTATAATAAGCAACCCGCCCTATGTGGACGAAGCCGATTTGCGCGCGATGCCTGCGGAATATCACCATGAACCGGCACTGGCGCTGGCGTCCGGCGGTGACGGCCTGGATTTTACCCGCCGGCTTTTGGTTGAGGCGGCTGAGTTTCTGACGGACCAGGGCGTATTGATGGTGGAGGTGGGCAATTCGGCGTCGGCCCTGGAAGCGGCGTTTCCCGACATTCCTTTTACCTGGGCAGCGTTCGAACACGGCGGCGACGGCATTTTTATCCTGACGCGGGACGAGTTGGTTGCGCACCGGGAATCTTTTGTAAAATAGTATTTTTGGGGAGCAACCGGTGTCCGGCAATACCTTTGGCAAGCTTTTCACTGTTACCACATTTGGCGAGAGCCACGGCCCGGCTCTGGGCTGTATCGTCGACGGCTGTCCCCCCGGGATGGCCCTGAGCGAGGGGGATCTGCAGGTGGACCTGGATCGCCGAAAGCCGGGGCAGTCGCGATACACCACCCAGCGTCGCGAAGCGGATCAGGTGCGCATCCTGTCCGGCGTTTTCGAAGGGGTGACCACCGGTACGCCCATCGGCATGATCATCGAGAACACCGACCAGCGCTCCAAGGACTATTCAAAAATCAAGGAACAATTCCGTCCCGCTCACGCGGATTACACCTACTGGCACAAGTACGGTATCCGCGATTACCGGGGCGGGGGGCGTTCGTCGGCCCGGGAAACCAGCACGCGCGTGGCCGCGGGAGCCGTGGCGCGGAAATACCTGCGCGAACACTACGGTGTGGAAATTTTCGGCTACCTGAGCCAGCTCGGCCCCATTGCCCTGGATTTCCGCGACCGGGATGCTATCGACAACAACGCCTTTTTCTGCGCCGACCCCGAACGGGTTCCGGAACTGGAAGAGTATATGCAGGCCCTGATCAAGGAAGGCAATTCCATCGGGGCCCGTATTTCGCTCTGTGCCACAGGCATGCCAACCGGCTGGGGCGAACCCGTTTTCGACAGGTTGGATGCCGATATCGCCCATGCCATGATGGGTATCAATGCGGTGAAGGGCGTGGAAATCGGTGCCGGCTTCGCCGCCGTCGTACAGAAGGGTACCGAGCACCGGGATGAAATCACCCCGGCAGGTTTCAGCACCAACAATGCCGGCGGTATCCTGGGTGGCATATCCAGCGGCCAGGACCTCGCCGTTCACCTGGCGCTGAAACCCACTTCCAGCCTGCGCATTCCCGGCCAGTCCGTGGATATTCACGGCGAGCCGGTGGAAGTGGTGACCAAGGGCCGCCACGACCCCTGTGTGGGTATTCGCGCGGCGCCTATCGCGGAAGCCATGCTGGCTCTCGTCCTGATGGACCATGCGCTCCGGCACCGGGCCCAGAACGGTGAAGTCACCCGGGCGGGGAGTTAGCGCTCTCCGGCCATGCATCCATTCGGACACAGCACCCTGGGGGAAGCGATGATTCGACAGCTGGCTATTCCCGTCAGGCGGCAGGGGCTCCACGACATCACGAAAAGGGTAGAGGAGGAGGCCCGGCGCGCGGGATTGAACGAGGGGTTATGCACCCTCTATATTCAGCACACATCCGCCAGTCTGCTGATTCAGGAAAACTGCGATCCCTCGGTCCGGGACGACCTGGAAAACTGGCTTAACCGTCTGGTCCCGGAAAACGACAGCCTCTATACCCACACCACCGAGGGGCCGGACGACATGCCCGCCCATATCAAGTCGGCCCTGACCGCCGTGAGCATTTCGATCCCCTTGATTGACGGCAGTCTGGCCCTGGGGACCTGGCAGGGCATCTTCCTCTGGGAACACCGGCACCATGCCGGTAACCGCACGGTTATTATGCACCTGGCATAACGTTGCCGACTCGGGTGTTCGGCCGATGCATCCTGTCCCTGGCGCACGCCAATGCCGGTGGTCAGGCTGCCAGTTCCCCGTAGATGCGATCCGTCCTGGCCGCCATGATAAAGTCGTTCTTGTGCAGGCCATCGATGGCGTGGGTCCACCAGTGCACCGTCACCTTGCCCCAGACGGTGATCAGTGTCGGGTGGTGCCCCTCCTCATCGGCCATCTCGCCGACGTTCACCGTAAACCGCAGGGCGTTGGCGAAATCCTTGAACTTGTAGGTGCGCACCAGGTGGTCCACGCCTTCGAATGTCCTGATTTCCCAGTCGGGCACTTTCTTGAGTAGTTCTTCGGCCTCCGGCCCGGTGACCGGTGAAGCATCGGAACGGCAGGTAGTACATTGCTCCTGGGCAAGCGTCATAATTCACCTCCTCGATAAAGAGTTCTCTCTCGCCACAAGCATAGAAGAGAACAGGCCGGTTTTGTGGTCAAAGGCAGTTTTTGGGCTTGTGGAGACCCGCGAGGCGGCTCAGAAGCCGGGCGGGGCTGGGAGGGAAGTGCTTCATGAGATAGATGCTGCGCCCCTTGTCGGGTCCCAGGTTCATGCCCACGAACTTGACCAGGGGCCGCATGGAGGGGGAAAACCCATAGGTTTCGTAAAACACGCGGGCCTGATAGATCAGCTCCCAGTGCTTATCGGTGAGTTCAATACCCTCATCACGGGCCGCCCTGCGGGCAAAGACCTCCGTCCATTGCCCGGGGTCCTCGAGGAAGCCTTCTTCGTCGGTATCGAAATCCTGGTTCATGGCGGATACAAAAAGGGCGGCCCCGGGGCCGCCCCATGACGCGGCGGCGCCAGTCAGTCCTCGCTCATTCCGATCAGGTGAAGGAGGCTGCTGAAGATATTAAAGAGCATCACGTACAGCAGCACCGTCGCGGAAATGTAGTTGCGCTCGCCGCCGTGGATGATCTGGCTGGTCTGCCACATGATAAGGCCGGAGGCCACCACCAGGAACATGCAGGAAATCACCAGCGAGAGGCCCTGGATCTGGAGGAAGACGTTGGCGATGGCCGCCACGAAGGCCACTATCATGCCGGTCATCAGGAAACCGGTCATGAAGTTGAGGTTTTTCCGGGTGGTAAGCACATAGGCAGAGCAGGCGAAGAAAATCAGCGCGGTGCCGCCCAGGGCCGTAAAGATGAGTTCCGAGCCCGAGGTTTTCAGGTAATAGCTGAGAATCGGGCCCAGGGTAAAGCCCAGCCAGCCGGTCAGGGCAAATACCCAGACCAGGCCCATGCCGCTATTTTTGTTTTTCTCCGTCAACCAGAGGAAGAGGAAATAGGGGAGCAGCGTCCACAGGCCCAGGTAGGGGGCGTTCACCGCCATGGCGATACCGGCCGTGAGGGCGCTGAAAAGGATGGTCATCGCCAGCAGCGCGTAGGTGTTACGCAATACCTTGCTGACCTCGGGGGAAAGGGTTGTCGAGGTCACGGCATTTTGAAGGTCTGCCATGTTCTGTGTACTCCGTTATCGCAAATTTACATGGTCAATATACTGGATATCGGCGGCAAATCAAGCGGATCCGTGCACCTTGCGGTTGGCTTGAAAGCGCCCCGCCGGTAAACTTCTCTGCCACCCCATAACCCGAGAAAGAGACGATGACGGAATCCCGAGAGGTACCTACAATCAACATGGAGCGATTCCTGACCCTGGCTGTGCAGATGCTGGACAGTTACTTTTTCAAGGAGCACAAGGAAAAGGCGCGAAAACTTTTCAAGGAGATCGATACGGGGCAGGCGGTCCGGGTGGGGACGCTCAACCTCGAACAGGATCGGAAAGCCAGTGTGGCTCTCAAGCTGGCTCTGGACCACTCGGAGTACCGGGGACATTTAACGTTCCACCGTTTTCGCCAGGGGCTGGACACGATGTTGAAAAACATCGCCGGCCACATCCGCCGCAAGCAGGATCTGAATGTTTTCAACAGCGAAGAAACGGGTGAAGTCCTGTTCAATATTCCCGGACTGGTGGAAGAGCACGGCACCGTCAATATCCTGGTTCTCGGCCTCCAGGCACTGCAGGGCACCATTGTCGTCAAGCTGCAGTTTCTCGATCCCGCCCAGTTCCAAAAAGAGGCCGAAAGCGATGCCGCCGCCGGTAGTGACGATGCCGGCAATTGAGAGCTATACGCAAGAAAAACAGAAGAAAAGCCTCATTAAGCCCTCCGGGATTTGATAATCATGGCCCTTAATAATTCCTATTAAACAGTGGAATACGTGGGTTTTCTAATGTATTTTATCGATTTTCGGCCGTCAATTTTGTAAACGGGCCGTCCGGCAAGAGGGCGCATCGGTAACCTTTGACCTGCTTCCGTTCCCGATCGACGGCAAAGGGTGCCGTCGGCGGCCAACGCCAGCGCGTCCTCCGTGTCGCTGGCCGAGCGATCCACCAGTACCAGATCGCCCCCGCGAATACCGATAAATGCCAGGGAGTCATCTCCCGCCCGGGCCAGCAATGTCGCTCCCGGTCGCAGTACCCGATAACAGCCCAGGCTGAGAGCGTCATTATGGCGTGGCCTGGCCGCAAGCGACTTCTGCCTGGCGCTGTCCTGGGCCATTGGCAGGGGCAGTTCTTCCTGTGCCATCTCTGTATTCATGAAAATTCTCCCACCGGTCCGGATTGCCTGGAATCAGATGACTGTATATCCAACCAGTACTCTAGCGTCATGGAATCCACTTGTAAACCGGCTTTGACGTGACCGCCCGAGCCACTATAATCGACGGCAACTCTCGGGGAGTCCATTGAGGACTGAGATGCCAACAGGCAGACCCGTTGAACCTGATCCGGCTGGTACCGGCGTAGGGAAGAGTTCGACAATTCGCTCTGCCTTTCCTCTCGTTTGTCGTCTCCGCTCCGCGCCTGCTTCCGGCCACCGCCGCACTCAGCGCAAGGAGCACCACACATGACAGACTTCGCCATTACCCGAACGCCCCTTCCCGCCAGTCGCAAAACCTATGTGACAAGTGCCGGGAAACACGGTGTGCGCATACCCATGCGGGAAATCACCCTGACCAACGGCGAGCGAGTTGCCGTCTACGACACTTCCGGGCCCTACACGGACCCGGCGGCCGACATCGATATCCGCCGTGGTCTCGCCGGCCTGCGCTCCCCCTGGGTTGAGGCAAGGGAAGATACCGAGTTCTACCGGGGACGGGAGGTAAAGCCCGCCGACGACGGCGAGCGTTCCACCGGCCGCTACTTCAACCCCGACCTGCAGCGTCGGCCCCGGCGGGCGCGAAACGGCGGTAATGTCAGCCAGATGCACTACGCCCGGCGGGGCATCATCACGCCCGAGATGGAGTTTATCGCCGCCAGGGAAAACCAGGCCCGGGAATCCCTTGGCAACGACGGCGAAAGTACGGAACAGCGCCACCGGCTGCGGGGCAATCCCATGGGCGCCAACCTCCCGGAGACGATAACTCCCGAATTCGTGCGTAAGGAAGTGGCCGAGGGCCGGGCCATTATTCCCGCCAATATCAATCATCCGGAAGTGGAACCGATGATTATCGGCCGCAATTTCCTGGTGAAGGTGAACGCCAATATCGGCAACTCAGCCGTCAGTTCCGGTATCGACGAGGAGGTGGAAAAACTGGTCTGGGCCATCCGCTGGGGAGCGGACACCGTCATGGACCTGTCCACCGGCAGGAATATCCACAGCACCCGGGATCACATCATCCGCAACTCGCCGGTGCCCATCGGCACCGTGCCTATCTACCAGGCCCTGGAAAAAGTGGGCGGCATCGCCGAGGACCTGACCTGGGAAATTTACCGGGATACCCTGATCGAGCAGGCGGAGCAGGGCGTCGACTACTTCACCATCCATGCCGGAGTCAGGCTGCCGTTTGTGCCCATGACCGCCGAGCGTGTTACCGGCATCGTGTCCAGGGGCGGCTCGATCATGGCCAAGTGGTGTATAGCCCACCATCGGGAGAGTTTCCTCTACACCCGGTTCGAGGAAATCTGCGAGATCATGAAGGCCTACGACGTCAGTTTTTCCCTGGGCGACGGCCTGCGTCCCGGCTGCCTTGCGGACGCCAACGACGAGGCCCAGTTCGCCGAACTGGAGACCCTGGGGGAATTGACCCGTATTGCCTGGAAGCACGATGTCCAGACCATGATCGAGGGCCCCGGCCACGTGCCCATGCACATGATCCAGGAGAACATGGACAAGCAACTCGAGCACTGCCACGAGGCGCCTTTCTACACCCTGGGACCATTGACCACCGACATCGCCCCGGGCTACGACCACATTACCAGCGGTATCGGTGCCGCCATGATCGGCTGGTTCGGCTGCGCCATGCTCTGCTACGTCACCCCGAAGGAACACCTGGGCCTGCCCGACCGGGACGACGTCAAGGAGGGCCTGATCGCCTACAAGATCGCCGCCCATGCCGCCGACGTGGCCAAGGGCCACCCCGGCGCGCGCTACCGGGACGACCTGCTGTCCCGGGCCCGTTTCGAATTCCGCTGGGAGGACCAGTTCA
>DGNJ01000076.1 GCA_002388905.1 Cellvibrionales bacterium UBA4495
TCTACCGGCTGATCACCAACCCAGAGTGCCGGCAGTACCTGTTGCGCCAGGCCTTCGAGGAGGCCATCCACACCCATGCCTACCAGTACTGTATCGAATCCCTGGGAATGGACGAAGGCGAGGTCTTCAACATGTACCGGGAGGTACCATCGGTGGCGCAAAAGGCGGCCTGGAGCCTCAAGCACACCCAGGCCCTGGGCGACCCCACCTTCACCACCGGCACCCCGGAAACCGACCGGGAACTGTTGCGCAACCTGATCGCCTTTTATGCCGTCACCGAGGGCATCTTCTTCTACTGCGGTTTCACCCAGATCCTGTCCATGGGCCGGCGCAACAAAATGACGGGCGTCGCCGAGCAATTCCAGTACATCCTCCGGGATGAATCCATGCACCTGAACTTCGGCATCGACGTGATCAACCAAATCAAGGTGGAAAATCCCCACCTGTGGACACCGGAGTTCCAGGACGAGGCAACCCGCATGGTTCTCGAGGGTACGGAACTGGAAATCGCCTATGCCCGGGACACCATGCCCCGGGGGGTGCTGGGCATGAACGCGGCAATGATGGAGGAGTACCTGCACTTTATTGCCAACCGGCGGCTCAACCAGCTGGGGCTGCCGGAGCAATATCCCGGTGCCCAGAACCCGTTTCCCTGGATGTCGGAGATGATGGACCTGCGCAAGGAGAAGAACTTCTTCGAGACCCGGGTCATCGAGTACCAGACCGGCGGCGCCCTGACCTGGGATTGACCGGCCGCCTTGCATCGACCGGCTTTGGCGGGCAAGATGGGGACAATCCCTCGAATCAGAGCTTTGAAGGGAGAACAAAAAACAACAATGAAGGGAAGCAGCTCAAAAAGAAAAATAGCCGAGTCCGCCTAACCGGGCTCGGCTTTTTCTTTTTTTCGCCTCTCTTATAGACTCCTTTTCTTCCCGGAAACTGCCGCGCTCACGATTCCCCGCTTGCCAGGAACTGTTGCCGGCTGCGTTTTTGCCAGTGGCTCCAGCGCTGGAGACTGCCCGGCGAGCCGGCTCTCAGGGGCCGGGAATCGCGGCGGGCAAGCCAGAGGGAATCCCCGTTGAAGCTGAATATCGGCACCAGATCCGATCTTTCGCTGCCGGGCCGTATCCGGCGATTGATATTATCGAGCACCAGCGGGTCCCCACTTTGGTCGGGGTAATAGGCCAGCACCATATGGGCTTGCCCCGTATCCCGGAAAGTACTGTAAACAAGGCGCAGCTTTGCCGGCGCCACCCCCATTTTCTGCAGCGTGAAATACTTCGCAGTGGCAAAATCCTCGCAGTCACCGGCGTCACGAACAAGGAACTCCAGGGGTGTGGCCCAGTAATCGTTCTCACCCCAGGAGACGGCGTCATCGACAAAGCGAGCCCCGTTGAAAAAATCGTTGACGCGACGCAGGTTGTCGGCTTCGCTATGGCTGGCGGCATTCTCCATCAACGCCTGCCACTGCCGGATCCGGTGCGCGACCACGGGCCCATAGTGAAACCCCATGGCCCGCGCTATCGTCGGCGCCACCGGCGCTGATTCCCGCGCGACTTTCCAGCCCGAGGCTTCGCGCATGGGGGAGAAGCAGCCGGTGAGCATCAGGACCAGGCAGGTGCCCATTGAAATCAGTCGGATAGTTTTCATGATTTTTCCAATAGATCATTACACGGCGCCCCTGCTTTACCGGCGCCACCGACCCGTTCCCAGACAGCCGCGAAGATAGCGGCTGAATTGACAACTGTTCGTTAACTTTCTATTAGTCTTAGTCGGCATTCTGTGATTCGTCCAGTTCCGGGCCTTTTTAACGCTGGGGCGGGACGCTAATTTTCCGGGGACCGACCTTGCTGCGCCGGATTGTGGATTTTGCACTCGACGACGAGGGCGACTGGACCGCCATCCTGGACTGCGGTCATCCCCAGCATGTCCGGCACAATCCGCCCTTTATCAACCGCCCCTGGACAAAGACCCGGAAAGGTCGACAAAGCAAGCTCGGGGAACGCCTGGATTGCCTGCGCTGCGATCGCCTGGAGATACCCGACAGCTGCAGGCCGGCAGGACGCACGCCCACCTACAGCGACGCAACAGCGCCGTTAAAGCTTCTCGAGAAAAAGGCCGGACCTACCGGGGTCTGGACACGGATTACCGTGCTGGCTGGATACCTGCACCTCCAGACAGAGTGCCTGTCGGACCCGCAGGCGCTGTCGCCGGCAAAACCCGGTATTGTCGCCCCCGGGATGCACTACCGGCTGGCACCACTGGCCGGGGCACGATTTTTCCTGACCTTTTACGCCACGCCTGTTGCGGACTGGCAGCCTTCTTAATGCAGGCACCAAAAAAAACCCCGCGGGTGCGGGGCAAAGGCTGGGGACTTTCGAGCACTGGTTCGAGTAGTGTTTACCCGACTGACAGGCCACTCAGAGATGGAACCGGACACCGATCTTGGCCACATCCAGGTCCGTGTCGGAGTCCCGCACGGGTACGGCAAAGCTGTCGTCGTCGAGATCCACATCGAAACGGTTGTATTCGGCAATAAGCTGGACCCGCTCGGTTATCGCGAAGTCCACACCCACGCCATAAAAGGGTTCGTCACCATCCTGGTCGTCCCGGATGCCGGCCACCTCGGTCTCGGCATCCCAGAAAAATTGCCCGGCCTTGGCATAGACACCGAAAGTCCGGGTCAGCGGCAGGCGGCCGGTAAAGGCAACGCCCCAACCGTCCACGTCGGCGGATGCCAGGCTGCTGCCGTATTCGCCGAAATCAATGTAATTTCCTTCCAGCGCCAGATAGCGGTTCAACCGGAAACCGCCGACAGCTTCCACCAGGTCGCGATCATCGTCGAATTCACCGCCGCGAGCCTTGAAGCCCCCGTAGTTACCGCCCAGAAACACACCCGGGCGATCCAGCGAATCCGTCTGCGCGAGGACTGGTAATGACACGAAACCAACAAGTGCCGATGCCAGAAATAGTTGCTTCATTGTCACGAACTCCTTTCATCTCTTTTAACCTGGCACAAACTCATGCCGGATTAACAATAAAGTCGGGGTAAACCCGGGCAGCACTGGCTGCCCGGGTTTTGTCGAGCGCCGGGTCGGCTCAGTAACCACCCGCCCCGCCGTCCCGCGAACTGTCGGACGACTTCGACTGGGTAGCGGCCTGGTACTCTTCCTTGCTCACCTTGCCGTCCCGGTTTTTGTCCATGGCGGAAAACTGGCCTTCCGTGATGCCGGCGGCGGACGCTTCGACCTGATCCACATAACCATCGCGGTCACTGTCGATTTTGTCGAATGACGCCTTGCCCATGGCACCCTGCTCACCGGCGAGAGCGGCCATGCTGAACAGGATGGCGGCACCGGTCACAATGGATTTTTTCATTTCCTACTCCTCCTATCGCACTATCAATTGGTGTGGTCTGATTTGCCGTGTTGCATCCACCTCTTCATCTTTGCATTCGTCGTGCCAGATAAGATTTTTCTCTTAAAATCAGAGGACTGGGAAAGGCGTAACGGGATATGGCGAACGGGACAGGGAAAACCTGTCACCAATGGGCGACGGGATTTACCCTGGAACAGGAAAATCCAATAAAAATCAGTGGGCTATAGCGTCCCCGATGGGAAACGGAACGCGGAGCGGCGCCGGCTTTACCGCCGTGGGCGTCGCCCCTGTCCGAAAAGAATCTTTTTCGATTCCTCGGTAATGGTTTCTTCCGCATTGATATCGTCGGCCACGGCGTAGGCACGCTTTACCGCCGGCCGGGCACGGATACGCTCCTGCCAGCGGACGATATTGGGGAACTCGCCCGCATCGATACCCTGGCGGTCGGGCATCACCCAGGGGTAACAGGCCATGTCGGCGATGGAATAATCGACGGCAATAAAATCCCGGCCCTCGAGCTGATCCTCGAGCACGCCATAGAGCCGCTCGGTTTCCTTCTGGTACCGCTCAACCGCGTACTCGATCCGCTCCGGGGCGTAATTGCGGAAGTGGTGCTGCTGGCCGAGCATGGGACCCAGGTGGGCCATCTGCCAGAACAGCCACTGGAGCACCCCGTATTTGCCAAAGCGATCGGCGGGCAGGAACTGCCCGCTCTTTTCCGCCAGGTACTGGAGAATCGCGCCGGACTCGAATAGCGACAGCGGCCCGCTCCCTTCGCCGGGTTCGCGATCGATCATCGCGGGCATCTTGTTATTGGGGGAGATGGCCAGGAAATCCGGCTCGAACTGCTCGCCCCGGGCAATATTAACGGGCACCACCCGATAGGCCAGCCCCGTTTCTTCGAGCATCATGGTGATCTTGTGACCGTTGGGGGTGGGCCAGTAGTAAAGCTCGATCATGGTGTCCTCCTGCTATCCGCGACAATGCCGGCGCCGACGACATCGGGAACTTCCGATCCGCCACGCCGGACTATCAAGATAGCAGGTACCCCGGCACCGTGCCGACCCGGTCAGCCGGGATAGGCAACCGGCCCCTTCACCGGGCCGGCGGCGATTACTTGCCGGCCTCCTGCCGGCGCCGGTAGATATCGGCCACGGTAAGGGCGCTCATATTGAGGATGCCGCGCCCGGATACCGACGGAATCAGGATGTGTGCCGCCTGGTCCAGGCCCTTGAGGAAAGGCCCCACCAGCCGGGCGTTGGTCACCGACCGGATAAGGCCCAGGGCGATACTGGCGGCATCCATGTTGGGCATGATCAGCAGGTTGGCCCGGCCCTCGAGGGTGTTGTTCTGGAAAATGGTGGCGCGCAGATCCGCGTTCAGGGCCGACAGCGCGTGCATTTCCCCGTCGATCTGCACGTCGGGCAACTCCCGGCGCAGGTGTTCCGACGCCCGCTTCATCTTGAGAGAGGATTCGTCCTCGTAGGTCCCGTAATTGGAGTGGGACAACAGGGCCACCTTGGGCTCGATATCGAAATCCTTGCTCACGAACTCGATGGCGTCCCGGGCGATGGCGACGATTTCCTCCTCGCTGGGGTCGACGTTGACGAAGGGATCCGCGAGAAATAACGGCCCGTCTTCCAGCAACAGGGCACATACGGAGGAGAGTTGGCCGTTTTCCCGGGTCGGGGGGATGATCTGGGAGATATCCTTCAGGTGTTCGTCAAAACGCCCCACCTTGCCGCAGATCATGCCGTCGGCTTCCCCGAGAGCGACCATCAGGGCCGCCAGCACGGTATTGTTGGAATGCACGGCGTTCTGCGCCCCTTCCACGGAAATCCCGGAGCGCCCCACCTGCTGGTGGTAGTACTGCCAGTACTTGCCGTCGTCGTCGGCCTGGTAGGAATTGTATATCTCGAAATCCACCCCCGGTTCCAGGCGCAGGCCCATTTCCTGGATCTTGCGCTCGATGACTGCCTGGCGGCCCAGCAATACCGGCTTGGCGATCTTTTCGTCCACCACCGCCTGCATGGCCAGGATGACGTCGTCGTTTTCCCCTTCCGCATAGGCGATGCGCGCCGGGTTACGCCGGGCCAGCTCAATGGTGGGCTGCATGAACAACCGGCTGCCGCTGACGTAGGAGTGCAGGCGGGTCCGGTAGGCTTCCATATCCGCGATGGGCCGGGTGGCCACGCCGCTCTCCATGGCCGCCTTGACCACGGCCAGGGGCACTTCCTCGATCAGCCGTGGATCGAAGGGCTTGGGAATCAGGTAGTCGGGGCCGAACTTGAGTTCCTCGCCCGCGTAGGCATGAACCACCGCCTCGGTGATTTCCCGGGTGGCCAGGTCGGCGATGGCCCTGACGCACGCCTTCTTCATGGCATCGTTGATGGTGCTGGCGCCGCAATCGAGGGCACCCCGGAAGATAAAGGGGAAACACAGGACATTATTGACCTGGTTGGGGTAGTCGGATCGGCCGGTGGCGAGAATGGCGTCGGGGCGCGCCGCCCGCGCCTCCTCGGGCATGATCTCGGGAATGGGGTTGGACATGGCCAGAATCAACGGGTCCCGGGCCATTTTCTTGATCATCTCGCCATTGAGAACACCCGGCCCCGAAAGCCCCAGGAAAAGGTCGGCGCCCTCGATGGCGTCGTCGATGGTGCGGTCGGCGGTATCCACCGCGTAGGCTTCCTTCCAGGGATTCATGTTCTCCTGGCGACCGGCGTAGATGACACCATTGCGGTCGAGCATGCGTACGTTTTCCTTGCGCAGCCCCATGGTCACCAGCAGGTCGACACAGGCGATACTGGCGGCGCCGGCGCCGGAAACCACCACCTTGATCTCCTCGAATTTCTTGTCGACGATGCGCAGGCCGTTATAGACGGCGGCGGCGGACACAATGGCGGTGCCGTGCTGGTCGTCGTGGAAGACGGGGATATTCATGCGCTCCCGCAATTTGCGCTCCACGTCGAAACACTCGGGGGCCTTGATATCCTCCAGGTTGATACCGCCGAACGTGGGTTCCAGGGAGGCAATGATGTCCACCAGCTTATCGACATCGGTCTCGTCCACTTCCACGTCAAAAACGTCGATATTGGCGAACTTCTTGAACAGGACGGCCTTCCCCTCCATCACCGGCTTGGCCGCCAGCGGCCCGATGTTGCCGAGCCCCAGCACCGCGGTGCCATTGGATATCACCGCCACCAGGTTGCCGCGCGCCGTGACATTGGCCGCCTCCCTGGGATCCTGCTCAATCAGTTCGCAGGCGTAGGCCACGCCGGGCGAATAGGCCCGGGACAGGTCCCGTTTGTTGGCCAGGGGCTTGGTGGGGCGAATGGCCAGCTTTCCGGCCGGGGGGTCGGTGTGGTAGCGGAGTGAACTTTCTTTAAATGTCTCGTCTTTGGGTGTCTCGTCGCGCATGGTCTTCTGTTCCTGCTTGTTTCGGCAATAATGTATGCGGTTCCCCGCCGCCGACGTGAGGGGACGCCTTGCCTGGATTGTGTTTTTCGCACCCGGCCGGCTGTCACGACAACAGCGACCGTTTTCCGGTTTTTCGTTCTTCGGCCGCCCTCACCCGGTCGAGCCGTTCGCGCCACTCGCCACCGACCTCGTCCATGAACTCCCGGATTCGGGAGCGGGTGATGGCATCCCGGGACCTGGGCCAGTAGTCGATCAGGAGGTCCAAAAGATCCGGATCCGCCAACTGAATGGCGGCGCCCAGTTCGCTCTTGAGCCGCCGCCGGATTTCCACCAGTTGATCGATTTGTTTCTTGGTGTACTGCTTCATCAACGCTCTCTCATACTACAACGCCGAAGGCCAGCCCTTGCCGGCTCCCAACCGCGAGGGAATACCGGCCATTATACCCGGATTCGCGGCTGCCGCATGGACGTGCGGGCCCGGCCGCGACCGTTTTTAAACAGACAGCTGCCGCGCAGACAATCGTTCCGTCAGTCCGCGGTGGTCTCCAACGCCTCCAGCCGTTCGGAAAGCTCGAGCCACTCGGTTTCCACCGACTGCTGCTCCCGCTTGAGCTGCCCCTGCTCGTGCAGGAGCGACTGCAACGTTTCCCTGTGTTCGTCGCGGTAAAGTGCCGTGTCAGTCAGGCGGCTGTCGATGTTGGCGAGAGCGTCGTGGAGCCTGGCCATGCGAGCCTCGTTGCTGGCGATGGCCTTCCGGAGGGGACGCAGCTCCTGCCGGCGCTGTGCCGACTGCCGACGCTGCTGCTTGCGCGGGGAACCCGAATCCGCCTGGCTGCCGGCCACTGTATTGCCGCCGCCGCTGTCGCGCAAGCGCGACAACAGCCAGTGCGTGTAGTCGTCGAGACTTCCCTCAAAGGGCCTGACAGCGCCCGCGTCCACCAGCAGGAGGTCATCCACCGTGTTGCGCAGCAGGTGACGGTCGTGGGATACCAGCACCACCGCCCCCTCGAATTCCTGGAGGGCCAGGGTCAGGGCGTGGCGCATTTCCAGGTCCAGATGGTTGGTGGGCTCGTCGAGCAACAGCAGGTTGGGCCTGAGCCAGACAATAATGGCCAGGGCCAGACGCGCCTTCTCACCGCCCGAAAAGGGCGCGACCGGGCCCAGGGCCATGTCGCCGCGAAAATCGAAGCTGCCCAGGAAGTCCCGGACAGCCTGTTCGGTTGCCTCGGGCGTCAGGCGCAGCAGGTGCTGTACCGGGCTGGCGTCGGCATCGAGCATCTCGAGCTGGTGCTGGCTGAAATAGCCTGCGGCCAGGTGTTCCCCCTCGATACGCTCGCCGCCCTGCAACGGCAGTTCGCCGGCCAGGGTCTTGATCAGTGTCGACTTGCCGGCGCCATTGGCCCCCAGCAGGGCCAGCCTGGTGCCGGGGTGAAGGCTCAGGTCCACGCCCCGCAGGAGGGGCTTGTCCGGATAACCGACAACGCCGCCCTTGATGGCAAGCAGTGGATCGCTGGTGCGCTCGGGGGGCGGGAACGCGAAATCGAAGGGCGAGTCCACGTGGGCGGGCGCCCGCAGTTCCATCCGCTCCAGTTCCTTTAGCCGGCTCTGGGCCTGCTTCGCCTTGGTGGCCTTGGCCCGAAACCGGTCGACAAAGGCCTGGATTTCCCGGACCCGGCGCTGCTGCTTGTCGTGAAGGGCCTGCTGCCGGGCCAGGAATTCCGCGCGCTGCCGCTCGAACGCCGAATAATTGCCCCGGTAGCTGTACAGGTTGCCCCGCTCGATGTGGAAAATCTCCTCGCAGACATTGTCGATGAAGTCGCGGTCATGGGAGATCAGCACCAGGGTGCCGCGATAACGTTGCAGCCACTGCTCAAGCCAGAGGGCGGCATCCATGTCCAGGTGGTTGGTGGGCTCGTCCAGCAACAACAGGTCGGAGGGACACATCAGTGCCCGGGCGAGACTGAGGCGAATGCGCCAACCGCCGGAAAAAGCGCTGACCGGGGCTTTTCTTTCCGGGGCCGAGAAGCCCAGCCCCTCCAGCAACTGCTCGGCCCGGATGGGTGCGGTGTAACCGTCGATCTCGTCCAGAGCCTGGTGAAGCCGGGCCAGTTCGTCGTGGTCATCCCGGGATTCGGCGCCGGCGATGGCCCCTTCCAGCTCGCGCAGAACGGCATCGCCGTCGAGAACAAAGTCGAGTGCCGCGCGTTCGCTGGCTTCGACCTCCTGGGCCATATGGGCGATACGCCAGTGATCGGGCACCCGCAGAACGCCCGCGTCCACTTCGAGTTCGCCCCGCAGGAGGCTGAACAGGCTGGACTTGCCGGCGCCATTGGCGCCCACCAGGGCAATTTTCCGGCCGGGATGAATGACGGCGCTGGTATTTTCCAGCAGGCGCTTGCTGCCCCGCTGCAGGGTAATGTTTTCGAGGGTAATCATGGCCCGGCATTATGCCGGATTTGTCGCCAGCCTGCTCTCCTGGAGGGAGAAGGCAGGCCGGCAAAGCGCCGGGTTCTCAGGCCACCCGGGCCGTGGCCGGCGCAGGACCGGCACCAAGCCAGCGGATGTCTTCCTCGGTGAGTGGCGCCGCCAGGGGCTCCAGGGCCGCCGTATCCGGATTGCTCAGATAATGGGGGCGCGGTTCGACCCCGCCAAAAGGCGCCACCGGGCGGTTGAGCACACTGTTGTAGACAAACATGAGGATGGTGCGCGGGTCGGCTGAGATATTGTCCGGCGAGCCGTGCAACAGGTTGCACTCGTGAATGACCAGGGAGCCGGGCTTGCCCTCGACGGCGACGATATCGTGATCCTCCAGGACCTCGCGCATGGTCTCCTGGCGCGGCACACCCAGGGTCTGGCGCTTGAGGGAGGTCTTGTAATTGTCCTTGCCGGTCCTGCCGGCGCAGGAAATATAGCGCTTGTGGGAACCGGGAACCACATAGAGGGGTCCGTTGTGGGCGGTGTTCTCGGTGAGCATGATCCAGGCGGTCAGCGCCCGCATCCGGGGCATGCCGTCTTCCACGTGCCAGGTCTCGAAATCCGAGTGCCAGGGAAATGACTTGCCGGTAAACGCGGGCTTGACGTTGATCCGGGACTGCATGATGTAGGCCTGTGAGCCGAGCAACTGCATTACCGGCTGGAGGATGCGGGGGTCCCGGCTGACCGAGTCGATCAGCCGGCTGTGGGCAAAGGGCTTGAATACGGTGCGCAGCGCATTGCTGTCCGGCTCCGTATACAACTCCTCTGCCCCCGCCATGCGGTCCTTGAGGGAATCGATTTCCTCATTGAGGGGCGACACCAGCTCGGGCAGGTAGTCGGGGATCACCAGAAAACCGTTTTCCTCATAACTGGCGACCTGGTCTTCGGTGAGGCTGAATTCAGAGTGACTGTACCGGGGATCCTCGTAGACCACGGGATCGAGACGGGGGAGCAGGGACTCCCGGTTGCCGGTACGGGATGGATAAAGATCGAATGGCTCGTTCATTATGTCCTCCGAACGGTCTAGCGGGTTGTATCAATATCTCCTGTGTTGGGTTTGCGTGAAAAACTTGGGGATTCCCCGTGAAATTTCAAGGACTGGCTGGGGTAGCCGGATTTATGCCCCCCCCCCGCAGCCAGGGCGTAGAGAACAACCCTTCTTCTCAGTGCCGGGATTTAGTGTCCGGCCTGTACTTTCTGCCAGCGCAGGGCCACGATCTTTGCCTGTTCCAGGTTTCGACAGTAGGTCAGCGAACCCGCCACCTTTTTCACACCGGCACGGCGCAGCTTAACGATAATCCTCGTGCGCATGCCAAGGAAAATCAGCCCGACCCGCTTTCGCTTCATTTCCGTAATCAGTGACTGGAGGGCGACAATGGCAGTGCCGTCCATGCTTGGCACATCGTGCATATCGACAATGACCGTTCTGACTTTCTGGTCCACCACGTGTAACGAGCTGAGTGCTTTTTCCGCAACCCCGAAAAACAGGGGACCGTTAATGTCATAAACCGCGGTATCGGCTGGAAGCCCTTTGACCGTAGGATGGTTTTCAGTTTCGACCTTGTCCGTCTGGGTCAGCAACGACATTCGCCGGATAAACAATGCAGCGGCCAGCCCAATCCCGACAGCCACCGCCAGCACCATATC
>DGNJ01000093.1:0-753 GCA_002388905.1 Cellvibrionales bacterium UBA4495
CGCAGGCCGGCCCGGGCCAGCTTTATGGCGGAATCCAGGGCATCGATGGCCCGGTCCTGGCCAAACACCGCCAACTTGAGCCGGCCGGCAAGATTTCTCAGTTGCTCCTTGTCAGAGGAAGAAACACTCTTCGGCGGAATCCGGGCGATCTTGGCGACAATCTGTTCGATGTCGGGAACGCCGATGGATTTCTTACGCCTGGACGGTGGCAATAGCTGCTGATAGGCGCCCGCCTCGTCGATCACGTCAATGGCCTTATCGGGCAGGAAGCGGTCGGTAATATGGCGGGCCGAAAGTTCCGCTGCCGCCTTCAGTGCCGGTGCCGTGAAGCGCAGGCCGTGATGTTCCTCGAACCGGGATTTCAGGCCCTTGAGAATCTCGGCGGTCTCCTCGACCGTGGGCTCGGTCACGTCGATTTTCTGGAATCGCCGGGACAGGGCGCGGTCCTTTTCGAAAATACCCCGGTATTCATGGTAGGTGGTGGAACCGATGCAGCGTATACGGCCCGAGGTCAGCAAAGGCTTGAGCAGGTTGGAGGCGTCCATAACGCCCCCCGAGGCGGCACCGGCGCCAATGATGGTATGTATCTCGTCGATAAAGAGAACCGCGTGGTCTTCCGCGTCCAGTTCGGCAAGCAGGCCCTTGAAGCGTTTCTCGAAATCACCCCGGTATTTAGTGCCCGCGAGCAGGGCGCCCAGGTCCAGCGAGTAGACCACGCTTTCCTTGAGGACTTCCGGCACGTCGCCCTCGACC
>DGNJ01000093.1:789-24774 GCA_002388905.1 Cellvibrionales bacterium UBA4495
CCCACCAGCAACGGATTGTTCTTGCGCCGCCGGGTAAGGACCTGGCAGACCCTTTCCAGTTCGCCGGCCCGGCCCACCAGGGGGTCGATAAGGCCGCGCTGGGCCTGCTGGTTCAGGTTGGTGGTGAACTGATCCAGAAAGCCCTGTTCGCTGCTGTCGGCATTGGCGCCCTCGGCGGCGCCCTGCTGAGCGCCTTCGTGGCCGTGCTCGGACTGATCGACGAATTTGGAGATACCATGGGAAATAAAGTTGACCACATCGATGCGGGCAACATTCTGCAGGCGCAGAAAATAGACGGCCTGGCTTTCCTGTTCACTGAAGATGGCCACCAGCACGTTGGCGCCCTGGACCTCCTTCTTGCCGGAAGACTGGACATGGAAGACAGCGCGCTGCAGAACCCGCTGGAATCCCAGGGTCGGCTGGGTTTCCCGTTCCAGGTCATCCTCGGGGATAAGCGGGGTGGTGGAATCAATAAACTCATTGAGATCCTGTCTCAGGGTATCGAAATCCACGCCACAGGCCCTGAGCACCTCCACTGCCGAATCGTTGTCCAGCAGGGCCAGCAGCAGATGCTCCACGGTCATGAATTCATGGCGCTTTTCCCTGGCTCCCTTGAAAGCCTGATTCAGGGTCAGCTCGAGATCTCGGCTCAACATGGTCGTGGACTCCTAATCACTGTCGCCGTCGTCCGCCGGTTCAATTTCGCAGACCAGGGGGTGCTCATTTTCCCTGGCGTACTGGGCAACCTGGGTCGACTTGGTCTCGGCCACATCCCGGGTGAAGACCCCGCATACGGCCCGACCCTCGGTGTGTACTTTCAGCATAACACGAACTGCCAGCTCCCTATCCATACCGAAGATGGTCTGGAGAATATCGACGACAAACTCCATGGGGGTATAGTCGTCATTGAGCATTATTACCTTGTACAGGGGCGGCTTTTTCAGGCGCGGTTTCGCTTCCTCGACAACCGCATCTTTTGATGGCTGATCGCCGGATGAGGGATCACCTGCCGCATGGATTAGCTGTAACACGATTACCCGCAACCTCCTGCACCGGATACGCCGGTGGAATATTCATTGATCCTCGCATGGTTCCTATTTTAGCGTCTAACGAGGAGTTTTGGGGGCAATTTTTTGCAAATTCACCCTTGACTTGGCACTAAAATGCGGATATTAGTACAAGACTTGGACTACCTCATCGGTAGCGCCCAGTCGGGCCATATGCGCCTCTATGAGCCCGGAAATCTATAACAAAGTACCAGAGGCGGGAGAGTGTTTATGCCGAAGGGAACTGTAAAGTGGTTCAATAATGCCAAGGGGTTCGGTTTCATCCTTCCCCAGGATGGCAGCAATGACATTTTTGCCCACTATTCCGCGATCAGCATGGAAGGCTACAAAACCCTGAAAGCCGGCCAGGAGGTCACTTTCGAGGTCAGCGAGGGCGACAAAGGGCTGCATGCCACCAACATCGTCCCTGGCGACAAACCCCAGAGCGGCGGAAACCAGGGCGATGGTAATGTACGCAGCGAGGTCGTGGCAGCCGGCGACGACCAGCCGGTCAACGCTTCCCAGAGCGACCCCTCGATAGCCCGCTGAGCCCCCGCCCCCATCCAGGGAAGTGCGGGCACCAACACACCGGGACGTTAAGCTTCCGGTGATGTATTCCCCTGTGCCAAAGATCGGTTTTCCAGCCTTCTCGACCTCTCTCTATAAAGAGCCCCGGCGCATGAGCCGGGGCTGCGGGATTCGATCCCGTTGCCAGCGAGGACGTCAGGCGAATTTATCGAGAATGCCGTTGAGCGTGTCGCTGGGACGCATGGCCCGGGTAACCAGCTTGATGTCCGGACGGTAATAACCGCCAATATCCACCGGGCTGCCCTGTACCCCGTTGAGCTCATCGACAATTTGCCGTTCGCTGGCCTCCAATTCTTTGGCCAGTTCCGCAAAGCGCGCGCTAAGCTCGGCGTCCTCGCCCTGCTCTGCCAGTGCCTGGGCCCAGTAAAGCGCCAGGTAGAAGTGGCTGCCCCGGTTATCCAGTTCGCCCACTTTGCGAGAAGGGGATTTGCCGTTGTCGAGGAATTTGGCATTGGCCTTATCCAGGGTTGTCGCGAAGACCTTGGCCCTGGTGTTACCGGCCGCGTCACTGAAATGCTCCAGGGAAGCCGACAGGGCCAGGAATTCCCCGAGGGAATCCCAGCGCAGGTGGTTTTCCTCGAGAAATTGCTGAACGTGTTTGGGCGCCGAACCACCGGCACCGGTCTCGAACAGGCCACCGCCATTGATCAGAGGCACGATGGACAACATCTTGGCACTGGTGCCCACCTCGAGAATGGGAAACAGGTCGGTGAGGTAATCCCGAAGGACGTTGCCGGTCACTGAAATCGTGTTTTTGCCATCCCTGATCCGCGCCAGCGAAAACCGGGTCGCTTCCACCGGCGGCATGATGTGAATCTCCAGCCCGTCTGTATCCAGCTCGGCCAGGTAGCGGTTGACCTTTTCGATCAACTGGGCGTCGTGGGCCCGCTTCTCGTCCAGCCAAAACACCGCGGGATCACCGCTGGCCCGGGCGCGACTGACCGCAAGCTTGACCCAGTCGCGAACCGGTTCGTCCTTGGTCTGGCACATGCGCCATATATCGCCGGATTCCACGTCCTGTTCCAGCAGGCACTGGCCCGACGCATCCACCACCCGCATCCTGCCCGCGGCCGGCACCTCGAAGGTCTTGTCGTGGGAGCCGTACTCCTCCGCCTTCTGGGCCATAAGGCCGACATTGGAAACACTGCCCATGGTAGTGGGATCGAAAGCGCCATTGGCCTTGCAGTCGTCGATCACCGCCTGGTAGAACCCTGCGTAGCAACGGTCGGGGATCACCGCCTTGGTGTCCTCCAACTCGCCGTCCGGGCCCCACATTTTACCGGAATCCCGAATCATGGGCGGCATGGAGGCATCAATAATGATATCGCTGGGCACGTGCAGGTTGGTGATGCCCTTGTCGGAATTGACCATGGCCAGGCGCGGCCCACTGTCGTAACAAGCCTGGATATCCGCCTCGATGGTCTTGCGCTCGGCATCGGGCAGGTCGCCAATCTTGGCGTAGATGTCGCCGAGACCGTTGTTGGCATTGATACCCAGCTTTTCAAACGTGGCGGCGTGTTTATCGAAAACATCCCGGAAGTAGGCCTTGACCGCGTGACCGAAGATGATCGGGTCCGATATCTTCATCATGGTGGCCTTGAGGTGGATGGAAAAGAGCACGCCCTGGGATTTCGCCTCGCGGAGCTGGGCCTCCAGGAACTCGCTCAGGGCCGCCTTACCCATGACAGCGGCGTCGATCACCTCGCCGTCGAGCAGGGACAGGCCCTCCTTGAGTACTCGCGTACTGCCGCCCTGCTCTTCCAGTTCAATGCGCACCTTGGTGGCGGCGGGTACGGTCACTGATTTTTCGCTGCCGTAAAAATCGCCGCCATCCATATGGGCTACGTGGGATTTGGAGTTAGAAGACCATTCGCCCATCCTGTGGGGATTCTTGCGCGCGTATTGCTTCACCGAGGCGGGGGCGCGACGGTCGGAATTGCCCTCGCGAAGGACAGGGTTCACGGCGCTGCCCAGCACCTTGCCATAGCGGGCCCGGATTTCCCTTTCCTCGTCTGTTTTGGGTTCGTAGGGGTAATCAGGGAGTTTGTAACCCTTGGCCTGCAGTTCCTTGACGGCGCGGTCGAGCTGGGGGATGGAGGCACTGATATTGGGGAGCTTGATGATATTGGCTTCGGGTTTTTTGACAAGTTGGCCGAGTTCGGCCAGGGCATCGGATGCTTTCTGCTCATCGGTGAGGTAATCGGGGAAGTTCGCAAGAATCCGCCCCGACAGCGAGATGTCCTTGGACTCGAATTCAATGCCGGAGGACTCGGTAAAGGCCCTGACAATAGGCAGGAAAGAGTAGGTGGCCAGCGCGGGAGCTTCATCCGTCTCGGTATAAACAATCTTGTAGGTCTTCGATGTCATCTTGTCTTCCTTTGCATTGCTGGAATATCGCATGGTCGAATCCGGGGCCGGGCTTTCGCCGCATGCCGGGCATTGTCAACTCGCCCGCATGAAGCCGGCCGGGGCACGCCATTAATCGGAGGTCGTGGCCTCGGTTATTCAGTGCGCTGTGGTAGAGATAGACTTGGACGGGGGCAACGCCAGCCTCCGGGGACTCCGGTGAGCGGGCAGGAAACCGCGCGTCGGTTTCCTTGGCAAAGGCGCCGCCACCGTGTACAACAGGCACCCGAAACGACGCGATTCTAGCACGAACCGACACGACGATCTAATGACGCCCGACTCCAAGGAACACCGCCATGAGCCGAATTGTCCTGTTCAACAAGCCGTGCGGCATGCTCTCACAGTTTACCGGCGGCGACCGCCATACCACCCTGGCCAGCCGCATCGAACTGCCGGGCGTCTATCCCGCGGGCCGGCTGGACGCCGACTCCGAGGGACTTCTGCTTCTTACCGACGACGGCCGCCTACAGGCGCGTATCAGTCAACCGCGTTACAAGCTGCCCAAGACCTATTGGGTCCAGGTGGAGGGGGACGCGAGCCCCGATCAACTGAAGCGCCTGGCCGACGGTGTCGTGCTCAAGGACGGGAAAACCCGACCCGCCAGGGTCTCGGTGATTGCCGAGCCCGACCTGTGGCCCCGGATACCCCCGATCCGCGAACGGCAGTCGATTCCCACCCGCTGGCTGGAATTGACCATCACCGAAGGACGCAACCGGCAGGTACGCCGCATGACCGCCGCCGTGGGTCTGCCTACCCTTCGGCTGGTGAGAGTCCGCATAGGCAACTGGAGCCTCGGCGACCTCCAGCCGGGCGAATACAGGGTTGAACAAGTACACGCCCCCGGGGACAATGGGCGCCCCCCGAAACGCCCCGCCCGCAAGAGGTCCCGCTGACGACATGCCAGGCATTATTCATCTCACGGTGGCCACCGTCATCCACCGCGACGGTCGCTTTCTGTTGGTGAGGGAGCGGGGCGAAACCGGCCGCGAGGTCGTCAACCAGCCTGCCGGTCACGTGGAACCCGGCGAAACTCTCGAGCAGGCGGCCCTGCGCGAAGTGCTCGAGGAAACCCGCTGGCGCGTCGAGCTGACCGGGTTTCTGGGAATCGCCACGTACAGGTCTCCCCACAACGGCGAAACCTATTACCGGATGAACTTTTGTGCCGAACCCCTCGCCGAGCAGACCGAGGGCAAGCTCGATGCCGGGATCATCGGCACTGTCTGGTGGGATCCTGACACTATCGCCGGCCATGCCGACCGGTTGCGGAGCCCCATGGTCCTGGCCACGGTTGAGAATTTCCTCGCCGGCCCCATCTATCCTCTGGATATGATTAAAAACTTTTCCGGGACCAGGGACTGATGAACAAGCCCAAAGTCATTGTCGGCATGTCCGGTGGCGTGGATTCCTCGGTCTCCGCCCTGCTGCTCAAGGAGCAGGGCTACCGGGTGGCCGGCCTGTTCATGAAAAACTGGGACGAGGACGACGGCACGGAGTATTGCACGGCGAAGGAAGATCTCGCGGACGCCGAAAAGGTGTGCGCCAGACTGGATATCGAACTGCACACCGCCAATTTTGCCGCCGAATACTGGAACAATGTCTTCGAACATTTTCTCGCGGAATACCGGGCCGGCCGCACGCCCAACCCGGATATCCTCTGCAACCGGGAAATCAAGTTCAAGGTGTTCCTGGAATATGCCGAATTACTGGGTGCGGATCTCATCGCCACGGGCCACTACGTGCGCCGCCTCGACCGGGACGGGCACACCTATCTGCTCAAGGGTGTCGACCCCAACAAGGATCAAAGCTATTTTCTTCACGCGGTGGAAGAGGACGCCCTGGCCAGAACCCTGTTTCCGCTGGGGGATCTGAAGAAAGGCGAGGTCCGCCGCATCGCCGAACGCCACCACCTCGTCACCCACGACAAGAAGGACAGCACCGGCATCTGTTTTATTGGCGAACGGCGTTTCAGGGACTTCCTCCAGCAATACCTGCCGGCCCGGCCCGGCACGGTGGAAACACCGGAGGGCGAGGCGATTGGCGAACATGCCGGCCTCATGTATTACACGTTGGGCCAGAGACAAGGGCTGGGTATCGGCGGCGTCCGGGGCGCTTCCGAGGCTCCCTGGTACGTGGCCGACAAGGACCTGGAACGCAATGTGCTTATCGCGGTGCAGGGCGACCATCCCCTACTCTATGCCAATGCTCTCACCACCTCGGACGTTCACTGGATCAACGGCGACCCCGCCGAGTCCCTTTTCCGCTGCCGGGCCAAGACCCGCTACCGCCAGCCTGATCAGGACTGCACGGTGATCCGCCACGAAAACGGCGTTTTCCGCGTCGAGTTTGACCAACCGCAGCGGGCCATAACGCCCGGCCAGTCGGTGGTTTTTTACGACGGCGACATCTGCCTGGGCGGCGGCGTTATCGAACACCGGGAAAGCCGGCAGCACCAGAGGGAGGCGTCGGATGCTCTTTTCCCGACCCAGTCGTGATCAACTGATCGCCCTGGGCGGCGTGTTTCAGGCCTGCCACCTGGTGGACAGTCTGGGCCGCCTGGGCAATTGCGACAGCCGGGCGTTCGCCACCTGCATACACAGCCTGTTCCAGCAAAACCCTACCTCCGTGGACGCTGTTTTCGACGGTACCAGCGGATTGGCCGTGGGGTTCGAGGCCATGGCCGATATCTTCGGCAATTCGAGGAGTCGCCGCCAGCCGGAAAGCCTGCGCTACGTGCTGGGGGTGCTCTATCTCGAGAAAAAGGTAATGGCCAATAAGGCCATGCTGGACAGGATCGGCAAGGGAATCGAGGGAGCGCGCCGGCAGGCGGAACACTTTAACGAAACCCATACCAATGTCATTGCCAACCTGGCCGATCTCTACCAGCAGACCATCAGCACGCTTCGTTTTCGGATCCAGGTTAAGGGGCTGGCCGAACACCTGCAACAGCCTGACATTGCCAACCGCATCCGTTGCCTGTTATTTGCAGGGATCCGCTCGGCGATACTCTGGCACCAACTGGGCGGCAGGCGCCGACACCTGATTTTCAACCGCGGCGATATCCTCGACGGTGTCCGGGATCTGCGCCGTTCGCTGTAGGGGCGGCCAGCACAACGGCCCGAGCACCTGAAATGCCCGCCCGTTTCGGTTAGAATTCGCCGCCTCCCATCGGCAACAAGCGCAAAGGCAGACTCTCATGGATCTTTCGCCGCTCACCGCGATCTCCCCCATCGACGGCCGCTACGGCAATAAAACCAGCCCCCTGCGGGAAATATTCAGCGAATTCGGCCTCATCCGCGCCCGGGTGGAGGTGGAAGTACGCTGGCTGCAGCGCCTGGCACAGCATCCGGGAATTGCCGAAGTGCCGGCTTTCAGCGACGACGCCAACAGCGTCCTCGAGGCGATCGTCAGCCGTTTTTCCGAAGCGGATGCCCAGCGTATCAAGGACATCGAGCGCACCACCAACCACGACGTCAAGGCGGTGGAATACTTCCTCAAGGAAAAGATCGCCGGCAACACGGAACTGGAAGCGGTGAGCGAATTCGTCCACTTCGCCTGCACGTCCGAGGACATCAACAACACCGCCCATGGCCTGATGCTGCGCCAGGGGCGTGACGACGTGCTGCTGCCCGCGGTCGGGAAAATCCACGACGGCATCGCCCGCATGGCGGTGGAATTTGCCGAAGTGCCTATGCTGTCGCGCACTCACGGCCAGACCGCCTCCCCCACCACAGTGGGCAAGGAACTGGCCAATGTCGCCTACCGTCTGCAGCGGCAGATCGAACAGATCCGGCAGGTAGCGCTGCTGGGCAAATTCAACGGCGCCGTGGGCAACTACAATGCCCACCTGTCCGCCTACCCGGAAATCGACTGGCAGGACAACGCCCGGGTATTCATCGGCGAGCTGGGGCTGACATGGAACCCCTACACCACCCAGATCGAGCCCCATGACTGCATTGCCGAACTGTTCGACGCCATTGCCCGGCTCAACACCATCCTCATCGATTTCGACCGGGATATCTGGGGCTATATTTCCCTGGGTTACTTCAAGCAGAAAACCGTGGCCGGCGAGGTGGGCTCCTCCACCATGCCCCACAAGGTCAACCCCATCGACTTCGAGAACTCCGAGGGCAACCTGGGTATCGCCAATGCCGTGTTCACCCACCTGGCCCAGAAGCTGCCCATTTCCCGCTGGCAGCGGGACCTGACGGACTCAACGGTATTGCGCAACATGGGTGTGGGTTTCGGCTACAGCCTGATTGCCTATGAGGCCACCCTCAAGGGCATGGGCAAACTGGAGCTCAACCGGGAACGCATCGCCGCCGACCTCGACCAGGCCTGGGAGGTACTGGCCGAGCCCGTGCAAACCGTCATGCGCCGCTACAATATCGAAAAGCCCTACGAAAAACTCAAGGAACTCACCCGGGGCCAGGGTATCACCCGGGAAAAGATGCAGGACTTTATCGATAACCTGGCCATCCCCGAAGCCGCCAAAAACAACCTGAAAGCCCTCACGCCGGCCACCTACACCGGCAATGCCGCCGACCAGGCGAAAAAGATCCGGTAAGCCATGATCCGATTCCCCGAAGGCATCGACGCCGAGCAATTCCTGCGGGATTACTGGCAGCGCAAACCGCTGCTGATCCGCCAGGGGTTGCCCGGCTTTCACTCCCCCCTGGACGGCGACGAACTGGCGGGCCTTGCCCTCGAGGAAGACGTGGAATCGCGCATCGTCATGGAGCAAGGTTTTGACGGCCCCTGGGAATTGCACCACGGCCCGTTCGGTGAGGCGGACTTCCGGAGGTTGCCGGACGATTCTCCGTGGACACTGCTGGTGCAGGCGGTGGATCTTTGGCTACCGGAGGTCCGCGCCCTGATCGACGAATTCGACTTTCTGCCCCGCTGGCGCATCGACGACATCATGGTCAGCTACGCCAACGACCGCGGCGGTGTGGGCCCCCATTTCGACCATTACGACGTTTTCCTGGTCCAGGGCAGCGGCAAGCGACGCTGGCAGGTTGGTCCTTCCTGTGATGAGACATCGCCCCTGCTTGAGGGAACACCCCTGAAAATACTCGCCGACTTTCAAGCCACGGCTGAATACATCCTCGAACCGGGCGATATTCTCTACCTCCCGCCACGCGTCGCTCACCTGGGCGAGGCCGTGGGCGAGTGCATGACCTATTCCGTGGGTTTCCGGGCACCGACTGGGACAGAAATGCTTTCCGACCTGGCCACGGAGCTGGCCAGCCGGGATATCGACCTGGACTACCGGGACCCGCCGCTGACCCCCGACATGGCCAGCGACACCATCGACCCGGCCTTTATCCGCGAAGCCCGAAAGGTGCTTTACCGTATACTCGATGACGAGACGCTTTTGGGAGAGTGGTTCGCGAGCTACATGACCGCGCCCAGGTATCCGGACCTCGATGCCGATGAGCCCGCCCAGCGTCGGCGGGCCTGGCTATCCGGCAAGCCCTCTCGACTGTTCGAAAACGGCATCGAAATACCGAGACCTGAACACGGAGGCTGAGCCTTCACTGGCCGGCCCGGGTCCGGGGGCGTGGCTTATCGGCCCCCTTCCGCTCCCTGGCAACGACCCATTCTGTTTCCCACGCCAGTGTCGGCACCGCGTTGCCCCCGTTCTTTAGCCGGTTGGGCAAGTCGAAGTGATCTTGAACCCGTCCACCCGGCCCACACGGCGCCCGTGAAATCACCCCGGCGACGACAACCGCAGGATTGTCGATAGCCTGTTTATGGCGTTGTGTAAATGGAGTCGGGGGGATTCAATACCGCTCCCGGACCTTGCCCCGCGTCAATCGGAAACATGATCCGACAACACCTGCTGGATGCGCAGATGTTCTGGAACCTTATCGACGCCAATCAGCCGGTCGATCTGTTCCTGGTACCAGTACAGTACACGCTCCTGATAGCCCATGGTCACCGTCGGCAACAGCCCGCTGTTCAGGGACCGTTGAATCGGGGCGAACAGGTACTGATCCTCCGCGGCGATATCGAGAATCTGTTGTTTCATTCCCGCCCAGAAAGCCTTGTCTTCATCGCTGTCACCGGGCCAGCCCATGACCGACACTTCCATCACCGTTTTGTTCAAACCGGCCGGCCACCAGGTTTGCCAGGCAAAACCCATGGGGTCAATGGCGGTGAAGTTATTGGGAAAGCGCAGCACGGCGATATTATGGTCCTTGAAAATAGCCCCGAGGGTCTCGGAAGCCGTCTTCTCGGACTGGAAGATGCTCTGGCCCCGCTTGGCGGTGGCCAGCCGCGCGTGGCCCTGCTTGTACAGGTCGATGATGTTGCTCTTGGAATCCAGGTAGGGTGCTATGGTTTTCGTGTGCACCGTGCTGACATGGTAGATTTCGAGAAAGTTATCCAGCGCCGTTTTCCAATTGCAGTCCATCTCGACCTGCACCACATGCTTGACCTCCATCTCTTCCAGGGGGAAGTCACCAATCTCCCGATCTTCGAACGCCAGATAGTCTTCCAGGGGTTGGGCATCATCGTCCAGATTGATATAAATCACCCCCCGCTTAACGGCGCACAACACCGGCAACAGGCCATTCTTGTCCTTGTCCAGGCAGGGGAAGTTGCGTTCCTCCGGGACAGAGTCCAGTTTGCCCCGGGTATTGTAGCCCCAGGCATGATAAGGACATACGAACCGGCGCGCCGTCCCCTGTGTGTTGATCACCAGTGGCGAGCCCCGGTGCCGGCAAATATTGTGAAAGGCACGAACCTGCCCGTCTACGCCCCGGCTGATAATGATGGAAAGCCCCAACTGCTCGAATAACTTGTACGAGCCGTCCTTTGGCAGTTCGCTGATATGGCCGGCACGCAACCAGGATTTCTTCCAGACATGCTCCATTTCAAGATCGTAAAGCGCCTGGCTGCAGTAGCGCGCGGATGGCACCGGGGGCAGGACAGGAAACGACGCGGGATAGTCGGTGCGTTGACGTTCTTTCGCCACGGATTGATAGATTTTGTCCACTTGCGAGTCACTCATGAAACCTCCTGTAATTGTTATTGCGCGGCAATCATCGTAATTGCCGGGACAGACATACCCAAATTTATATTATAGTCACCCAGTGATGAGAGTCACCCCACTCACTGTCGCTCGTGCCTTGATAAAGCCCAAGGGGCACACGCCTTGCGCCGCCCAGTTGCGGGTCGGTTTGCAGCTGATTTCCACGGACGATTCTGAAACGGCCGAGCCCTGCAAACGCCTGGACATGCTGTCCCAGGCCGGTCCGTTCATCGAACTGAAGTCCGGCCCACAGTCCTGGTCTCCGTCCTTCCGCCTTTAAAACCGGGCCGGAAAGTCTGCCCAACGACTTCACCATCACGTATCCTTGAAGTCGCTAACGCTTTTAGGGACGGACAATGCAGCAGCTTTACAGCCGAAAAGGGGCTTGTACAAGACGGATTCCCCGGCTATTGAGCGGATTCTGAAATGCTGGAAACCAACACCATTATCTTTCTCGGCGGCCTGCTCTTTCTGATCGGCATTCTCGTCAATACGCTGTCGGCCCGCCTGGGATTCCCCCTGCTGCTGCTTTTTCTCGTCATTGGTATGCTCGCCGGCGAGGATGGTATAGGCGGCATACAGTTCGACGATTTCGAAACCGCCTTTCTGGTGAGCAACCTGGCTCTCGCCGTCATACTGCTGGACGGCGGTCTGCGCACGCGGATGGACACTTTCCGGGCCGGCCTCGGACCGGCAGGCGTGCTGGCCACCTGGGGCGTTCTGGTGACCGCCGCCAGCACCGGTGTCTTTATCGCCTGGCTTCTCGATATCGACTGGCGCCTGGGCCTGCTGCTGGGCTCCATCGTCGGTTCCACCGATGCGGCGGCGGTATTCAATCTGCTAAGACAAAGCGGCATCCAGCTCAACGAGAGGGTAGGCGCCACACTGGAAATCGAATCCGGCGCCAACGACCCCATGGCCATTTTCCTGGTGCTGCTTTTCCTGGAAGTCATCCTCAGCGGCGAACAGTCCGGCGGCGTAGTGGCGGCATTGCTGATGCTGGTTCAGCAATTCGGCATTGGCGCCGTGGCGGGGCTGGCCGGCGGTCGGCTGCTATCCGCCTCCATCGGCAGGATGCGCCTGGCGGACGGCCTGTACGCGCTGCTGGTCACCTCTGGGGGACTTGTCCTTTTCGGCGCCGTCAACCTGATCGGCGGCAGTGGTTTTCTCGCCATTTATCTCGCCGGCCTTATTGTCGGCAATCGCCGGGCAAGGGTGGCGGAACACGTCAAGCGGGTCATGGACGGACTGGCCTGGCTGGCCCAGGCCGGCCTGTTCCTGATACTCGGGCTGCTGGTAACGCCTTCTCACTTGCTGGAATATTCCCTTGCCGCCATCACCATCGCCGCCTTTGTGATGTTTATCGCCCGCCCCCTGGCGGTTACCACCAGCCTCCTGCCGTTCCGCTTTTCCAAGCGGGAAATCACCTATGTGTCCTGGGTGGGACTGCGGGGGGCAGTACCGATTGTCCTGGCGATTTTCCCGACAATGAGGGGCCTGCCGGATTCCGCACTGCTGTTCGATGTCACCTTCGTAGTGGTACTCACCTCCCTGTTGATCCAGGGGTCCACCATTTCCATTTTGGCCCGCAAACTGAAAGTGATTGTACCCGACAAGGCAAAACCCCTGGACTCCCGGGAGCTGTGGATCAGCCGCGACAACTTTATCGAGCTGCTGGCATTTCGGGTCGAAGAGGACTCGCCCGCGGTGGGCAAAAATCCGGCGCAATTGAAAAGCCGAATGGCCGGAGAGCCGGAACTGGTTCAGGTCGTTCGCAGCGGCAAGCGGCTCTATGCCAGGGATGCTCTCCACTTTCAGGTGGACGATCAGGTCTGGCTGCTGGCGGAGCCGGGACAGTCGGACACTATCGCCGACTACTTCAGCGAACATCGCCGTCGCGGTGAGCTTGCCGCCAGCAGGTTTTTCGGGGAGTTCGTCCTGCGCGGCGATTCTCCCGGCGCGGACCTGGCCTCGGCCTACGGACTCGACCTTTCGCCAACGCAACTGGAAGGTACAGTCGCGGACCTGATCCGCAAAGGCAAGGCCCGCCACCTGGTGATCGGCGATCGTGTCGCTTTGGGGCCGATCCGACTCACCGTGCGGGAAATGGCCGGCGACGAGGTGTTGTCGGTGGGCCTCAAACTGTCATCCTGATCGCCGTGGATTATCTGGGGCTAACCGCCGCACCTCCCGGCCACCGGAAATCCGTAACTCCCAGAAAAACGTCATCCTCCCGACTCAATGACTGGGTTCTGCCGATAACCCAGGGGGTGATTTCCACCTTGTGGCCCATGGCTTCGAGCAATTTTACGGTATCCGGGCTGATACCCTTTTCCACGGATACCTCGTCGGGCAACCACTGATGGTGGACCCGGGGCGCCGCCGTGGCCTCGGCCAGGTTCATGTCAAAATCGATATGGTTGAGCACCATTTGCAACACCGCAGTGATGATGCGGCTGCCGCCGGGACTGCCCGTGGCCAGCACCGGCTGTCCGTCTTTCAGGACGATCGCCGGCGTCATGGAGGACAGAGGCCGCTTGCGAGGCTCGATGGCATTGGCCTCGGCGCCGATCAACCCATAGGCGTTCGGCACACCGGGCTTGGCGGAAAAGTCGTCCATTTCGTTGTTGAGCAGAAAACCCGCACCGGATACGGCGATGCCGTTGCCATAGGAGAAATTAAGCGTGTAGGTGTTGCTGACCACATTGCCGTCTTCATCCCAGGTGGCGAAATGCGTGGTCTGCCGGCCTTCCTTCGGCACAGCGAGCCCGGGAGCGACTTCGGACGACGGCGTGGCCTTGTCCAGGGAAATGTGTCTGCGCAGTGTCGCCGCGTAGGATTTATCGGTAAGTGCCATCACCGGCACATCCACGAAATCCGGATCGCCCAGATATTGACTCCGGTCGGCATAGGCCCGGCGCATTGCTTCCACCAACCGGTGGAGGTAGGCGGCGCTGTTGTGCCCCAACGACGCCAGGTCCCAGCCTTCCAGGATATTGAGCATCTGCACGAGATGGACACCCCCGGACGATGGCGGCGGCATGGAAACCACCTCATAACCCCGGTACGTGCCGGAGACAGGATGACGCTCGAACACCTGGTAGTTTTTCAGGTCCTGCAGTGTGATGAGCCCACCCTGTCTGCTCATTTCCTCGACGATCAGCCGGGCGGTTTCGCCCTCATAAAAGTCCCTGCCCGCCGTGCCGGCGATCCGCTTGAGCGTACGGGCCAAATCCGGCTGCCGCCATAGAGTGCCCGTTTCCGGGGCCGAACCGTCTGCTGCGAGGAAATATTCGCGAGCTGCCGGATGTCTACTCAGCCGCTCCCTGGCCCGCTTAAGGGACCAGTAGAGGGGAAAATCCACACGGAACCCTTCCTCCGCCAGCCGGATTGCCGGCGCCATAACAGCCTCCAGCCCCAGCCGCCCGTACTTGTGCTGAGCATGGACAAGTCCGGCGACAGTTCCCGGGACCCCGGACGACAAGGCACTGAAACGGGATTTCTGCGGGTCCGCCCTGCCCTGGTCGTCAAGGAACAGGTCGCGGTGAGCCGCGCCCGGTGCCATCTCCCGGTAGTCGAGGGCGAGGGTGCGACCTGCTTCGGCCAGGTGAATCATCATGAAGCCGCCGCCGCCGATATTGCCCGCCTGAGGCAGGGTCACCGCCAGGGCAAACCCGGTGGCCACTGCGGCATCCACGGCATTGCCCCCCTGCGCGAGAATGTCCGCGCCCACCTGGCTTGCCAGGGCCTCCTGGGAAACCACCATGCCACCATAGCCGATCTGCGGATGAAAGCGATCCCCGTACTGGATAATGGGCTGGTCTTCGCCCCTGGCTGTAACCGCGACCATGATCGCAACGATAAAACAGGCCCGGAAACGCATGTGCCGCATAACTGTTCGTCCCTATGGTCAATAAAAAGAACATGGTATAACGGACTCTCGGCAATTCCGAGGAATACGGAGCGGGACCATGGCCAGCGACAGAGACGGCATCGACTTCTTTCCCATCGACGTGGAGCAGACCGACTGGCAAACAGACGCCAACACCCTGTCCTCGATCCGGCACCGTGTCTTTGTCGAGGAACAGGGTGTCCCCCTGGATGAGGAAGTGGATGAACAGGATCCGGACGCCATTCACTGGCTCGCCTGGGGACGGGGCAACAAGGCCATGGGCTGTGCCCGGCTGGTAGGCAACAAGCTGGGCCGCATGGCGGTACTGGAGCGATACCGGGACCGGGGCGTGGGCTCGGGCCTGATACGGGCGATCATCAACCACGCGGTGCGCAACGGTATCCGGGAGTTAATACTTGACGCCCAGGAGCAGGCAATTCCCTTCTACCAGAATGCGGGATTCGAAGTAGAGGGAGACGCTTTCCAGGACGCGGGCCTGCCCCACCGGCGAATGCGGATGGATCTATCGCGCTTCGCCTATTTCCGGCCCCATGAACCACCTCCGCCGGTGCAAGACGAGGACCGGGAACGGGTGCAACTGTCAACCCCGGCGGCGTTCGCCCGACAGGCCGAAGTCCTGGTCCGGGACAGTCATCGAATTCTGCGCCTGTTCAGCCACAGCCTGGACCCCGCCGTCTATGACAATAGCGCTTTCTGCGACGCGATATTCCAACTGGCGACAGGACACCCCGGCGCCAGGGTCCTGCTCCTGGTGCGGGACAGCGCGCCCCTGATCGGCATATATCACCGCCTGGTGGCCACCTACCACCGATTGACCAGCAGCATCCAGTTGCGCACGCTTTCACCGGAAAGCGAAACCCTGCATACGGAGTTTATGGTGGGTGACGGCCAAAGCATTCTCTACATTCAGGACCCGGAGCGCTATCGGGGCTATTACTGCCGTTATACCCCCCTGGAAGCCCGGCGACTGAGTGTCGACTTCGACAGTCTCTGGGAAGGCGCACTCCCCGACCCCGACGTCAAACGCCTGCACATTTAATTCCCCGCCCGGACTCGCCCAGGCGTAGCGGGTTACCGTAGAATACCTGTACACACCTGGAACGGAACAAAACAGGGATGTCACCTTTTCGGCTTCTCCTCCGCCTCTGGCCCGCCCGGCCGCGATCTTTGTGCGATCTCCTTGTCGTCATCGCCGCTGCACTGCCCGGTATCGACAGCCATTCAGAGCCTGGTTACACAGGAAGCGACCAGGATCCGTTCCGCATTCCCGCCACCGTTTCCGCCACCCGGCAACACCTTTCCCTCACCGAGAGCCCGTCCTCGGTGACCATCATCGACCACGACCTGATCAGTCGACTCCCTGTCTTCAATATCGCGGAAATCCTCAAAATGGCACCGGGACTCCAGGTGTTCAGGGCCAATGCCGCCGTCTACGGCGTCACCCAGCACGGCCAGAGCAATCGCTATCCCCGGCGTCTGGAAATCCGGGTGGACGGCCGCACTGTCTACACGCCCATCAATTCCTCGGTCTCCTGGGAATCGCTGGGGTTGACGCCCGACGATATCGCCCTCGTCGAAGTGGTGCGCGGCTCGAACATTCCCGCCTACGGGGCCAATGCCGCCCAGGGAGCCATCAATATCGTCACCCGAAACCCCGTGAGCGTTGCAGGAACCGAAACCCGGGTCACGGTGGGCGACTGGCAGACACGCAACATCGGTTTCCGGAAAAGCCTCGCACTGGGAACCGACAGCGCCCTGCTTCGGGGAGGATACAAGGAGAATACCGGTTTCGCCGGTCTCGACGACCAGTCCCAGATCGCCCACGTTGCGCTCCAGGGAACCCATACCCCCACCCTCTCCGACACACTGGACTGGGAGGTCGGCTACAGTGACGGAAATTTCGGGTACGGGGACGGAGACCGGCCCGAGGATTTTGCCGATGAGGTGGTACAAAACGGTTGGCTGCACACCCGCTGGACCCGGAATCTCGGGAGCCAGCAATTATCGCTTCGCGCGTCCGGCGAAGCGGCGAGCTACGACCTGAGCCGGACCACCACCCTCTCCGACTACGCGGACCTGACGCCCGCCGAGCTGTTCCAGCGGTATGGCGTCGGGGACCGGCTGCTGGAAGACGAGGCGGGCAAGCGCACCTTCCAGCGTATCGACCTGGAGTTCGAACACGGCTTGCTGCCCAACCGAAATCACCAGCTCCTGTGGGGCATCGGGTACCGCTTGACGCGGATCAGGGCCCCCGACGAGTTCCAGCGGGACGACTACCTGGACGACAACACGTTTTTTATTTTCGCCAACGAGCAATGGCGACCGGCACCCCGCTGGGGCATCAACTACGGTTTCCTGTCGGAGCACCACGAAGGTCGCGGGGCCAGGCTGTCTCAGCGGCTGTCCGTCAATTATCATATCGACGAAAATCACCACCTGCGTGTCAGCGGGAGTAACGCCTTCCGGCCCCCGACTCTCTATGAACGGGCCTTTGCCGAAACGCTGACCATCAATGGCGAGGTGGTTGACTACACCTACATCACCAGGCCGGACCTTAAACCAGAGGAATTCACGACCTACGAGCTGGGCTACCTGGGTTACTGGTTCAATGGCGACCTGAGTGTCGACTACCGGCTTTTCGTGGAGTACCTCGATAACGGTATCGACTACACCCGCAAACCGCTGGACGACCTGGACGGCAAGTACCGTGTGCTGCAAAACGACTTGCACTGGAAAATGCGCGGTTACGATATCGGAATCCAGTGGCGGCCCACCGGGCACTGGCTAATGCGCCTGCAGCACGCGAATGTCAGGGCGGCGGCCTTCCTCATGACGCGCGAATACGACCACCCCTACGACGAACGCACACCGGAGCATACCACCTCCCTGCTGGTGAGCCGGGATTTCGCCAATAACCTCACCGCCTCTCTCACCGGCTATCACGAGTCCTACATCGACTGGCGGCAGGGTACCGAAATCGAGCCCTGGACCCGTTACGACATCAAGCTGGAAAAGCGCTGGGGAGGCCCGAACAGCCGTTTAAGCCTGTCCCTGGTGGTACAAAACCTGACTGGCGAGGAATACCTGGAATACCAGAATCGCAACTTTTTCCCCCGGCTGGTGTTCATCTCGGTGGCGGCCGTCTGGCCCTGATGCGTACCCCGGGACCGCGACAGCGACGATCCATAACCCTCGTCAGGATCCCGACGATACGCCGGGATCCCGGCTCTGCTGGCCAGCACCACCATCCCCGGAAGGACTGGCATAGCGATCATTAAGGACCTGGATAAAGTCATCGGCATCGGCGAATACCTGCTCCAGCCGGCGCCGCGCCCGCCGCGACCAGCCACGGGGGCGGGGCGAGGCCGATGACCGCCACCAGGCCCGCAGGTTGTGTTCAAACGCCCTGGCAACCGGGTCCGTCCGGTCCCGCTCCGAGCGCTTTTGCCGGAGTGTCCGCAAAACCGTTCGTCCGGCCAGGCGCCGGAGCCGCCCGTGTAGATAGCCGCCGCCAATAATCACCAGGGCGGCAACCAGTATCTGCCAGGGAGTACCCAGTTCCGCAAATGGCGCCAGTCTCATCCCCTGCCAATGATCGCCGCCAATGGTGACCACCAGGAAAAGCGCCAGCAGGCCGCCGAAGACAATGCCGTCGAGCCAGAGTGTGCGCCGCCGCCACAACCGCCGTGCGGTCGCAATTTCCGGGACCAGGGTTTCCTGTATGCGCCGGGCTGTTTTCTCCAGGACACCCACCACGCGATAGGCCCGCTCCACCTCCACCTGCCGTATGCGGGCCTCGATGTCCGCCTGGTCCTCATCCCGCTTGCGCTCGAGCCGTTCGCGAACCTGATCGTCCTCGATGGCGACGGCCACGTCCCTGGCAAAAATGCGGTAAAAGCGCCCGGCTGTCAGCCCGCTTTGCGCCAAAGCCCGCTGCCACGCGGCGACAACATCTTCCGGATTGTCCTCCCGGGCGGTATTGTCGATCTGGTTGAGAATATAGAGAAACTTGGTGGCATCCGAACGCGTGACCGTATCGCCCACCAGGTGCTTGAGAGTATCGCGCATGGCTCCCGGTTCCGGATGGCGTGCATCGAAGAAAACCAGCACCAGATCCGACAGGTCCATGATGTGATCGGTGATCACCAGCGTCGAGGTACGCTGCTGATCGGCATCGAATCCCGGCGAGTCGATAAATATCTTGCCGCGCAGGGAGTCGGCCCTGGAGGTCTTCAGTTGCAGATAGGAGTCGACCCGCCGGCCCTCCCCTTCGGCTACCTTCTCGATAGCCCGGCTGATCTGGTAGAAGGGAAAGCGCGGATCGCTATCCAGGGCGAGTCCCGGCAGTACCGTGTCGGCGTTTTCGCTGCCGTAACAGATGACGGTGAATTTGTCGTCCACCGCCTGGTTGCCGGTGCGCTGCAGCGGGCGGCCTATATACTGGTTGAGAAAAGTGGATTTGCCCGAGGAAAACGTGCCCAGAATCGAGATGACCGGCCACCAGGACACCTGGGTGGCATAGGAGTCTTCCTTGTCCAGGATACCCAGGCCGTGGGCCACCCGGTCCAGCTTGCGAAAGCTGTTGACCGCATCGGCCAGCACCGGATTTTCCTGCTTGAGGTGTTCTTCCAGCCGCGCAATGCGTTCTTTGTTGATGCTCCTGGCCATAGTCTCCCGTATCCTGTGAGCCTGGTGATGAAACCTTCTCCGACCGCCCGGCACCACCACCGGGCCGGCCTTTTGGTGACGCTCTCCCGGGTTCAGTGTAGCAACAGCGGTGAGAAAGCGGGGAATTTCCCGGTTTTCTGCCGGGCAAAGCACAGCCGGATAGGTCAGGCTATTGTCAGCCGCCATGTCGAGAGTCTATAAAGGGAACATCAATGACGGTGGGTGAGGACTATCCCATGAAAAACTACCCGGCCCTGTGGCTGATTCCCGCGGCGATACTGATACTCTCGGCCTGCACCGGCCCAACGAACCCATTGGCTGAATACAACCCGGTCACACCGCCGACGGCGCTGACGGTGCCAACGCCGGACCCTGCCAGGGCATCGGCCTACGATGCGGACACGGTGGAGAGGGGGCAGTATCTGGTCGAACTGCTGGGCTGCGCCAGCTGCCACACCGACGGCGCCCTGCTGGGTCGCCCTTCCGAGGGGGCCCACCTCTCTGGGTCGAACATCGGCATCGCCTACACCAACCCCCTGGCTTCGGCCAACCCCGGCGTGGTCTATCCCGGCAACCTTACCCCCGACAAAGCGACAGGCCTGGGGGATTGGAGCGACGACGACATTGTCGCCGTCCTGATGCGCGGCGAGGGGCGGTCGGGCCATCGTCTGCTGCCGGTGATGCCCTGGACCGCCTACAACCGGCTGCATGAAAAGGACGCCTATGCCATTGCCGCCTACCTGCACAGCCTGCCGGCCGTGAAGCACGAGGTTCCGGACAACGTAACCCCCGGCCGCAAGGCGGGTACACCCTACGTCCATGTGGGGCTCTATTACCGCAAGGATTGATGTCCGTTATGCGCTAGTCCCCGGTATAAAAGCCAATCTCATCCCCCCGCCGCTCGGGTGCATAGCGGGTCAGGGAAGGAATATCGGCGACAACATCGCCGCCCCGGGCCCGCCCCGAGGCCAGTTCGAAGACCAGCCCGTGCTTGGGGCAATGGATACAGCCCTGGTCGATGCGTCCTTTTTTCAGCGAAGCTCCGGCGTGCGGGCATGCGTCCCCGATAAGGTGCGTCACGCCCTGGTAATGGATCAGCAGGACCTGTGTGCGGCCAACGCGAAAGCGGCGACAATAGCCATCGTGCAATCGGTGGCTCTTTTCCAGGGCGATAAAAGGCATAATGGGCACCCGTTTCAGCAAATTCATTGTAGAGCAGGAACCCCGGTAGCCCAATGCGCAAAATCCAGGCCGTCGACTTGCCCTATCGGGAGGACCCCACGGAATTTTTCGAGGCCATCCGCGATCTGCCCGGCGCCGTCTGGCTTGACANNACAGCGGCAAGCCCCGGTCTTTCCAGGGCCGCTTCGATATCCTTTCCGCCTGCCCGTCGCGGTACCTGGAAACCCGCGGCGACACAACCCGGGTAGCGTCTAGTGACGGCCCGACCGACAACTCTGCCGACGACCCTATCGACCTGGCCCGGGCCCTGCAAAAGGAAATGGGCATACTCCCCGAAGACAGTATCGACCTGCCCTTTGCCGGTGGCCTGATCGGCTTTTTCAGTTACGACCTGGGGCTGCGATTCAATGGCCTGCGCAGCAATGATACCCGCGCCCTGCCCGACATGCGCCTGGGCTGGTACGGCTGGGCGCTGGTGGTCAACCATCACGCGCGTACCGCCACCCTTCTCTTTCACCCGGCGTGTTCCCCGCCATTGAAGCGGGATATCAACCGTCGTTTCACGGCGCCCTTGCCGCAACCGGCATCGACCCGTTTCCACCTCCGCCGGCCTTTTTCCCCCTCGGTAACACGTGCGCAGTACCTGGGAGCCCTGGACGCCATCAGGGACTATATCCACAGCGGAGACTGCTACCAGGTCAATTACGCCCAGGCCTTCGAGACCCGCTTCGGGGGTGACACCTGGACCGCCTACCGCGCCCTGCGTTACGCCCTGCCTTCGCCCTACAGCGCCTACATGGCGTGGGACGACAAGGCATTGCTGTCCCTGTCGCCAGAGCGGTTTCTCAAGGTTTCCCGCGGGGGTGTCGAGACCAAACCCATCAAGGGCACCGTTGCCCGGGGGCGAACGCTGGCCGAGGATAACGACAATGCCCGGCGACTGCTCAACAGCGCCAAAGACCGTGCCGAAAACCTGATGATCGTCGACCNNCCTGCTGCGCAACGATCTGGGCAAGAACTGCCAGACTGGCTCGATCCGGGTTCCCCGGCTGTTTTCCCTGGAGAGCTTTGCCAATGTCCATCACCTGGTCAGCACCGTCACCGGCCGCCTGAACGATGGTGCGGACGCACTGGCGTTGCTCCGGGATTGCCTGCCCGGCGGTTCCATCACCGGCGCCCCCAAGCGGCGTGCCATGGAAATTATCGCCGAACTCGAGCCCGCGCCCAGGGAAATCTACTGCGGCAGTATCGGCTATGTCAGTGCCCACGGGCGCATGGACACCAACATCGCCATCCGCACCATCGCCGCCCAGGGCGATCGCTTGCGCTGCTGGGGTGGTGGCGGCATCGTTGCCGATTCCGATCCGCAAGAGGAATACCGGGAATCGTTGCAGAAAGTCAGGGTGCTGATGAGCACACTGGAAAGGCTGTAGCCGGGCCAGACCGTTATTGATTAGAGCCGCAAATCCCGGTTGCTGGCCCGGATAAATGCCTTTTTAAGGTCTTCGTAGGTGTGCACGGCCGGGAATTGGGGAAACTCCCGGATGACGTTTTCAGGGGCACTGAAAAGAATGCCGGCGTCGGCTTCCGCGANNCGTTGTAGGAATCGCCCGCCGCGATGGTGCGGTAATAGATACTCTTAAGGGCGACGATCGCCTGGCGCTTGGGGTTTGCCTGGCGCAGCCTGTAATCGGCCACGCGCCCGTCCTTCTCCACCTCCAGCTTGTGGCAAAGCAGGGTGGGATACCCGAGCTGGCGCATGAGGGGCATGGCGAACTCATAAAACGTATCGGAAAGAATCACCACCTGGAAGCGCTCCCTCAGCCAGTCGGTAAATTCCCGGGCGCCGGGCAACGGCTCCAGGCTGGCGATCACCTCCTGAATCTCGTTGAGGCCCAGACCATGCTCCTCGAGAATCGAAAGGCGCTGCTTCATGAGCACGTCGTAGTCGGGGATGTCCCGGGTCGTGGCCCGGAGCGCGTCGATACCGGTTTTTTCGGCGAAGGCAATCCAGATTTCGGGGATCAGTACCCCTTCGAGGTCAAGGCAGGCGATTTCCACGATATTTCCCTTGGGCTAGAACCGATAAGGGCGGCAACTCTACCGCGATCAATCCCGATGCGCAAACGGCGCCAAAGTCCGTGATCCGGGATTGTCCGGTTACCGCCCGGCGGCCACCAGTTCCCTCTCTTTAAGCTGGTGGACCTGGTCGCGCAGGGCCGCCGCTTCCTCGAATTCCAGATTCCGGGCGTGCTCGTACATCTTCTTTTCCAGGGCGTCGATGCGCGTCGCCAGACTCTTGATTGTGTCGGTGACGGCACCCTCGGGCGGCACGCCGGCGTAATGTTCCCGGCGTTCGGCCGCCTTGCGCTTCTTGCCTTTACCCGGGCCGTAGAGCACCGCACCTTCCATGATGTCGGCCACGGATTTATGGATACCACGGGGCGAGACACCGTGCTCCCGGTTGAATTCCAGTTGCCTGTGGCGACGTCGCTCGGTCTCGTCAATGGCCCGCTGCATGGAACCGGTAACATTGTCCCCGTACAGAATGGCCTTGCCGTTGATATGGCGGGCGGCGCGACCGATGGTCTGTATCAGGGACTGCTCGGAGCGCAGAAAACCCTCCTTGTCGGCATCCAGAATCGCCACCAGCGAAACCTCCGGCATATCGAGCCCTTCCCGGAGAAGATTGATGCCCACCAGCACATCGAATTCGCCGAGGCGCAGATCCCGGATAATCTCCACCCGCTCCACGGTATCGATATCCGAGTGCAGGTAGCGTACCCGCACATCGTGTTCATCCAGGTAGTCGGTGAGGTCCTCGGCCATACGCTTGGTAAGCGTGGTGATCAGCACCCGGTCACCGGCCGCCACGGCCTTGCGAATCTCCCCGAGCACATCGTCCACCTGGGCGGAAGCGGGGCGCACCTCGATCTCGGGATCGACCAGGCCTGTGGGCCTTACCCCCTGCTCGACGACCTGGCCGGCGTGGGCTGCCTCGTACTTGCCCGGCGTGGCGGAAACATAAATGGCCTGGGGAGAAACCCGCTCCCATTCGTCGAAGCGCATGGGCCGGTTGTCCAGCGCCGATGGCAGACGGAAGCCGTATTCCACGAGGGTCTCCTTGCGGGACCGGTCACCCTTGT
>DGNJ01000093.1:24816-26519 GCA_002388905.1 Cellvibrionales bacterium UBA4495
GCGGCAGGTAGTCGAACAGGGTTGGCGGCGGCTCCCCGGGCTCGCGCCCGGACAGGTAACGGGAATAGTTCTCGATACCGGTGCAATAACCCAGTTCACGCATCATTTCCAGATCGTAGCGGGTACGTTCGCTAAGCCGCTGGACTTCCACCAGTTTGTCCGCTTCCCGCAATTGCTCGACCCGCTCCTTAAGCTCCTCCTCGATCCGGTCGACAGCCTCCAGGATAGTCTGCCTGGGCGTGACATAGTGGGTCTTGGGATAAATGGTGAAACGGGGCACCTTGCCCAGCACCTCGCCGGTTAGCGGGTCGAACAGGGAAAGGGTTTCGATCTCATCGTCGAACAACTCGATGCGCAACGCCTGCTCGTCAGAATCGGCGGGGAAGATATCGATAACGTCGCCCCGGACCCGGTAAGTGGCCCGCCGGAAATCCGTATCGTTGCGGGTATATTGCAATTCCGCCAGGCGGCGCAGGACGGCGCGCTGATCGATGCGGTCCCCCCGCACCAGGTGCAAGACCATTTTCAGGTAGGCGTCGGGGTCCCCGAGACCGTAAATGGAAGAGACCGTCGCCACAACGATCACGTCCTTGCGCTCCATCAGGGCCTTGGTCGCGGACAGGCGCATCTGCTCGATATGCTGGTTGATGGAGGCATCCTTCTCGATAAAAGTATCCGAGGAGGGAACATAGGCTTCGGGCTGGTAGTAATCGTAATAGGAAACAAAGTATTCCACGGCGTTGTCCGGAAAGAACTCCCGAAATTCACCGTACAGTTGCGCGGCCAGGGTCTTGTTATGGGCCAGGACAATAGTGGGACGCTGGACCCGCTCGATGACATTGGCGACGGTAAAGGTCTTGCCGGACCCGGTTACCCCGAGTAGGGTCTGGGCCGCGAGCCCCGCCTCCAGTCCGTGGACCAGGCCGTCGATGGCCCGGGGCTGATCGCCGGCCGGCTGGTAACCACTGGCAATGCGAAACGATTTCATAGACACACGCTGGCTTGAGAGAACCCACCATTATAGGCCAATGTGTCGGCATGTCAGGGGGCTGCGCTACCGGACCCTGGTGGCCTCCCGACAATTCGGCTAGGCTAAAGCGTAAAGTGCGGCCAAAAGCCCGGACGCCGGAGGCCTCGGCAAAACCCCTTCTTGTACCGGAGCCGATAGCCTACACTGGCGGAAGCAAACCGGGCCCGCCGGGGGCACGTTGCCAGCAGCGCCGGGAGTTCCGGGGCCCCAAGGCAGCCGGAAGACGGCCCGGTAGACAGCGAATTGGAATATCCGGAAATAGCAGCGAGGAAGTTAACGCCATGTCGAGCCAGTATCAGATAACCAGAACCTTGTCCCGCAACGGCAAGGACTATACCTATTTTCCTTTCGACAAGATCGGCGAGCGTCACGACCTGGAGCGCCTGCCCTTTTCCATCAAGATCCTCCTGGAGAATCTGCTTCGCCACGCGGACCGGGACTTCGTCGACGACAAGGATATTGAAAGTGTCGCCGGCTGGGACGCCAGACGGGAACCCGACCAGGAAATCGCCTTCGTGCCCGCCCGGGTCATCCTCCAGGATTTCACGGGTGTTCCGGCCATCGTCGACCTGGCCACCATGCGCGACGCCATGAAATCCCTGGGCGGCGACCCGGAGCGCATCAACCCGTTGTCGCCCGCCGAACTGGTTATCGACCACTCGGTGATGGTCGA
>DGNJ01000093.1:26571-26951 GCA_002388905.1 Cellvibrionales bacterium UBA4495
AGTTCCTGCGCTGGGGCCAGCAATCTTTCGAAAACCTCAAGGTCGTGCCCCCGGGCACCGGTATTGTCCACCAGGTCAATCTGGAATACCTGGGTCGCGTGGCCTTCGCAAACGACGACAATGCCCTGATCTACCCCGATACCCTGGTGGGCACCGACTCCCATACCACCATGATCAACGGCCTGGGTATCCTCGGCTGGGGCGTGGGCGGCANNAAGCCGCCATGCTCGGCCAGCCCATCTCCATGCTCGTGCCCCAGGTGGTGGGCTTCAGGTTCACCGGCAAACTCCCCGAAGGCGCCACCGCCACCGATTTGGTGCTGACCGTCACCCAGATGCTGCGTCAGCACGGGGTCGTGGGCAAGTTCGTTGAATTTTTCG
>DGNJ01000093.1:26998-27592 GCA_002388905.1 Cellvibrionales bacterium UBA4495
CCAACATGGCGCCCGAATACGGGGCCACCTGCGGCCTTTTCCACGTGGACAAGGAAACCACCAATTACCTGCGCCTCACCGGCCGCAGCGAGGAACAGATAGCCCTGGTGGAAGAGTATATGAAAGCCATGAACCTGTGGCACGACGAAGACTCCGCCGACGCCGAATACACGTCGACGCTGGAGCTGGACCTGGGCACTGTGGTGCCCTGCATTGCCGGCCCCAAGCGGCCCCAGGACAAGATTGCCCTGAGCGACGCCAAACCGGCCTTTGAGGAATCATTGGGCGAGTTTATCCGCACCCGTAACGTGGCCCGGGACGAACAACTGGCCAAGTTCGAAAGCGAGGGCGGCGATACCGCCGTGGGCCATGAAAACCCCGATGACGTGGAACTCGCCCCGGCGCCCCACGAGGCCAGCGGCGTCAAGGTCGACTACAAGGGCGAAACCTTCCAGTTGCAGGACGGCGCCGTGGTCATCGCCGCCATCACCAGTTGCACCAACACATCCAACCCCGAAGTGCTTGTCGCCGCGGGCCTGCTCGCCCAGAAAGCGCTGGAGAAGGGACTGGCAACCAAGCCCTGGGTCAAGACCA
>DGNJ01000093.1:27614-60633 GCA_002388905.1 Cellvibrionales bacterium UBA4495
GGATGACCTGGAGGCCCTGGGTTTCTATCTGGTGGGGTACGGTTGCACGACCTGCATCGGCAATTCCGGGCCCCTGCCCGACGAAATCAGCGACGGCATCGAGGAAGGCAACCTGGTGGCGACATCGGTCCTCTCCGGGAACCGAAATTTCGAGGGCCGAATTCATCCACTGGTGCGCAACAACTACCTGGCATCGCCGCCGCTGGTGGTGGCCTACGCCCTGGCCGGCTCCATGGACATTGACCTGACCTCGGAACCCATCGGCCGCGACGCCCGGGGCAAGGACGTTTACCTCAAGGATATCTGGCCCGGGCCCGAGGAAATCCGGGCCACCATCGAGCAACATATCAGTTCGAAAATGTTCACGGAGAAATACAGCGACGTCTTTACCGGCCCCGAAAGCTGGCGCGAACTCGATGTCAGTGCCGGCAAGCTCTATAACTGGCCCGAGTCCACCTACATCAAGAAGGCACCCTTCTTCGATGGCATGACCTCGGAGGTACCCGAGGTGCAGTCCATCGAGGGGGCCCGGTGCCTGGTCAAGGTGGGCGACAGCATCACCACCGANNCGACCACATCTCGCCGGCCGGCGCCATAGACCCGGAGAGCCCCGCCGGCCGCTACCTGCGGGACAACGGTGTCGAACCCGGGGATTTCAATTCCTACGGCTCGCGCCGGGGCAACCACGAGGTGATGGTGCGCGGCACCTTCGCCAACGTGCGCCTGAAAAACCAGCTCGCTCCCGGCACCGAGGGCTCCTGGACCACGCACTTCCCCAGCGGCGAGCAGATCAGCATCTTCGACGCCGCGGAAAAATACCGCGCCGCCGACACGCCACTGGTGGTTCTTGCCGGCAAGGAATACGGCACCGGCTCGTCCCGGGACTGGGCGGCCAAGGGGCCGGCCCTGCTCGGCGTAAGGGCTGTTATTGCCCAAAGCTACGAGCGGATCCACCGCTCCAATCTGGTGGGCATGGGCATACTGCCCCTCCAGTTCGAGGACGGCGAATCCCCGGAGAGCCTGAAGCTCACCGGCGAGGAAACCTTTTCCATCCCCGCCGTGCAATCCGGGCAGGAGCAGGTGGCCGTGAGCGCCAAGCGCGAGGACGGCAGCACCGTGGACTTCAAGGCAAAAATCCGTATCGATACCCCCAACGAGTTCCAGTACTTCCAGAACGGGGGCATCCTGCACTATGTACTGCGCAAGCTCGCTTCCGCCTGACGGTTGTCGGGAGTAAAGCCGGGAAATACCGGAAACGGCAATGGGGACCAGGCCGGCTGACGCCGGCCCGCTCCCCGGAGCCTCACCGTGTCACTGCCTGTTACAGATCCTCCAGGCGCCAGACATCGTAGGCCGGCTCTTCGTAGGGATGGGCTTTCTTGAGGGCCCCGATGGCGGTCCGGATCAGGGCATCCTCGCAGACCAGTTCCACCCGCAACTCCTGCACGGCTTCCACCTCCCCCTGGGTGCCAACGAAGGGATCGCTGCCTTCCAGGGGGCGGAACTGGCCCTGCCCTTTCACCTGCCAGCAGCAGGAATCGTAGTCCCCGATCCTGCCGGCGCCGGTGGCGAAGACCGCCGCCTTGACTGTTTCGGCGTGATCCTCGGGCACATAGAAACAGAGTTTGTACATGGTCGGCCTCAGTACATCAGGTTGTAGAACTTGCGTTGGAATTCGGTGGCCAGGGGGTCCCCTTTGGCCAGCCCCTTGATGATGTCCAGGTACAGCCCCTTCGCGGCGCCGTCCCGGTAATCCCGGTCCCGCTCCAGGATCCCCAGCAGAAATTCCAGGGCCTCCTTGACCAAATTGTGCCGATGGCAGGCATTGGCCAGTTGGTAGAGGATATCCGGGTTTTCCGGCTGGGCCGCCAGCTTCTCTTCGAGGGCCCGGATTTCGTCGGGTTTCGCCGCCTCGCGACTCAATTCCAGTTGCCCCATCAATTGCTCGAACATGGCGTCCCGGTCTTTTTCCGGGACCCTGTCCAGTACCGCCTCGGCCTCGTCGGCCCGGTTCAGCTGGAGCCAGGTGTGCGCCAGGGCAAGGCCGATATCGCTTCGCCGCCGTGACTCCTCGTAGGCGCGGCGCAGTTCCGGGAGGGCACCGGCGTAGTCGCCGGCCTGGATTTTCTCCTGGGCCAGTTGCATAAGCCGGTCCCAGGGGTCGGGCAGATGCTTGTCGATCAACTCCCGGATGGCAGTCTCCGGCTGTGCTCCCTGGAACGCATCCACCGGTTGCCCCTCGTTCATCACGACCACCGTGGGCAGGCTGCGCACGCCGAACTGGGCGGCTATCTGCTGGAATTCGTCGGCGTTGACCTTGGCCAGAAGGAAGGCCCCGTCGTAGGCGTCGGCCAGCTTTTCCAGAACGGGCATCAACGCTTTGCAGGGTGCGCACCAATCCGCCCAGAAATCGATCAGTACTGGGCGCTCGTAGGATTCGTCGATCAGGTACCGCTGGGCGTTTTCCCGGGTAATTTCAACCGTATTATTGCCAGACATGGATCATGTGCTCGAGTGAGGAAACGCCTAACATAGCGGCAAACGGCGATTTTGCAAGGGGGAGCGAAAGGCCGGTCCGCGCACGAGCGGACCGGCCCCCAGGTGCTTCAGGCCCGGCGATAGGTACCCGTCAATCGGTTCATGGCGATCAGGTTGGGTTCCGACTGCTTGAGGAATTCGTTCAGGGTCAGGCCGGGCTTCAGGTCCAGTTCCCTGTCGAATGCCAGCACCCAGAAGAAATAGTGGTGAGTGCCGTGGCCCTCCGGGGGCATGGGACCGCCGTAACCGCTGTTACCGAAATCGTTTACGCCGGCGGTGCCCTCGCCGGTACCTTCCGCAAGGGCTGAGGTGCTGCCGGGCAGGTTGTACAGCACCCAGTGCACGAAACCATAATTGCCATCCTTTACCAGTGGCGCGTCCGGATCGTGGCAGATCACCGCAAAGGATTTGGCCTCGTCCGGGGCATTGCTCCAGGCCAGTTGCGGCGATACATCGTCCCCCTCCCCGGTGAAACGGGTGGGGATCTCCCCGCCCGGGGCAAAGGCGTCACTGGTCAGTTGCATATCGGATAGTGCAAATCCCATGGATGTATTCCTCCTGTCTTGTCATCAAAATGCGCCGGGCATTCTTGCACCGGGCGAACCGGGTTTCAAATTCCGGGGCACGAACCGCAAGTATAGACGGAATCAACCGCTACCCCTGTCTTCTTCCCCGCGTTGCTCACCAGGATCATCGGGATCCTGCTGATTGACCACAGCGGTTCCCGCCAGCTCGGCGGTGAGCAGCCTCTCCAGGCCACGGCGCATGGCCCGTTCGCGCAACTCCGATTCCCGGCGTTCGTCCTGAAGGGAATGCAATAGCGCGGCTGCCATGAATACCATCAGGATCATAAAGGGGAAGGCCGCGACGATGGAGAGCGTTTGCAGGGCCGCCAGTCCGCCACTCATCAACAGCACCGCCGCCACGAGAACCTGGGTCACGCCCCAGGTGATGCGAATCCACCGCCGGGGGTTGAGGACGCCCTTGCCGGTGAACATGCCCAATACGAAGGTGGCCGAATTGGCGGAGGTAATAACAAACAGCACCACCAGCACCACGGTGAGAATGCCCGCCACTCCCGACCAGGGCAGTTGCGCGAGGGTGGCAAAGAGGGCCGAACTCAATTCCGCCAGCACCGCCTCGCTGATGGCCGCGCCCTCGAACATCTCGAAGTAGATGGCCGTTCCTCCGAAAGTGGCGAACCAGAGAATACTGAGGGCAACGGGAACGCCGATCACCCCGAAAATAAATTCGCGGATCGTACGCCCCCGGGAAATCCGGGCAATAAAACTGCCCACGAACGGCGCCCAGGACAGCCCCCAGGCCCAGTAGAAAATAGTCCAGCGCTCGACCCAGTCGCCGCCGGTATACGGCGTCATCACCAGGCTCATGCCGATGACATTGGAAAAATACTCACCCACCGCATTGGTCATGGCAGCGGTAATGAAGTCCGTGGGCCCGGCAAAGAACACGAACAGTAAAAGCGCCGCGGCGAGAAGCATATTGAGGTCGCTAACGTAACGTACACCCCGCTCCAGGGGCGTGAGGGCACAGAGCAGGAACACGACGGCAATGCCCCCCAGGATGGCCAGCTGCGATTCGATGCCGAATTCCGTCCCCGCCACGGCGGCGAGACCGCTGTTCACCTGAATAACCCCCAGCCCCAGGGTGGTGGCGACCCCGAAGGTGGTGGACACCACCGCAAGGACATCGATGGCATGTCCCCAACCGCCGTCCACCCTGCTACCCAGACTGGCCCGGAAGGCCTCGCTGATGAGGCCGGCCCGGCCGCGGCGGAAGCGGACATAGGCGATGGCCAGGCCCACCACGGCAAAATTGCCCCACTGGTGAAAACCCCAGTGGAACAGGGAATAACGCAGCCCGAGACTGGCCGCTTCCGGTGTCTGCGGGGGCACCTGGCCAAGGGGCGGGGCCACGTAATGGCTCATGGGCTCCGCGACGCCCCAGAACACCAGTCCCACGCCCATCCCCGCGGAGAAGATCATCCCCAGCCAGGTGGGATAGGAGAACTCCGGTTCCTCCCCCTCGTTGCCCAGGCGCAACTTGCCGTGATCGCTGATGGCGACGCCGACGCAAAAAACCAGGAAACCGGTGGTGATAAACAGGTACAGCCAGCCGAAATGGCGAGTAGTGAACTCCAGCACCTGCTCGGCCCGGAAAGCCAGTTGGTCGGGCAGAATGATTCCCGTTGCCACAAAGGCCAGCAGGACGGTCAGCGATATATAAAATACCCAGCCGGGTGCTTGTTTTTCTTCCATAGGCGCCCCCTACCCTCTGGTTCTGCGCATTCACGTCACTGCTATTTTGTCAGCGTCCTAACGACAACCTTCCCGCAAAATAAGCCATTCCGGCAGACGACGCAAACAACAGTGTGCCGGCCGCTTGATTGAAGCAGCCCTTTCGCCAACACTTGAGACTGTGACATGAGTCAACACCGGGCTTGGCCCGACATAAAGAAAAAGGAATGCAACATGCCAGACCATGCGCGGCCGCTTTTCCTTGTATTGCTGAGTATCGTTATTGCCGGTTGTGGTGGCGACCAGCCGGTTGCCGTGGGCCAGACGGCCCGTGACCGGGTGGAGCTGACCAGCGAGGCTCCCGAGCCGATTGTCGAAATCCTCGTCGCGGAAGGCAGCCAGGTGTCGGCGGGCGACATCCTGCTGCGCCAACAGCCCGAACGTGTCGCTGCGCAACTGGCCCAGGCCCAGGGCGCCCGGGATCGGAGCGCCGCGCGCCTGGCCGAACTCAAACGCGGCCCGCGCAGAGAGCGTATCGAATCAACCCGGGCACGCCTGCAAGGCGCACAAAGCCGCCTGCAAAACGCAGCCGCGCAACTGGCCCGTACCGCCGAACTCGTCGACCGCAACCTTGCCACTGCCGCCGAACGGGATCGTGCCGTGGCGGAAAGGGACAGCGCGCTGGCCGAAGTCAATTCGCTGCGCGCCGATCTCGAGGCGCTGCTCGAAGGGACCACCATCGAGGAACTGAGGCAGGCGGAAAGCGCCCTGGACGAGAGCGAGGCCCGTGTCCGGGAATTGCGGGTAGTGATTGACAGGCTGAGCGTCACCGCCCCCCGTAGCGGCATCCTGGATGCCCTGCCCTTCCAGGAAGGCGAGCGGCCTCCGGCAGGCGCCACGGTGGCGGTTATGCTTGCCGGTCGGCCCTATGCCCGGGTCTATATACCGGAGCCCTACCGCGCCCGTTTGACGGCGGGTACCATCGTGCCGATCCGGGTGGACGGATTTCCCGAGCCTTTCCCGGGCCGGGTCCGGTTCGTCTCCGGGGATGCCGCCTTCACGCCCTTCTACGCCCTCACCGAGCACGACCGGTCGCGGCTGAGCTTTCTCGCCGAGATCGATTTCATCGATGTCGACGATCACAATTTTGCCACCGGCGTGCCGGTGCAGGTGAACCTGTCGGGAATCGATAATGAGTGAGACACAGGGTGCAGTCGTCACCCGCGGCCTGACCCGGCGCTTTGGCGCCATCACCGCCGTTGACGATCTGGACCTGGATATCAAGCGAGGCACCATATACGGCTTTCTGGGACCGAACGGTTCGGGCAAAACCACCGCCATCCGCATGCTCGCCGGCCTGCTCTCACCCAACGCCGGCGATATCCGCGTGCTGGGCCTGGCGATTCCCCGCCAGGTGGGAAAACTGAGGCACCGCATCGGCTACATGACCCAGCGCTTTTCCCTTTACGAGGATCTCAGCGTTCGGGAAAACCTTGCTTTTATCGCGTCAATCCATACGGTGCCCCGCGACAGTGTCCGCCACCGGATCGAGGAACTGATCGATACCTACCACCTGAGCGAACAGCGACACCAGCAGGCCGGCACCCTGAGCGGCGGTCAGCGCCAGCGGCTGGCACTGGCCGCCGCCACCCTGCACTATCCGGAACTGCTCTTTCTGGACGAGCCCACTTCCGCCGTTGACCCCGAGAGCCGGCGGGATTTCTGGGACAAGCTCTTCGATCTGGCCGAGGCCGGCACCACCATCCTGGTCTCCACCCATTACATGGACGAAGCGGAGCGCTGCCACGAACTGGCCATCCTCGATCGCGGCCGCCTGGCCGCCCAGGGAAAACCCCGAGGCATGATGGACGATATTCCCGCCCGGGTTGTGCAGGTAACCACATCCCGGCCCCGCCACGCCGCCAGGCGGCTAAAACAGGCGAAATCCGTGATCGGCGTGACCCAGGTGGGGGATCTGCTCAGGGTCCAGGTGGACTTGGCCGAGGACGATCCCGCCGGCTGCGTCCAACGGGTCCTGTCGGAGTCAGGACTCGAGGGGGATTCCCGGGAAATCCCGGCGAACCTCGAAGACGTTTTCGTCACCGTCACAGGTCGCGACAGGGCCACCGACAGGCAGGGGGAGCCGGCTTGAAATCCCTGCGCCGGATGGCGGCGGTGGCCGCCAAGGAGGTCAAGCACCTGATGCGGGATCGACTGACCCTGGGCATGATTGTCGGCATCCCGCTGCTGCAGATACTGTTGTTCGGTTACGCGATCAACACCGACGTGCGCCATCTGCGCGCGGCCGTGGCCGACCAGTCGGCAAGCCAGCTTTCCCGAAGTCTCACCCAGGCCGCGGAAGCCACCCAGGTTGTCGATATCGTCGCCCGGGTGGCCACACCCGGTGAACTGGAAAAAATGCTGGAGCGCGGCGAAATCAGCGTGGGCATCTACTTTCCCCCGGACCTGGAACGGCGCATTCAGCAACCGGATCGGGCCAACGGGCAATTGCTGGTGGATAGCACCGACCCGGTCCTGCTCGGCGCCGTGGAACCCCTCATCCGCCTCCAGCGTCCGGAACAGACCGCCCCACCGGATACGCCGGTCCTGGCCCTGCGCGCCTACTACAACCCTGAGCGACGTTCGGAGGTGTTCGTTGTGCCGGGGCTGATCGGCGTCATCCTCACCATGACCATGATCCTGTTCACCGCCGTGTCCATCGTCCGGGAGCGCGAGCGGGGCAATCTGGAACTGCTTATAACCATGCCGGTGGCCACCCTGGAACTGATGACCGCCAAGATCCTGCCCTATATCGCTATCGGACTCATCCAGGTCACCCTGATCCTGGGCGTGGGTATTGCGCTGTTCGACATTCCCGTCCGGGGCAGTCCGCTGGATCTTTACCTGGCATCAGTGGTGTTTATCGCCGCCAGTCTCAGCCTGGGCCTGCTGATATCCAACCTGGTTTCCAGCCAGTTCCAGGCCATGCAGATGACACTGTTCGTCTTCCTTCCCTCGATCCTGCTGTCCGGTTTTATGTTCCCGTTCGAGGGCATGCCCAAACTCGCCCAATGGTTCGCGGAGTTGTTCCCGCTTACCCATTTCGTGCGCCTGGTACGGGGCATTGTGCTGCGCGGCGCATCACTGGGCGACCTGCACCAGGACCTTTGGGTGTTGCTCGGCTTTACCACGCTGATGATGGCCCTGGCGGTGTTGCGCTTCCGCAAGCGATTGGACTAGCCAGGCTCGAGCACCACTACCGGTATGGGCCGGTCGGTCTGCTCCGCATACTTGTCGTAATCGGGCCAGACCTTGCACATTTTTTCCCAGAGGGGGCCGCGCTCTTCCCCGGCCGCCTCCCGGGCTCGGGCGGTAAACCTGTCCGCGCCCACCTGCACGTTCACCCGCGGCCGCTCCTTGAGGTTGAGATACCAGTCCGGGTGCCGATCGTCGCCGCCCCGGGAAGCGATCACCACGTAATTACCGCTATCGTCCTGCTGGTAAATCAGCGGTGTGGTCCGATCTTCGCCGGACTTGCGGCCCCGTGTGGTAAGCAGCAGCGTGGTGACGCCATTCCAGATGTGACCGTCCTCGCCGTCCGTTTCCCGGTAGCGGCGCACATGATCAGTTACCCACTGGGGCGGACCGTGGTCGAAATCCGGTACATGGGTCATGGGAACCTCCTGCTTTGTGCTCGGTAATTGATAATGGCGCGTTGCCACCCTGCCAATCACTATAGCCCAACGAGCCCGGGTCATGGGGTATCGGCCGGCCAGCCGAGGCTGGAATTTAACGAGCCTTTTGGCGAAATTTGTCATCCGTGAGCAGACATTCTATTCTTGAACAAGTTGACGGACGGGCCCGATACCAGGTGCCACTGGTCCCGGGCCAACGGTCCGCCGACGGGTACGCTGCCAGCGTTTTCCGGCCGAACCCGCCGNNGGGAGCCGAACCCGCCGCAACCCCATCCGGTTCTGCCAAAATGGGGCCTGTGGTTACCATACCGGCCATTAACGCCATGCGGCATGGCCAGACAACACGCACTGGACCGTCCATAAAAATTGCAGCAGGGAGGATCCGGCCAGTGACAGCAAAGGAGACCCCGCCAGATGAAACCCTCGACTCATCGGACCCATGACGCCGCCCGACCCAACGTTCTATCCGCATTACTGGCGGCAGGGCTGGCGCTGACCACACTGGCAGCACCACCCGCCACACGCGCGGGTTTTTTTGACGATGTGGTCAACAAAGCCAAAAAGGTTGCCGAGGACGCCGTCAGCTCCACGGTGGACAAGGCACTGGAAGATGACGATAACACGGATGCGACACCGCAACAGGACCCGGCCGAGCCCCAACAGCAACAGGCTGCGCCGAAAGCCGCCCAGGACAGCCAACTGGTCAGGCGGATTCAGACCCGTCTCAACCAGCTCGGTTTCGACGCCGGCACGCCGGATGGCCTCTATGGCCAGGGCACCCGCAACGCCATCAGGGCCTTTCAGTCGCAGCGGGGATTTCCGGTCACCGGCGAGCCTTCCGAACAACTGCTCGCCCGCCTGGAACAGGCCGCCTCGGCGGATAGTGCGCAAACGCCCACCAGCACTGCCAGCAAAAGCGACGAAAATCCAGACCAGTCGGAAACCGACTATATCGTCGCCAATGAGGCGGCGCTCGCCATGGTCCGGCTGCGTCACGCCCCCGGCTGGCTCGACGACGAAGAGCGCCTCTTTGACCTCACCACCCACCAGATTGTCATGGAGAAAAAGTACGGCGGCGGCATACAAGGTCATCCCCCGGTTTTTCAGCCGGAGAGTATTGCCGGACGGGAACCCAAATTTGCCGCCCGGGAGCTGGCCCCGGTCATGCGAAAGCGGCTCCTGGCCGTCGCCGCACAGACGGGTCCCGGCTTTTATCGCGAGTTGAACTGGCGGCGAACCCGCTATGACTTCAAGACGCAGACCCTCTCCTACAAGGGCCATATACTGAATCAGGCTCCCGAAAAGATTCGTGCCCAACTGCCGCCCCAGGTCAAGGACCGGGCCCTCTACGAAATCCCGAGAGGCGCCTCCTTTTCCAAAGAGCGCGAGTTCGGCATCGCCGCCAGGATTGAACCGGCGGCGGAACTGCTTGCCTTTGACCGGGTGCTCGGCCTCGACAATGTTCCGGTAGCCCCGGCTATTGCCGAAAAGATTGCCTCCCTGGATGAAAAGCAGGTGCGTCTGTTGTTCCGTGTCACCGATGCGGTTGACGGCGTTCTGCTGGCGAATGTCGACGGACTGGAGGTGAGGCCCGCCCCCGGCAAGCCGCCGATATGGACGCTGGCTGCGGAGGACTTTCCCTCCGCCATGGCCGGTTTCTCGCTGATCGCCGGCGCGCCGCCCCCGGTTGACCGGCGCTTCGACGAGGTCCCGGTCGCCGTCTCGGAACCGGACATGGCCGATCTTCTACTGCTGCATCACTTCCCCGAGCGACTGGACGACGACTATCTGTTTACGCTCATGCAGGAACGCCAGCGCTTCGAGAAGCAGAGCGACGACCCCCCGTGGGGCCGCTATTTCAACCGTACCGCCCGCGACATGGATCGTGCCGACCTGGCCCGTTACGGCCAGGCTTTCAGGCAATGGACCCTGGAGCGTGCGGAAAAGCTGAACGGCCCGGTGGTCATCCGGGTTGAGCGGCACCGGCTCCAGGAAAATACGTCCTTCTCCAGCAGCAGTACCTGTCTCGAGCAGCGCAATGTCATGTCGAGCGGGGCCCAATTCGGTATTGCCGTCAAATCGACCCGGGACAAATGCGGAAAGGAGCGCTACCTGTGGAAGCGCAACCCCGAAATCGTCCTGGCCCTCGACAAGACGCCGTTGCCGCCACCCCCGGAAGTGGTCGATAAACTAGGCGGAGAGGTGCTCCCCATGGAGATCGTCGTGCAAATAACCGGCAAACAGAGCGCAAACGATTCCGGCAGGGGCGATCTGCTGCATGCCAAATTGCTCGAGGTGCGCTACTACGATGGCGATGGCCAGCGGGTTGCCACGGTGTCACCGGCACCGCCGGCCGAGAAAAAGACCTACGATCCCGCAATGCGGGCCCAAAGCGGTAAACCTTACGGCCCGGACGTGATCGGTGTCCGTTTGGGAATGCCCCTGCAGGCGGCCGACGATGCGGTCCGCGGTCAGGGGCCGGTCAGGGATTATTTCGAGGGCAAGGCCCCCTTCCCCTTCGACGGAGCGCACCTCTACGTTCTCGACGACGGCGACGAATATATCACCCTGTTCACCATCGCCGACAAATTCGGGGAACGGGTCGCGGCGCTGGAGCGAAACGTCTGGTACCTGCCTTCAACCGCACCCACCGATGACGCGGTTTTTTCGGCGCTGGACAACAAGTACGGCTCTTCCACCGACCGACGGGACCACCCCGGCGGCTTCAATTTGCGCTGGACAACGACCGCAACCGGGAAAGTGTTGAAGCGACAGGACGCCAAAACCCTTGGCTGCAAATCCCTTGTCGGCTCCCCGGCAAGCATGGATGTATTCAAAACCGACAAGGGTCCCTATGTCTGGGCACTACCGGGCCTCGACAAGGTCTGGGCGGGACCAGGCAACGGTTTCGGCATCGGACGCGACGACAGGTCGGCATCGGATATCGCCGCCTGCGGGCCGGAGATGATGGCCAGTTGGAACGACAACAGCGGCCAGCGTCATGGGCCGACCCTGAAAATCACGCTCTATGACGCGCCCTGGATGCGCGCCCATGCCGAAGCCAGGCGCGAGGCCGCGCCCGAAATCGGTTTGTAATACGAACACGCCTTTTCCGCGGACTGCGTCGCCGGCGTGTTAGGGATTACAGACGATTTCGCTGGCAACTGACGGGCGGTGGCCGTTTCCGGACGGCAGACGGTCGACCGCCGCCGGAGCCAGCCAGGCGGCGATATCCCCGATGACCTGCCGGCTGCCGGTATAGCGGGTCAACATGTGGTAGCCGTCCGGGTATAAGGCGACACGAACCTCGCCGGCATCCGGCATTTCCAGTCGCCGCAACCAGAGACAAACCGCTTCGGCGGGAATGATATGATCCTCCAGCCCGTACAGGACCAGCGCCGGTACGGGCAGAGCCGACACCCCGGCCGCCTTGTCCATCAAACGGGCCACGCCCTGCAGCGCGTCCACCCGCGCGCCTTTCTGGACCAGCGGGTCCTGACTTAACTGGCGCATGACTTCCGGGTCGTCGGTGGGCCGGATACCCAGACGCCGGACCGGTTCACTCGTGAAATAGGCGCCGGGCATGGTGCGCATTGCCAGCCACAAACTGAAGCGCTGGTACCACGGCGTGGTTTCCGCACCCCAGACCGCTGGCGCAATCAGGACCGCCCCGTCCACGGAGGCGGGCTGCGCCTCGGCCAGCAAGAGCAGGACCACCCCTGCGCCCATGCTCTCCCCCACCAGATAAAGCGGCACGTCCGGATGGCGGCGACGCAGCAGCCCGACTGCCGTGGCCGCATCCGCCACCAGGGTCTCGGTACCGGGCCAGATACCCGGTTTCGCCGTGCCACCGAAGCCCCGCTGGTCGTAGGCGTAGAGGGCCAGTTCTTGCTCCTCCACCAGTACCGGAGCCAGGTTCTCAAACGCCTTGCCGTAGTCATTGAATCCGTGCAGGGCCAATACCACCGCCGCCGGCTTGCCCTCGGGCGACCAGCGGTGCAGTGGCAGGCGATAACCATCCGGGGTCACGATGGACTCGGCGTGGAGTGCGGGCTCCATCACAAACGGACCGGCGGGCTGGAGTTGCGCCCTGCCGCAGCCAGTCAATGCCAGCAGTGCAGCCAGCATGACCAGCGCAGGCATCGGGGGCACCCTTTTTCCTCCCGCGGCGAGGCCACCGAAATCCGCCAGCGGATGAAAGCGAGTCAATCGTATTTTTCCTCCCGATAGCGACGGCGGTTAGTCATGCAACGGCCGATACAGCGCCAATATTGAACCCGGCAATATCAGCGCCTTTTGGTAAAAAACCGAAAACGCGCTGCATTACCTGTTACCCGGGAATCTATCGCGCGAAGATCAGCCACCGTGGAAGCTTATATTGCGGGCATCGGTAAATTCCAGCAGGCTCTCCACGCCGTACTCCCGACCAATACCGGAACGCTTGATACCGCCGAAGGGAGCCGACGAAAGCATGGTGCCGCTGCCGCCATTGATGGCAAGGGTGCCGGTGCGAACCTGCAGGGCCATTTCATAGGCCCGACCTACATCGCTGGAATAGATCCCGCCGCCAAGGCCATACTCGGAGTCGTTGGCCATGGCCACGGCTTCTTCGTCGCTGTCAAAACCGATGACCACACCGATGGGGCCGAACACCTCTTCCTGGGCGAGCCGGGACCGGTTATCGACGTTATCGAACAGGGTCGCCTGATAGAAAAAGCCCTTGTCGAAACCGTCCGGCCGTTTGCCTCCGGCCACCAGGGTGCCCCCCTCGTCGAGGCCGATCTGAACGTAGTTTTCCACCCGCTGGCGCGCCTGTTCACGGATGAGCGGCCCCATTTGCACGCTCGGGTCGGCGGGGTTGCCAATTTTCACGCCGTTGGCCATGGCCGCCAGTTGCTCGACAAATTCCCTGCGAATGTCGTTGTGGACGAGGATTCGGGTGGTCAGTGCGCAACCCTGGCCGCAGTGGATGGTAAAACCCATCAGCGCCGCCATCAGGGCTTCGGCCTGGTTGGCGTCCTTGCGCACGATCAGCGCCGACTTGCCGCCCAGCTCCAGATGCAGTTTCTTTAATGTCGGCGCCGCCTGGGCCATGATCGCCGAGCCCACTTTGTCGGACCCGGTAAAGGTCACCATATCCACCCGCTTGTCCGTTGTCAGCTGCTCCCCGGCCTTGATATCGCCGGTAACCACGTTCAGGACGCCTGCCGGCAAGCCCGCCGCCTCCGCCGCCTGGCCAAAAACCAGTGCCTGAAAGGGTGTAAAGGGGGACGGTTTGAGAACACAGGTGTTGCCCATAACCAGGGCGTGTATCAGCTTGCCCAGGTTCAGGAAGAACGGATAGTTGTAGGGCGTAATGGCCGAGACCACGCCCCGGGGGATATAAGTAGTGACGGAAGTGCCCAGGGTCCTGGTGCCATCCATCGCGGGGGTAAGCTCGATGGGTGTCATTTTCGGTTCGATTTTCAGCGCATCCTGCAGCAGGGTGCGGGCGTGCTTCATGGGCAGATCAAACTGCATGGGACCGGCCAGCATCTGGCTGGCCCCCGCCTCGCGCACAATGAGGTCGACAATGTCCTCCCGGCGAGCGGTGAAATAGTCGAGCATTTTCTCCAGGACCGCGACCCGTTCAGGAGCGGCCATGTTTGCCCATGGGCCCTTGTCGAACGCTGTCCTGGCGGCGGCGATCGCCTCATCGATGTGACCGCTGTTACCCACCGGCGCTTCGCCGATAACCTCTTCGGTGGCGGGATTGACGACCGGGTCCCTATCGGTGGTATCGCACCAGCGGTTGTCGATAAACAGTTTTGCGGGGATGTTATTCATGGATGACTCCACGGATTGGCGCCCGGCTGGACCGGGCGCGGATGAATTGAAGGTTTCAGGCAAGCGCCTGCAGGGCGGGATCGTCGAAGGCGCCGGTCATACCGGCACTGATATGGCCGAGATCCACCAGCAGGTTGATGCCATTGACGCCGCTGGCCGCATCGCTGCACAAGAAAGCCAGGGTATTGCCGATTTGCTCCGGACTCAGGGGTTTGACGCCCGCGGCCTCGCGATAGGCGGTGCCGAAGCCCAGCCAGGTATCGGCATTGGCCCTGGCCAGGGGTGTGTCCGTCGGCCCCGGCATGACGGAATTGATGCGGATGCCTTTTTGCAGCCAGGGAAACGCCTGTATCGCCACAAAGGCGCACATGGCCTGTTTGCTGAACATATAGCTGTCGGCATCCTCGTGGCTGGCCACCCAGCCAGCCGCCCCCTGCCAATCGTCAATGGCCAGAAACTCCCGGAGTTGGGGCAGGTTATTCATCCAGGAAAGCCCGGCGGCGGAGGAAATCATCACGGCGGCACCGCCGCGTCCCAGCAAGTTCCTCGCCACCAGCTGGTCGAGAATATAGCGCTGGCTGATAAAGTTGATAAGCATAATGCCGGGGGTACCGTCCGCAACCCCGGCGCAGGAAAATACCGCCTGAACCGGTTCGGTAATTTGCGACAGCGCTGCATCGACGCGGCCCTGATCACGAAGATCCACGGAAAGGCTCTGGCTTACCGGGTAGCTCACCTCGGCCACGTCCATGACGATCACCTCGGCACCAAGCCCGGCGGCAACCTGCGCCGCAGCGGCCCCCATGCCCGTGGCGCCACCCACGACAAGCACTCGTTTGCCGTCATAGTGGAAAGGATTGATTGGCACTGATAGTTCCTCCTGTGTTATGTGACATTAGATTTATATTATCGGGACCTGCGGCGCCGGAAGCAGGCAGCTCACGCCAGATTCACTTGCCCTTGGCACCGGTTTTCTTTGCTTCTACCCCGGTACCGCCATCCCCAGTAAACGCGCCGTTCCCATACCGCTCAGCCGCAATCTGGCCGATCATCTCGAGCACCAGCTTTGCGGAACTTGACTGCGTCTTCCCCGGCATGGTCACCAGGCACAACTGCCGCTCGGTATCGAATCCCGGGTTTTTGAACTGCAATTCCTGCATGGTCCCGGCGGCGAGTTCCCGGGCGACCATCGCATCCGTCGTGACCAGGATAGCGTCGGTGCGCAGGGTCACGTCTTTCAGGGTGGCCATGTCATTGCAGATCATCACCCGAACCCCGTTGGTTTTCAGGTAGTCGCGTTCGAATTTGCCTGGCTGGTGCCACTCGTTGTCGTCAACACGGGTCGACAGGATCGGATAGGCAGCCACTTCCTGAAGCGGAAAGTCCACACGATTCGCCAGCGGATGACCGGTGCGAACAAAATAACCGCCGTGAGTGACGGCAAGGGTCTCGATGTGCAGATGCCGTCGCTCAGCGGGCTTGATCTGGCCGATATCGCCAACAAAAAACTCGATCAGGCCGCGGTTGAGCAGATCCAGCAAACGGGCCATGGACTCGACCGTCACCTCCACGTTGGCCAGCGTCTCGCGTTGCAGTATCCGTTCGATCAGGGTATCGAGAAGCGGGTTCTGAAGCCCGTCGATAACGCCGAACACCAACTGACCGATATCCTGATCCTTGAGCAGGCTGATCTCCTTGTTCAGCACGGCATTGTGCTCGAGCAACTGGCGGGCTTTGTCCAGCACCGCCCGGCCCTGTGGGGTGGGCACCGCACCACTGAGCTGCCGGTCGAACAATTGCAGGTCCAGTTCGCGCTCGAGGCTTTGTATGCTCCGGGTCAACGCCGGCTGACTGAGATGCAGGCGCTTGCTGGCGCGAACGAAACTGGTCTCCTCCGCAAGGACGATGGCGTGGTGAAACTTGCGCAGATCCAGTGTTCTCATGGCAATCTATGCATATATGTTATATATATGATGTATCTGTTGCGATTTGATTATACCTATTTCGCCTCTACTGTGAAGAAAAATTTCATGCCATTGGCGCTATTGAGGCAGGGAGCGTTCACAGCCAATAAAGGCCTTAAGACAGCCCGCGGGCTACTCGACGGGCCACGTCCATGCAATCAGGGCGCTACCGGCCACTTATCGCGCTGTTTATTATCGGCATTACTTGACTTGGAACAGCAAGTCGACAATCACTGATCCACCGGCAGGGGTAAAGCGGAGAGTCTGCACTAACCGATCGCGTTGGCGACAAAAGCGGTGTAGAGAAGCGATTATCTAACCCCTTTATATAGTGTGTATCGGGTTTTTATAAGACATGTTCGGGGGCAGAATCGATCAACTGCATTACCGCAAGTACTTCCGGAAAACTATGACAAACACCGCCACACCCGCTAAAATCGCGCGCTTTTTACGCCCCGCCCTTTTGGGAATCCTGTTCTTTTGAGGTTGGCTGACCGTGGATATCTCCGTTATCGGCTCCGCTTTCGTGCTCCTGTTCCTGGCTGAGCTGGGTGACAAGACCCAGCTCATGACCATCACCCTCGCCCATCGCTATCCAACGCGTCCGGTACTGGCGGGAACATTCCTGGCTTTTTTCGTACTCAACCTGCTTGCGGTCCTCATGGGCGCAGCCTTGTACCACTATGTGCCCCAGGAGGCCGTACTGATTGCCGCCGGCCTGTTGTTCCTGCTTTTCGCCTGGCGTTCGTGGCGCGAGGCCGGAGACGATGAAGACGAGACCGGGCAGACGAGCGACGGACGCGGCGCCTTCCTGGCCAGTTTCACGCTTATTTTCGTCGCCGAGCTGGGCGATAAAACGCAACTGGCGCTGATTGCCCTTGCCGCCAGCACCGGCGCCTTATGGTCAACCTTTGTCGGCGGAACTCTGGCGTTATGGGCGGTAGCAGCCATCGGCGTGGGCCTCGGCAGCACCCTGTTGCGCAGGATACCCCGGCACTGGATGCATCGCGTCGCTGCCATGCTGTTCCTGGTCTTCGGTTTGCTGGCACTGGGCAAAGTGATGGCCGATATTGGAGCATAACTCCCTCGCAGGTTCCGCTACCCTGATCAGCAAATCAGCTTCAAGCTTGAATGAATTCAACAAGGAAACGGCAATCGCTGGCTAAATATTCGTTTCGCTGGAAGCTATGCCAGCCGCCAGACAAAAAGGCCCTGCATAGTCTTGACATTGAAATACCGGGGTGCGTAACAACCCCGGTCAACCGGAACCGGATGCCCGTATCAGCCAGCAGTTGTGGATTTTCGGGTTGCGCGAGAAGTCCGGGGGAATGGTCCGGGCGGTGATGTCCTCGACGTGGAAATCCCCGGTAATGCCGTCGTCCATCCGAAAGCGCCGGAAGTTGTTGGAGAAGACCAGGGTTCCGCCCGGCGCCAGCATGGCCATGGCATCCCGGATCAGGCGCGGGTGGTCCCGCTGGATATCCAGCACACCTTCCATTTTCCGGGAATTGGAAAAGGTGGGCGGGTCCAGGAAAATCAGGTCGTACTCCCCCTGCCCCTCCCCCTGGGCGAGCCATTCCAGGCAGTCGGCGCGCAGAAGCCGGTGGCGCCGGGTGTCCAGGCGGTTGAGGTCAAAATTGCGCCGGGCCCATTCCAGGTAGGTGTTGGACATATCCAGGCTCAGGCTGGTTTCGGCTCCCCCCAGGGCCGCGTGCACGGTGGCGGCGGCGGTATAGCAGAACAGGTTGAGAAAGCGTTTGCCCCGGGCCATGTCGTGCAGCATCTGGCGGACCGGCCGGTGGTCCAGAAACAACCCGGTGTCCAGGTAATCCCGCAGGTTCACTTCAAGCCGGGCCGCGCCCTCGCGCACCACGAAACCGTGCCCGGGAGACGCCGTGCCCAGGGGCCGGTACTGGTCGTCGCCCTTCTGGGGCCGCCTCTCCTTGAAGACGATACGCTCCCGGGATGCCGGATACAGGTGGTGGAGTGCCTGGCGTATCTCGGACAGGCGCCGGCGCGCGGCCGACGCATCCACTGTCGCGGGCGGCGCGTATTCCTGAACATGGATGGCTTCCCCGTAAATGTCCACGGCAACCGCGTATTCGGGCATGTCGTTGTCGTACAGGCGATAGCAGGTGACGCCGGAGCGCTTCAGCCAGGATTGCAGTTTCCGGCTGTTTTTGCGCAGGCGGTTGGCGAACATCTCCGCCCCCTCGCTGAGCGGGGCGGGCCCGGTATCGGTCACAGTTTCGGCGGGGGGAGCGTCCCGCAGCGAAAACAGCAGCAGTTGCGCCGGAATGGTGCCATTGAACAATTTGTATTTGCGGTCGCTGCGCAGCCGCAATTCCTGGCCCAGCTCAGGGTTGCCGGTGAAGACCGCCAGCAGCCACCCGGGGAATTCGCGCCTGGCGATATCCCCCAGTTCCCGGTAAAGCGGTCTGAGTGCTTCCATGTCGCCCCAGCGCTCGCCGTAGGGGGGGTTGCTGATCAGCAAACCTTTCCCGACTACCCGGTGAGTCGGTCTTTTCAGTGCAGTCAGGGGTTTGGCGCTTACCCGCACCACTTTCTCGAGGCCGGCGGCGGCGATATTGGCGTCGGCCGCCTCCACGGCGCGGGTATCCTTGTCGTAGCCGCGGATCTCCGGCAGATTCCGGGCCAGGCCCTGCTCACGGCGTCTGGCTGCCTCGTCCCGCAAGCCAGCCCACAGGCCCTGGTCGTGTTGCGGCCACTGTTCGAAGCCGAACCGGCGCCTGAGCAGGCCAGGGGCGATATCCGCGGCCATCATCGCACCTTCGATCAACAGTGTGCCGCTGCCGCAAAGAGGATCGATAAGGGCACCGCCGCGCTCGGCGATGGCCGGCCAGCCGGCGCGGACAAGCAGCGCCGCGGCGAGATTCTCCTTGAGTGGCGCCGGCACCATGGCGACCCGGTACCCCCGCCGGTGCAGGCTGCCACCGGCCAGGTCGAGGCTGAGCGCCAGCCGCCCCCTGGCCAGGTGGGCGTTGACCCTGGCCAGGGCATGGCGCGGATCCACGTCCGGGCGCGCGCCACAGTCCGCCTGGAGCCTGTCGACAATGGCGTCCTTGACCCGTTGGGCGCCGAACTTGGTGTGGCGAATGGCCTCGCTCTGGCCATGGAAATCCACCGCCATTGCATTGGCGGGGTCGATATGGTGCCGCCAGTCAACGGAGTGTACGGCCGCGTAGAGGTCGTCGGCGCCGCTCACGTCGAATTTGCCCAGGGGCAGGAGCACCCGGTTGGCGAGCCGGGACCACAGGCAGACCCGATACGCAAAGACCAGGTCGCCGCCGGCATAGACGCCGGCCACGGTTTCCCGCAGGGCTTCCGCGCCCAGGGATTGCAGCTCCTCCAGCAGCAGGGACTCCAGCCCACGGGGGCAATTGATAAACCATTCTCTGCGAAACTCTCTGCGGGACTCTCTATGGAACTCTCTGGGAAACATGGGCAACTCGTGGCGTTTTCATTACAGGGGGTAATTAAAACCCGGCGGGGATAGTCCAATAAAGTCTTCGACAGGCGCGGCCCGATTTGGTGAACTGAAAATCCGGCTGTTTATGACTGCGCGGTTCTTGCGCTGGGCGGACCTTCCGCTTTCGTTACGTGCAATCATTCAGTCCGGCACTGAAAAGCAAACCCTTGCGACCCATTCAGGTCGATAAGACACAAAAAGGAGCTTTGCCCTATGAAAAGACAGAAACGTGACCCCTCCCACCGCGCCTATGTCAAAGGCTATCAAGCCGGCTTCAACATGAGAACCAAGAGTCATTGCCCCCATCAGGAAAACTCACCCACGGGCCAGGAATGGCTGCGCGGCTGGAGCGAAGGGCGTCGAGATCACTGGCAGGGATACAATATGCACGCCTGCCAGCAGAAAGTTTCTGCACTATAGTCTATCCTTAAGATTAACGGGGCTTTAAGCCCCCCACAAAGCCTGCAAAGAGGCTTTAGAGCGGCTGCGCCGAGAGGCGTGGTCGCTTTTCATTTAGCCTGCGAACCCGGCTCTTAAAGAGCGTCCCGCATAATGGGTTGAACCAGTACCCAGGGTTTCAGGACCACCGCCCACATCAGGACATTGGCCTCGTACCACTCGGCGGCCCGGCTGTCGGCCACCTGACCCAGCTTGCCGGCGCTCATCCAGTTTTCCACCCGAGCGCCGTCATCCAGCGCCATGGCACTGGCCACCTCCACCAGATCCAGGCCCGGGGAAACGCTGATGGCCCGGCCGCCGGCAAAAAAGCGTTGGAGCTCGCGCCAGGGAATCCTGGCGGTTTCGGCAAGAATCCGCGCCTTGAGGGTTTCCAGATCTTCACCGGCCGGCGATTGCTCAGCCACAAAACCTCCAAATAACTTCAATAAATTTCTATAAAATTCTGTTTTAAATGATTTTTCATATCACGGCTCAGCTTTTTCATAGCCGCTTCCCGCACCGAGGCACTGCGACGGTCGTGCCCTCTTTCCAGGTACACCACGGCCACCGGGCGACGGCCATGGAAAAAGCGGGCACCCGGGCCAGCGCCATTGCCATTCCTGCGACTGTGCTCCCGAAAGCGCCTGGCAATATCGGTCGTGATACCCGTGTAAAGGCTGCCGTCGCTGCTTTCGATCATGTAGACGCACCAGTTCACCGCCAAAGCCTCGACCCGCAATAACGACACTGGTACTGAGCCTGGCCCCGCTGGACCCGGTTGTGCCGGATGGCGGAAAGCTCGTGGGAACGACACTCGCACCGGTAGGCGTAACGGCGGCTGTTGCGCCTGGGGATGCCCTCCAGGGAGTAATCGGACGTGACCCTGGCATCGGCACCGAAAGCCGCCATTAATTCCCGCCATTCCCGGCCATGGGGACGAATCCGGTGCAGGCCATAGACGCGGTCCGTCAGGTAGTGGGCCACTTCGTGGGGAACGGTCGACGCCAGGCTCTCCCGGTAGTGCTTGGCAAAGATCCAGGGGTTGAAGCGGATGACCCGCTCGCGGCCGCGGACCCGGTACATGCCCGAGGTTTTGCCCTTGAGGTCGAAGAGCACGGGAACGGCGGCAAAGGACCGACCGTAGTGGGATTCCCCCACGCGGATGAAACCATTGACCGCTTCCACCACCCGCGCCTGGCGATCGGGATCGATGGGTTTCACAAGATTCATCGGGTTATTATAACTTGGAAAACACCCGGGTTCCTTTACACTGGGCCCATGCGATGCGATTTTCACTGCCACAGCACGGCCTCCGACGGCGAACTGTCACCGCAGGCCCTGGTGGCTGCCGCGGAAGACAAGGGCCTGGAAGCCCTGTCGATTACCGACCACGACACGCTGGATGCCTACCGCCGCCTGCCCCCGCCACCCCGGCGGCTGACCCTTGTCGAGGGCGTGGAATTCTCTACTGTCTGGGGCAAGATCGGTGTTCATATTCTGGGCTTGAATGTGGACAGCCGCAGCGACGCCATGGCTGAGGCCGAACGGCTGCAGAGCCGGGCTCGGGAGGAACGGGCACAAATCATCGCCGAAAAGCTTGCCGGTTATGGCGTTGAGGACCCCCTCGAAGGAGCCCGTGCCCTTTCCGCTTCCGACCAGGTGGGCCGGCCCCACTTCGCCCGCCACATGGTTGCCTCCGGTTTCGTCGCCAACGAAAGAGAAGCTTTCAAAAAATTCCTGGGCACCGGCAAGCCCTGCGATATCAAGCAATGCTGGAGCCCCCTGGCGCAAATCATCACCTGGATTCGGGAAGCCGGCGGTGTAGCGCTCCTGGCCCACCCGGCTAAATACAAGCTCACGCGAACCCGCCTGACCGCCCTGATCGACGACTTCCAGGCGGCCGGTGGCGAGGGCCTGGAGGTGGTTTCCGGTCGCCAGTTGCCCAATGTCACCCGCGATCTGGCCAGCCTCTGTCGCAGCCGGCGCCTGCTTGCCTCCTGGGGGTCGGACTTCCATGGTCCGGGGCGTCCCTGGGCGGATCTGGGCAGTTATTCCACCCCGCCCGCCGACCTGGTGCCCGTATGGTCGCGCTGGGATTGAATGCGCTGGGATTGAATTGTACCCCTTGCTTTTTTCCGCAATAATGAATGGTTAAGTCCTCGACACAGCATGGGTCGCAATAGGTCCAAATGAGCCATCCGCCAGGAAAACCGCCCTCCAAGGACCAACTCCGGGCCGAACTCCGGAAAGCGGTGGCCGATTATGTGGACAAGGGCGGCGAGATCGAAAAAGTGCCGTCCGGCGTGAGCGGCCGGGATGAACACACCCCCTACCACCGGCCCCTTTTTGAGACGCCCAAGTCCTCGCGCACAGCCGTGGACGAGGCCATTGCCAGCATCGAATCCCGGCGTCGCAAAAAACCGGAACACCGCCCCCGCAACAGGCCCCGCAAGGGTCCACGAGAGAAAATCCTCTACGATGATTTCGGCGAACCGGTCAGGAAAGTCTGGATTGAAGAATAAGACCTACCGGCAGTCGGACAGCGCCCACCGGTAATCGCTGCCATCTTTCAGGATCAAGGGGAACCGGTAAAATACAGGGCCACCGCCGCCAACCCTTCCGGAGCGTATACAAGATATGAAGTATAAAGGTTCGCCATCGTTCAGCCATGAACAGGAAGACAAGATTGGCGTTCTGATCACCAATCTGGGCACGCCCGCCGCGCCCACCACCGGCGCGCTCCGCCGCTATCTTCGGCAGTTTCTCAGTGATCCCCGGGTGGTGGAGGCGCCTCGCGCATTATGGTGGTTCATCCTCAACGGCATCATTCTCCGCATCCGTCCCGCGCGCTCGGCAAAAGCCTATCGAAGCGTCTGGACCGACCGGGGCTCCCCCCTGCTACTGCACACCCAGGACCAGGAGGAGGCCCTGGCGGAACGGCTCGCCGAGCAACTGGGCAACGATATTCTGGTACGTTTTGCCATGCGCTACGGAGAGCCTTCCATCGACAGCGGTATCAATCACCTGCTTGAAGAAGGCGCCCGCAAGCTTCTGGTGTTACCCCTTTATCCTCAATATTCCGCATCCACCACCGGCTCCACCTTCGATGCACTGGCGGGGGATTTCATGCAAAGGCGCTGGCTGCCGGAACTGCGATTTGTCACCGGCTACCAGGACTTTCCGCCCTATATTCGCGCCTGCGCGGTTCAGATCCAGAATTACTGGAAGGAACACGGCAAACCGGACCTGATCCTGTTTTCCTACCATGGCGTACCGCAGCGCTACCTGCACGCGGGCGACCCCTATTATTGTCACTGCGAAAAGACATCCCGCCTGCTCGCCACCGAACTGGGACTCGGGGAGGGAGAGTTTCTCACCACCTACCAGTCACGCTTTGGCCGGGAGCCCTGGCTGCAGCCATACACGGACGAGACCCTGAAGTCCCTGCCACCCGACGGTATTCGGTCAGTGCATGTTTTTTGCCCCGGTTTCTCCGCGGACTGCCTTGAGACCCTGGAGGAAATCGCCGTGGAAAACCGGGACTACTTTCTCGGCGCCGGCGGCGAGAGCTATCACTATATTCCCGCCCTCAACGCGCAACCGCACCATATCGATGCCCTGGCGCAACTGGTGACAACGAACCTGGCGGGATGGGACTTCGGTGAGACGGACCTGGAGGAGCGATGGGCGCGGGCGACATCCCGGGGAGCCCGGGCCTGACCGGCTATTGCCACCGCAAGCGGTGCAGCCGCCATCGGCCGTCGATCATGCGCCACCGGGACTCGATGCGATAAATCCCCGCCTCCCCGGACGCAGTCCCGCCCGTGCCGGCCAGGGCCGCCGTGGCCGCAACCCTGGCCCGGCCGGGATCATCGCGGTGGATATCAATCTCCATGTTGGACAGAACCACATAAACACCGTCGTGACGCAGGAAATGAGCCAGCATGAAGCGGTACGCATCCCGCCGTTGCAGGCCGCCCTGGGCTTCGAAACCCTGGGAGAGGTTGTCCATGACAGCGCCGGCATCCCGGTCACGGATAGCGGTGACCATGCGTCCGATCCGGTCGCGCAGTGCTTGCTCCGGTGGCGGCGGCTGACAAGCGGCGGAAAGAATCAAGGCCAGGCCGAGCGCCGCGCCGGCAAATCGAGCCATCATGGCGAAAGATACAGGTAATTGCGCGCGTTTTTCCGGCAGGCAAGCATATCCTCATCGACCCGATCACAGTCTTCAATGGTCAGGTCCGGCAAGGTCACCGCTTCATTAACGGGCATGCCTCTTTTGTCACGCTTCAGGTAGGTGAACATGGTTTCGGCTCGCCGGGCAAAACTGGCATTCCGCCGCTCCACATCGAGAAACAGATAGGCGAACTTGTCGAAGGACATGGTCGACCCCGCCAGCCCGATTTCATGCATCTTGGCAAGGTAACGGCGGTAGTTTCTTGAGAGGTACCGGTTCACTGCCGCGTTGTCGCTCAGGGACCCGTCAAAGTCATCCAGCCCCAAACGGTTCCCGGGCCCCAGCGCCCCCTCGGCCAGGGCATGATTCTGCCGGTTGCCGATCAACCGGTAGCGCCGCTCACCACACCGAATTTCCTTACCCTGTAGCTGACATTGCAACCGGTCGCCAATAACATCCTCCGCTTCCGGCGCCGGACTTGCAGCACCGGGCGCCAAGTCTTCCGGCATTGCCAGGTCCACCCCGATCCGCCGCGCGGGTCGTTTCAGGAGTAGCGCCTGGGACAATGGCGGATTGTTACGGAATTCGTACAGCGGTGGCAGGCTGCCGCCCACCCCCCGTGCCACCAGTTCGCAATAAATCTGTTCATAGTAGGTCTCCGCCGTGGCAAAACAGAAATTTTCCGCGCGGCAGAGCGAAGCCAACAAGGCCAGGGCTGTCAATGACAACAGACGCTTCATGATTTCCGCTTCTCCACCTTGGGGCTATGCCGCTCCGACAGTGCAATCCCGGCCAGGACCAGCGCCAGGGCCAGGGCGTGGTAAAGGGCAAAAGGCTCCCCGAGTACGACCACCGCCATCACCGACGCAAACAACGGTACCAGGTTGATAAAGACACCGGCCCTCCCCGGCCCGATCAGCGCCACGCCCTGCAGAAAAAATATCTGGGCGAGAAAGGAGGGGAATACCGTTACCAGTGCCACAACCCACCACCCCGTGGCGGTCGGCCATTGGGCCCGGCCTGTAACCCACTCGGCGGCGGACAATGGCAGGGAAGCGACGAAAGCGATGCCGGCCAGCGCCGTAAATAGTCCCAGCGACGAGACCGCCGGTCGACGGCGCAAGCCGACCGCATAAATCGCATAGACGGAGGCCGCCACGACCATAAGCGCGTCGCCCCAATTGACAGCCAGCGCCAGCAAATGCCAGGGCGAGCCCCGGGTGGCGACGATAACAATTCCCGCCAGCGTGAGGGCAACACCTGCGGCCTGCAGCAGCGCCACCGGCGTCCTGTCCGCCAGGAATGCGCCAAGCAGTACGAAAACGGGAATCGCGCCCTGGATAATGCCGATATTTACTGCTGTCGTACCATGGGCCGCCACGTAGAAAATACTGTTGAACGCCGTGAAGCCGAGAATGCCCATTATCGCCAGGTACGGCACGTGGCGGCGCAGTACGCACCAGTCCCGCCGGATGGCGTTTCCGGCAAACACCAACATCAACAGCAATGCCCCGGCCCACCGCAAGGTCACCAACAGCATGGGGGAAATTTCACCAACTGCCATCCGGCTCAATACCGCATTGCCGCCCCAGCAAAGGGTTGTCCCGACAAGCAGCACATAGGCCTTGAGATTGACGTTGGCAAAGGCGTCGTCTTTTTCTGCCACAGCCATGGAATTTATCCCGTTTTTCTACACGCCGCCACGCCCGGGCTTATCTGTCTCTCCCGACGGGCGCTCCGGCGTGGGCATCGTGAAGCGATTCGGCATACATCAGTTTTTTATCGGTCCAGATCGTCCGGGAATCGCTTGCAAACTGACAGCCAGTTGTCCACCGCACTCATATGATAGCGGTTGGCGGCGAGGGCGAAATAGAACGTGCGTCTCAGGTTGAACTTGTTGCTCAGGTTGAGGGGAATCAGGCTGCCTTCCTTTAGATTTTTCTGCAACACGATCCGGGACAGGCAGCCGACGCCAAGCCCCGCTTCCACCGCCTTCTTGATTGCTTCGTTGTGTTTGAACTCGAGATAGACATTCAGAGCCGGCAACAGCGGCGCGAACGCGGCCTCGAATGTTTTGCGAGCGCCGGATTCCGGTTCTCTCAATATCCACGCCAGGCCCTCGATATCCCTTTCAGTAAGTGCTCTCCGCTTGCCGGCGAGCGGGTGGTCGGGGCTGCAGAATACAACCAGTTCGTCCCTTAGCCAGGGGATCAACTCCAGGTCCTTGCGGGGCGAGGCGTTCTCCACCATCCCCAGGTCCACCTCGTAATTGAGCACCCTGGCGATAACGTCGGGAGAATTGGATACGTCGAATTCCACCCGGGCCTCCGGGTATTCGGCCAGATAACTGGCCAGGCACTCAACCGCCAGGTGATTGCCGATGGTAAAGCTGGTGCCTACCTTGAGATGACCAATGTACTGGTGGCGGGCCAGTTCCAGATCGTACTCCCTGGCGTGAGCCAACAGCGACTCCGCCTTCTTTCGCAGTGACTGCCCGGTCAGGTTCAACTCCAGTTTCTTGCCAACGCGGTCGAAGAGCCGCACATCGTAGCTGTGTTCCAGGGCCCGCAGTGCCGCACTCACCGCCGATTGCGAGAGGTTCAGCTCTCCGGCGGCGGCAGTGGTGTTGCCCTGCCGGGCCACGGCAAGGAATATTTCCAGTTGACGGAGGGTATATTTCATGGCGCGGGATCCGACCGTTAATCGACCAGTTTTGTTAATACATTATACAAAAAATATCACTTTTACTTTTTATCCCATACCCCTTATCTTGACGGCACTAGCCTAATCCACCACTTTCAGGGCATTCGTTATGACTCAGCAGATCGCGACCAACATTCACTGGCACGACGGCACGGTAACCCGCGCCGACCGGAACAAATTGCTCGGCCAGAAAGGCGCCACCCTGTGGTTTACCGGCCTCTCCGGCAGCGGCAAGAGCACCATTGCCGTGGCCCTCGAAGGGGCCCTCTACGAGGCGGGCAAGCTCGCCTACCGGCTCGACGGCGATAACATCCGCTTCGGCATCAACAAGAACCTCGGCTTCTCCGCCGAGGACCGGAAAGAGAACATCCGCCGTATCGGCGAGATCGCCAAGCTCTACGTGGACGCCGGCATCATCACCCTGTCCAGTTTTATCAGCCCCTATCGGGAAGACCGCGACAACGTGCGCAAGCTGCACGAAGAAGCGGGCATGGACTTTATCGAAGTTTTCGTCGACTGCAAGCTGGACGAAGCGGAAAAGCGCGATCCCAAGGGCCTCTACAAAAAGGCCCGGGCCGGCGAGATCAAGAACTTCACCGGCATCGACGACCCCTACGAAGCGCCGGAAAACCCGGAAATCCATCTGTCCACCAACGAGATGTCGCTGGAAGATGAGGTCGCCGTTATCATCAAGTACCTGGAAGACAACGGCTACCTTCAGGGGGCCTGAAGGCGCAAAAGCGCCCCCGATAAACCACCGAATATCCGAATGACAGGAGAAAGCTTGTGATCAAACCCCACGGTTCCGATACACTCAATCCGCGTTTTGTTTACGACACGGAAAAACACCACCAGTTGGTCCGGGAAGCGGAGAGCCTTCCTTCCCTGCTGCTCAATTCCGCCGCGGCGGCCAATGCCGTGATGCTGGGGGCCGGTTATTTCAACCCTCTCGAAGGTTATATGAACCTGGCGGACGCCCTCTCCGTCGCCAAGGATATGCGCACCGACAATGGCCTTTTCTGGCCGGTGCCGATCCTGAACCTGACCCGGGAAAGCGGTATCGAGACGGGCCAGCGCATCGCCCTGCGCGATCCCAACGTGGAAGGCGAGCCGGTACTCGCGATCATGGACGTGGAAGCCGTGGAGGCGGTCACCGACGACCAGCTCCAGTCCATGGCCAGGGATATTTTCGGCACCCTGGACCCGGAACACCCGGGCGTGGCGACATTCACCGGCCTGGGCAATACCCTGCTCTCGGGGCCGATTGAAGTGCTGAATTTCAGTTATTTCCAGGACGATTTCCCGGACACATTCCGCACCGCCGTTGAAATCCGCAACGAAATCCAGGAACGCGGCTGGGAAAAAGTCGTCGCCTTCCAGACGCGCAACCCCATGCACCGGGCCCACGAGGAACTGTGCCGCATGGCCCTGGAACGACTCGACGCGGACGGTGTCGTGGTCCACATGCTGCTGGGCAAGCTCAAGGAGGGCGACATTCCCGCGCCGGTGCGGGACGCCTGCATCCGCAAGATGGTGGAAGTGTACTTCCCCAAGAATACCGTCATGGTTACCGGCTATGGCTTCGACATGCTCTATGCCGGCCCCCGGGAAGCCGTACTCCATGCCGTATTCCGCCAGAACATGGGTGCCACTCACCTGATCGTGGGGCGCGACCACGCCGGCGTGGGCGACTATTACGGCCCCTTCGATGCCCAGGCCATTTTCGACGAGCGCGTACCCGCCGACGCCCTGGAAATCGACATCTTCCGGGCCGATCACACGGCCTACTCCAAGAAGCTGAACAAGGTCGTGATGATGAAAGAGGCGCCGGACCACGACAAGGATGATTTTGTGCTTCTCTCCGGCACCAAGGTCCGCCAGATGCTCAGTGAAGGCATCGCCCCGCCGCCGGAATTCTCCCGGCCTGAAGTGGCGCAAATACTTATGGACTACTACCAGTCCCAGAACAAGTAAGCATGTTGGTCGGGGCCACTACGGCCCCGCGACAGTCCAGCCTCATTTTCAGGAAGCATTATGGCCGACTACGACCTGTTCAACGGCGACGCGGATGGTATCTGCGCCCTGACCCAGTTGCGCAACGCCGAACCCCGCGACGCGACACTGATCACCGGCGTCAAGCGTGACGTGAGTTTGATCAAGCGAATCGAGCCCGAAGCCGGCGACCGGGTGACAGTGCTCGACATTTCCATGGACAAGAACCGTGCGGATCTCGAGCGTATCCTCGACAGCGGCGCCGATGTCTTCTACGTGGATCATCACTACCCGGGCGATATTCCCGGCTCGCGCCACCTGAAAGCCATCATCAACGAGTCCCCGGATGTCTGCACCAGCCTGCTGGTCAACAACCACCTGGATGGTGCCTTCCTGCGCTGGGCCATTGTCGGCACCTTCGGCGACAATATGGACAAAAGCGCACATGGGCTGGCCCGGAATGCCGGCCTGAAGGAAGCGGAAGTGGAGTCCCTTAAAAACCTGGGCATCTATATCAACTACAACGGCTACGGCGCCGCCCTGGAGGACCTGCATTTTCGCCCCGACGAGCTTTACCGCCGGGTAAGCCGCTATGCGGACCCCCTCGATTTTATACGCGACGACCGCGAGGACTTCGAGATACTTCAAAACGGATATCGCGAAGACATGAATGCGGCGGCTAATGTCACCCCGGAAACGGATACCGGCGATACCGCCGTGTTCCTGTTGCCCGACGCGCCCTGGGCCCGCCGGGTCAGCGGCGTCTACAGCAACGACCTGGCCAACAACCATCCGGACCGGGCCCATGCCATCGTTACCGAACGCCCCGATGGCACCTACCTGGTCAGCGTGCGAGCCCCCCTGAATAACAAGAAAGGCGCGTCCGAGCTTTGCCGGCAATTCCCCACCGGCGGTGGCCGGGAGGCGGCGGCGGGTATCAACGAGCTGCCCGGGGATCAGCTTCAGCGCTTTATCGAGACATTCACGCGTTTCTACGGGGCCGGTTGAGCCGGATATTCGACTAAACGCCATGAACGACTCAACGCTTTTGCTTTCCCGGCGTGACGACATCGCCAGCATCACCCTGAACGCGCCTGAGCGCCACAACGCGCTCACGGACGCAGCGGTGGAGCATTTCCTCCAACTCCTCGACAAGGTGAATGCCGACCGGAGTATCCGCGTCCTGGTTATCAGGGCTTCGGCCGGTGAGACTTTCTGCGCCGGCGCCTCCCTGAAGCAATTGGCGAATGGGCAGATGAGCGGCGAACGCTTCGAGGAACTCACCAACCGCCTCGCCGCCACGGGGATCCCCAAAATTGCCGCCATCGGCGGAAATGTCTACGGCGGTGGCGCCGAGATTGCCCTGTGCTGCGATTTTCGCTTTGGCATAGAAGGGATGACATTGCGCGTTCCCGCCGCGCGCCTGGGCTTGAGCTATCCCCTGGCCGGCATTCAACGCTATGTCCACCGACTGGGTCCGGACAACGCCAAGCGGTTACTGATCGGCTGCGAGGAGTTCGACAGCGGCCGACTGCTCGATATCGGTTTCCTGACCCGGGTCGTTCCCGCGCCCGAGCTGGAACCGACCGTCGCGGAGTGGGCCCAGAGACTTGCTTCCCTGGCTCCCCTCGCAGTGCGGACCATGCTGCACATTTGCGACGGGACCGCCAACGGCACCCTCGACAAGGAAGAGGCCGAGGCGCTGATTGCCCGGTGTCGTGAATCCGGGGATTTCCGGGAAGGCCTTCGGGCCCAGCGGGAAAAACGCACGCCCCGCTTCACCGGGAAATAACCGCCCTGGATTCCGGAATTTTGTCCCTTTTTTCTTTTCGCCCAATCGGGATAGGGGGGAACCAATAGGTTCCGCCCCTCCCACACCACCCGGCATGCGGGTCCGCACCGGGCGGTTCGAGACGTTGAGGTATCACGAGAGACGCGGCACTCCCAGCCGATCGAAGTAGGCAATCGTCAGCACATGATGGATGGCAGACAGACTGTTGTGCCACCAGCGGCGGCTCAGGGCCGCCACGGATTCTGCAACCCAGGAACTCGCGCCTAAGCGGACCAATTCCCGATAGATCGTCTTGCCCCGTCGCCAGTGCCGGAGGTGGAGCATTCTCAGACGGCGACGTATCCACTCATCCAGTGATCGCCAGATGCGTGGTGTTTGGGCCAGCCTGAAGTACCCTTTCCAGCCAAGCAGGTAGCGGCGGAGCTTCTCCACCACTTGCGCCATGCTGCGACCACCCGATCCCCGGGTCAGTTGCCTGATCCTGAGCTTGAACGCCTGTAACGCCTTGGTTGATACCGCGCGTCGAACGTCGCCATCCCTCCCGTGCCAGAGAGCATAGCCGAGGAACTTGCGACCGAACACGCTGGTCACCGCACTCTTGGCTTCGTTAATCACCAGGCGCAGCTTCCCATAACAGCGGCGGAGTAACTGCATGACCCGTTTTCCCGCCTTGTGACTGCGGACGTAGACGTTGCAGTCATCGGCGTAACGAGCGAAGCAGTGCCCCCGGCGTTCCAGTGCTTTATCCACCTCGTCCAGCAGAACGTTGGCCAGTAACGGCGACAACGGCCCGCCTTGCGGCGTACCCTCGTGCCGCTCCATGACCACGCCACCATCCATCATGCCCGCGTTCAGATACGCACGAACCAGCCGAATGACGCCGGGGTCGTTCACACGCTTCTTCAGTCGGTCGATCAGGATGTCGTGGTTGACCCGGTCGAAGAACTTCGACAGGTCTACATCCACCACGATGTGCCGGCCCTGCTGGGCGTAGCCCTGCGCAGCCAGCACGGCGTCGTGGGCCCGACGGCCCGGGCGAAAGCCGTAGCTGTGCTCGCTGAAGGTGGGATCAATCAGAGGTTGCAGCACTTGCAACAGTGCCTGCTGAATCAGACGATCGGTGACGGTGGGTATACCCAGTTCCCGTTCGCTGCCGTCCGGTTTCGGGATGCCTACCCGACGAACGGGCTGTGGCCGATAGGCGCCGTCCAGCAGGTGCTGTTTGAGCTCCGGCCACGCCCATCGCAGGTGTTCCGCGGTCTGGACAATATCCAACCCGTCCACACCTGCCGCTCCCTTGTTGGCCTTCACGCGCTTCCATGCCCGNNTCTCTCGTGCGAACGCCTGCTCCAGCAGGCCTCGCCCTGCGTCCTCCGGTTCTCGTCGCGGGAGTCCTGTTTCATCGCTGGTCGCCTTCGGTAAGGCTTCACCTTCCCGTTGGGCGGCCCGCCCCGCTGCCGCGGGCATCTGATGCCGTACAGTATTCATCGACAAGGCGTTTGACGCTCCTTCTCGTTTGGCCCTTCGCCCTGAATTAGCGACTACTATGGCCTCTGCTGACTTCTCGCTCCGTGTTGCCACGTCGCCCTTTCAGGCGTGAAGCGAGATCTCCCCGGGTAAGAACACACTCCTTCACCGCACAACCGCCGGATTTACACCACGTCACCTTGGCCACAAGAGCTTCGCGACTTTTAGCCCGCTCGCCCTGCTCGGCAGTGCCTCGTATCCGGTTCTTGTTCATCGGCTCACGGTTTACGCTCCACGCTTCCTCCCCACGATCGGTCGCCCTTCCGCAGTTGCGCTTCACTTCGTTCGCTGTGGCCAGCTCACGGGAGGACTCTCACCTCCAGGAGTGCGCCCGTGCCGGGCGCACTAAAAAACCGCTCCGAGGAGCGGTTTTTCGAAGGCCTGCTCCGGGCCAGTGGCCCGGATGTCCGTCAGAGTTTTTCTTCCAACTCCGGCAGGGCCTTGAACAGGTCAGCCACCAGGCCGTAATCGGCAACCTGGAAGATAGGGGCTTCTTCGTCCTTGTTGATGGCGACGATCACCTTACTGTCCTTCATACCGGCAAGGTGCTGAATGGCGCCTGAAATACCGACGGCGATATACAGGTCCGGGGCGACGATCTTGCCGGTCTGGCCGACCT
>DGNJ01000093.1:60708-61352 GCA_002388905.1 Cellvibrionales bacterium UBA4495
AGTTCTCGCCGTTCTGCATGCCCCGGCCGCCGGAGATAACGATTTTGGCGGCGGTGAGGTCGGGGCGATCGGACTCGGCCAGCTCTTCGCCGACAAATTCCGATTTTTCGCTTTTATGGACCACGTCGAGATTCTCGATGCTTCCGGAGCCGCCTTCCGCTTCGGCTTCGTCGAACGAAGTGCCGCGCACGGTGATCACCTTGATACTGTCGCTGCTCTGTACGGTGGCAATGACGTTGCCGGCGTAGATGGGGCGCTTGAAGGTGTCCTCGGACTCCACGGAACTGATATCGGAAATGGCCTGGACGTCCAGGAGGGCCGCAACCCTGGGCATGATGTTCTTGCCCCCTGTGGTGGCGGAGGCCAGGATGTGGGAATAACCCTTGCCGACCTCGGCGATCAGGGGCGCAATATTCTCCGCCAGGTTGTGCTCGTAGGCCTCGTTGTCGGCCACCAGCACCTTATTGACGCCGGCCACCTTGGCGGCCGCCTCGGCGGCCGCGCCACAGTCCTTGCCGGCAACCAGAATATCGATATCACCGCCAATGGCCTGGGCGGCAGTCACTGTGTGCAGGGCTGACGCGTTCAGCTCCGTATTGCTGTGCTCGGCAACTACCAAAATGCTCATCAGATCACCTTCGCTT
>DGNJ01000093.1:61470-93775 GCA_002388905.1 Cellvibrionales bacterium UBA4495
TCGCCTTCATGATATTGGGCAGGGAGGCGTAGCGGGGTTCATTGAGACGCAGGTCCGTGGTGACCACCGCGGGCAGTTTCAGGGTGACAGTTTGCAGGCCGCCATCGATTTCGCGGGTAACCTTGACAGAGCCGTCCTCGACGTCGACCACGGAAGCGAAGGTGCCCTGGGGCAGGTCGGCCAAAGCAGCCAGCATCTGGCCAGTCTGGTTGTTGTCGCCATCGATGGCCTGCTTGCCAAGGATAACCATATCGGGAGACTCGTTGTCATAGACGGCCTTGAGGCACTTGGCCACGGCCAGAGGCTCCAGATTGTCATCGCTCTTGACCAGGATGCCGCGATCCGCGCCCAGCGCCATGGCGGCGCGAATCTGTTCCTGGGCCTGCTGCGGCCCGATGGTGACTGCCACCACTTCGGAGGCGATACCCTTTTCCTTCAGGCGCACCGCTTCTTCCACGGCAATTTCGCAAAAAGGGTTGATGGCCATCTTGACGTTTGCCAGATCCACGGCAGTGCCGTCGGACTTGGGGCGAACCTTCACGTTGTAATCAACCACACGTTTAACGGCTACAAGTATCTTCATGAATTAACCCTAGCTTCTTGGAAAGTTATGACCTTTTTGGCCGGCGGCCTAAATGAACCTGAACCCGCACCGCCGCTCCTGCGTGCACGGCACAGACTTCGGAAAGGGCACGTCCAGTACATCCATGGGCGGGGCTTCTGCTCCCGGACACCTGTCGACCCTGGCACCCCGTAAATTGCCAATAAAGCCCGCCGAGGATGCCTTAACAAAGCCGAGCACTTTAAGATTTTAGTCCCTCCCTTGTCAACTTGGCCGCCTTTCAGCCCCCGAGACAACACCGGTCACCCGAACCCGTTTTCGAGACGGTGTGCCCGGGTTCTCGACCCTGGGACTCACATCCTAAAAATCAGGCCACCAATAGCCCGAAATACCGTTTGTACAGAAAATAGGCACGCTCATCGGATACTAGCGTGCGCAGTTAGGCATTTTTTCTTAAAAATGATTGAATATATTTCTGTAAGGTGCTAAAAATAAATAAGAATAACCAAACACCGGCAGTGCCAAGTCGGTAATACAACGCCTCTCCGCAGCGTCGGCCCAGGCCGGAAAACATAAGCGGACAAAGAGCAAAGAGGGTGCAAGCGATGATTTTTACGGCCGACGACCTGCGAGAATTCGTGGTAAAGCCCACGCTGAAGTACCTGGACGAATGGAGTGAGGCGGCGGAAAACCTGTTGGTGGGTACCGCCGTCCAGGAATCGGGCCTCGGTTTCAGCCTCAGGGAAGGTCGCCGGGTTGGCCTCTACCACATCTCCCCCGCCGCCCACCGGGCAATCTGGGATCGCTATCTGGTGCAGTTCCCGACCCTGGCCAGCCGGGTCCGGGGAATGGCGGGACAGCACACCTTCCTGGAGAACCCCCACGGCGAACTGCTCACCAACTTCAAGTACGCTACCGCCATTGCCTGGTATATCTATAAGCGTACAGGCGACTATTTGCCCGCCGCCGATGACATTCAGGGGCTGGCCAGGTTCTGGCACCGCCATTTCCACAGCCGCCCGTCCGGCAAGACCGCCGAGTTCGTAAGAAACTACCGCGACCTCGCCCTGCCCCGCAAGTCCCTGGTCGCCTGACCGGACGCGACAACAGGCCTACCGGCTCGTTTATGGCCGGTGGATATTGACCACGTTGATACGGTCTTCGCGCTCACCTGAACGGTGAATGCGCAGATTATCAAAATCAAAGAGTTGCACGTCCGCAAGCTGACTGGGATTGACGTTCCGGATCGCGGCGAAAATGGTTTCCAGCCGGCCCGGATGCAGCTTTTCCCAGCCCTGCAACATATCCTTGATCACCTGCCGTTGGAGGTTGTCCTGGGAACCGCAGAGGTTGCAGGGAATAATGGGAAATGACTTGAGTTGCGCATAGGCGGCCAGGTCCTCTTCCTTGCAGTAAGCCAGCGGTCGAATGACAACGTTGCGCCTGTCATCGCTCAGGAGTTTGGGGGGCATCGCCTTCAGCTTGCCGCCATAGAACATATTGAGAAACAGCGTCTCGATAATGTCGTCCCGGTGATGTCCCAGGGCGATCTTGGTGGCCCCGATCTCCTCGGCGAAGCCGTAGAGTGTGCCGCGTCGCAACCGCGAGCACAGGCCGCAGTAGGTTTTGTTTTCGGGGATGCGCTCGGTGACGATGCTGTAGGTGTCTTTTTCCAGAATATGGAAAGGCACGCCCAGTTGTTCGAGATATTCCGGAAGAACATGTTCGGGAAAGCCCGGTTGCTTCTGATCCAGGTTGACGGCAACCAGCTCGAAGGTGACGGGCGCCGTCCTCTGCAGATTGAGAAGGATATCGAGCATCCCGTAGGAATCCTTGCCGCCGGAGAGACAGACCATGACCTTGTCGCCGTCCTCGATCATGTTGTAGTCGGCAATGGCCCTGCCCGCTTCCCGCCGCAGGCGCTTCTGCAACTTGTTGAGTTCCAGCTTGGTTTTTCGATGGTCGGCTTGCATGGCTTATGGTGGTCGATGATGCAAAGCCGGCATTGTAAGGCAAAGCACCCATGATTTCCTACGGCCCGTCGGCAATGCGTAGACCGCCGATAAAGGCGCTTCCCGCCAGGGGATGAAAATCAACCGCACTTCAGGGCATATTCAGGCGCAGGTCCTGGCGATACTGGATCGCTCCCTGAAAGCCCAGAAGATAAAGTGCCTTCATGTCCGAGGCGTAGTGGGCAAAGAGCCTGATAAGACCCTTGTCGTCCCCGGCAAAGTCACTGCGATAGACCTGGAAGAGGCGCGAGGCCTTTAGCTGGCCCTGGTCGTAGTGAACTCCCTTGTCGCCGTTGACGAAGGCGCGGCCGGCGGCCTTGAGCTGGCTTGCCACCGTGGCGCCCGTATAGGCGGACGGCTGCATGTTGGGACAGTCGAGGGTGGCACAGTTGAGTCCAAAAAGAACCCGGTGGTCGCGCCAGATGGGCCGCAGGATGCGATGTTCAATATCGTCCAGGGAGAGTCGTTCCCCCGCGACTTCGATGCGTTTTTTCTGCCACAGGGATAAGGGCAGCGCCGACTTGCCAATATCGCCCTTCCCGACCGGCATACGCTCCACCACCGCTTGTACGGACACCGCATTGTAGAGGTTCATCCAGTAGGCCAGCTGCTCATTCCGGCGAAACTCCCTGGGGTCGCGGGCAGCGAGATAAGCGATGTAATCGTCGAGCCGTGCCCGGTCCCGGGCATCCATTGCGTCATAGCGAAAGCGATTGACCCCCGATGCGTTTCCCGCCACTACATAGTTTTCGAGCAATGCATCCCAGGCGCCATGATCGATTCGCCGGTAATTGCTTTCGTCGCTACGATCCCAATACCCCCAATAATCCTGACCGGGAGCCGCATGCAGGATCTGCCCAAAAACAAGGATAAGAATAGCGCCCAGAACAAAGTTCGGTAATGGTGTTTTCATGGTTGTCGCCGGTTGTCCGCCATTGGATATCTCTTTGTTAACACGTCGCCCCCTGGCATACAATTGCAGGTTTTCTGGCTGCGAATGGGGTAGCAATGGAAACCTTGAGTGCATCACAAATCGCGCAAATCGATCAGAAACATATCTGGCATCCCTATTCATCCCTGACCGATCCCATTCCGGCCTATCAGGTGGATCGCGCGGAGGGCGTGAGGCTTTACCTCAACGATGGCCGGTCGCTGATCGACGGCATGTCCTCCTGGTGGTGTGCCATCCACGGCTACAATCATCCGCAACTCAATGAGGCCGCCCGCACACAGCTTGGCAAAATGGCTCACGTCATGTTTGGCGGCATCACCCACGAGCCGGCCGCCAGGCTGGCCAGTCAGCTGGTGGAACTGACACCAGCCGGTCTCGACAAGGTGTTCCTCAGTGACTCCGGATCCGTAAGCGTCGAAGTGGCCATGAAAATGGCCGTCCAGTTCTGGCAATCCCAGGGCCGCGGGGAAAAACACCGGTTTCTCGCCCTGCGCAACGGCTACCACGGCGATACCTTCGGCACCATGTCGGTCTGCGATCCGGTCACCGGTATGCACCATCTGTTCAGTGACGTCTTGAGCAGGCAACTGTTCGCACCCGCCCCCGCCTGCCCTTTCGATGCCCCCTGCCGGGAAGAGGATATAGCGGAATTCCGTCACCTGATCGAGACACACCACAACGAACTGGCGGCGGTTATCCTCGAGCCGGTCACCCAGGGCGCTGGCGGCATGCGCTTTTATTCCCCGGAATATCTCAAACGTGTGCGCGAACTCTGTGACCGGCACGATGTCCTGTTAATTACCGACGAGATCGCCACGGGCTTCGGCAGAACAGGCAAGCTCTTTGCTTGCGAATGGGCGGAGGTCACCCCGGATATCCTTTGCCTGGGCAAGGCCCTGACTGGCGGTTACCTCACCCTGGCGGCAACCCTCTGTACCGAAAAGGTCAGCAACGGCATCTGTCTGGGAGAAGCCGGCGTGTTCATGCACGGCCCCACGTTTATGGGCAACCCCCTGGCATGCGCCGTGGCCAATGCCAGCATCCGTTTGCTCCTGGACAGCGACTGGCATCGACAGGTCTGTCGTATCGAGAAAGGCCTGGCCGAACACCTGGCACCAGCCCGGAAGCTCGCGGGTACCAGGGACGTACGGGTCCTGGGTGCCATCGGCGTCGTGGAACTGCACGAACCGGTGGATTTGGGCACCATACAGAGGCACTTCGTGGATGCGGGCATCTGGGTTCGCCCCTTCGGCAAACTTGTCTACCTGATGCCGCCCTACGTGATTTCCGACGCCGAACTGGAACAACTGTGCAGTGCCATGTTGGGCGTACTGGCCAGGAACACCTGACCATGGCCGCCACCCGGCTTTTTGTTTACGGCACTTTGCGCAACATTGCGGGCCGTAACGGGAGCGCAGAACCCGAGCAGGCGGCCCGGATACGCGCCCAACTTCAGCGCAATGGACAATGGCTGGGCAGGGGTTACTGTCGCGGGCGTCTTTACCGCGTGGGTTGGTACCCGGCGCTGGTGCCCTCCCCCCTCGCCACGGACCAGGTCAGGGGCGAGGTTTTCCGGTTGCTGCGCCCGCAAAGCCTGTTGGCGATACTGGATAAGTACGAGGGTTTTATTGAACGGGCGCCATCGTCATCGCACTACCTGCGGGAAAGAGCCACCGTGACAATGGACGACGGCCACGTCCTTACCGCCTGGGTCTATCGCTACAATCGCCCGACGGCAAGTCTGGAGCGCATCGAGTCGGGGGATTTTTTAGCCCCTTAAATCAGAGAGCTGATACCAACCGCTTTTTTAAGTTGGTCCAGGAAGGGAGCGCTGTGAGCCCTGGCTTTTTCCGCGCCTTGGCGCAGTATTGACTCGATGTGACCGGGGTCTTCCAACAGCGATTCGTACCGGGCACGGGCCTCGCTCAATTCCTCATTGACCAATTCGAAAAGCTGTTTTTTCGCTTCGCCCCAGGCAATCCCTTCCAGGAACTGCCGGCGCATCTCCTCGGTCTGGGCCGGCGTCGCAAAGGCCCGCCAGATCTGGAATACGGGCGACGTGTCCGGGTCCTTGGGCTCACCGGGCTCCAGCAGGTTGGTCTTGATCTTGTTGATATGTTTCCTGAGTTTCTTCTCGGGCAAAAACAGGGGAATGGTGTTGCCGTAGCTCTTGCTCATCTTGCGACCGTCCAGCCCCTGCAGGACGGCGACATTATCGTCGACAACCGCCTCGGGCATCCGGAAATGATCGCCGAAAAGATGGTTGAAACGTTGCGCCATGTCCCGGGCCATTTCCAGGTGTTGAATCTGGTCGCGGCCCACGGGCACCCTGGTGGCATTGAACATAAGAATATCGGCAGCCATCAACACCGGATAACTGAACAGCCCCATGGTGATGCCCCTGTCCGGATCTTCCCCCTCGTCGAGATTTTTCTGGACCGCATCCTTATAGGCATGGGCACGATTCATCAACCCCTTGGCGGCGACACAGGACAGCAACCAGGCGAGTTGGGGAATTTCCGGAACATCCGATTGCCGATAAAACACCACATTGTCCACATCCAGCCCCAGAGCCAGCCAGGTGGCGGCAATTTCCCGGGTGGAACGCCTGACCTGTTCAGGGTCCTGGCACTTGATGAGCGCGTGGAGATCGGCCAGGAAATAATAAGATCGATATCCGGTATTGCGGCTGCTCGCCACCGCCGGACGGATTGCCCCCACGTAGTTGCCCAGGTGAGGTGTACCGGTGGTGGTAATCCCGGTGAGGTAGGTTTCCCGGTTAGACGCCTGACCCTGTGCCATGTTAAATCCCAGCCTGCTCTTGAAAAAACGCGGATTTTACCGGAAACGAAATCAGAGTGAAGTCTCGTCGATAACCGGTGCGCTGGTCAGTGCAAAAAACCGGGACAGCACCCGCCACAGGTAACAGGCGTCGTCGACACCGGCCAGTTCGCGCACGGAATGCATGGCGAAAGTGGGCACTCCCACGTCAATGGTCGGCACCCCCACCTCGGCGGCGGTGATAGGGCCGATAGTGCTGCCACAGGCCATATCGGTGCGGGTCACGAAGCGCTGCACGGGCACATCCACCTCTTTTGCCAGGTGCTGAAAAAGGGAAGAGGTGACACTGTTGGTGGCGTAGCGCTGGCGCGCATTGATCTTGACCACGGGGCCACCGTTGAGCAGCGGACCGTGATTATCGTCGTGCTTGGCCGGATAATTGGGGTGTATGCCATGAGCATTGTCGGCCGAGATCAAAAGGGACCGGCTAATGGCGCGAGCCCGTTCAGCGGCGTCGGGAATCAGTCGCTCCAGAACCGATGACAGCATGGGACCCTGAGCGCCGTTTGCCGAGGCGCTGCCCACCTCCTCGTGATCATTGCAGACCAGCATACAGGTTTGCTGCGGATCGCTGTTGACCAGCGCCTCCAGCCCGACAAAACAACTGAGCAGGTTATCTATTCTCGCCGAGGCGATAAAATCCTCGTACACGCCCACAAGAGCCGGCTTCTGAACATCGTAGCAATAGAGGTCGTAATCGAGAATTTCCAGTTCACTGCCTGCCTGGGCGAAAAAGCGTTTGGCGAGAACGTCCCGGAAGGTCCGGCAACGATCCTCCCGCGCCTGGAAAATAATCGGAGGAATATCCGTCTGTGGGTTCACGGAGCGGTTTTCGTTGGCCTGCCGATCAAGATGAATGGCCAGGCTGGGAATCACCGCGACCGGTGTCTCGAAATCCACCAGCGACTGTTTGAGCGTATCCCCTTCCCGGTACACAACCCGCCCGGCGATGGACAGGTCCCGGTCGAACCAGGGGTTGAGCAACGCGCCACCGTAAACCTCCACACCCAGTTTGAAATACTCCCGGGTATTAATGTCCGGCGCAGGCTTGACCATCAGGCAGGGGCTGTCCGTGTGGGCACCGACCATGCGAATACCCTTATCCAATACCGGTTCCGTACCCTTGGTAAAGGCAACTATCGAGGAGCCGTTGCGAACGGTGTAATACCTGCCGCCGGCATCGAGCTGCCAGTGGTCGTGCTCGGATAGATACTCGAACCCGGCAGCTTCCAGGGCCGACGCCATCATGGAAACAGCATGAAAAGGAGTGGGCGACCGCCCCAGAAAGCATAACAGGCGTTCGTTGAACGCATCGCGCTCGGGATTGCGGGTGGTATCCAGTGGGTAATGGCTCGCCATAATTCGCGCTCTTCTCCTTTCTTTGCGACCGACAATCTACCGGACATTATGGCACAACCGGCAAGTCTTCCTCAGTGGACCCCCGCCATTAGAACGATTATCAGGACCCCGCCCAGGGCCAGACGATACCAGACGAAGGGCATCATCCCGACTTTATTGACGAAGCGCAGGAAGGTGTGGATACAGGCGTAGGCTGTCAGTGCGGCGATGCCGATGGCCAGACTGATTTCCAACCAGGGAGCGGACGGCGCCTGGAACAGTTTGACGGTCTTATAGGCGCCGCTCAGGAATATCACGGGTATGGACAGCAAAAAAGAGAACCGGGCCGATGTCACCCGATCGAAGCCCAGCGCCAGCGCCGCTGTCATGGTAATGCCCGAACGCGATGTACCGGGAATCAACGCCAGAGCCTGGGCGCAGCCAACCAGCAGCGCCTCGCGCCACCCCAGATCGCTCATCACCCGGATCCGCCGGCCCCGTCGATCGGCAATCCCCAGGACGATCCCAAACCCGATGGTCGTGCCGGCGATAACAGCCACGGAACGCAGGTTTCTTTCGATAAAACCGTCGAATATCAGCCCCGCCAATCCCGCCGGGATTGTCGCCAGTATCAGGTACCAGCCAAGGCGGCTCTCCGGGGTCGACTCTCCGCCGGCGACATGGGAAAACCAGGCATAGACAAGCTCGCGCAGTTCCAGACGAAAATACCAGACCACGGCCATCAGGGTACCGACGTGCACGGCCACATCGAAAGCCAGCCCCTGGTCCGGCCAGCCCAGCAGGGCCGAGGGAAGAATCAGGTGGGCGGAGCTGGAGATGGGCAGAAATTCGGTCAACCCCTGAATCAGCGCCAGGACAACGACCTGAAATAATGACATGGGCATTCCTCAGCGAAGACTCACTGTTCAGCGGCGACGGACTCGTTCACGTTTTTTCCAGGCAACCTCGCTTCTCAAGTAGGCGAGCTCGACATCAGACACCGGTCGCGCCTGTCCGGCGGTGAATCGCGGGAGGGCTACGTCAAGGAGTGACATGGCGTCCGGTTCCAGATCTGCCACCAGGCGACCCGGTGAGAAATCTACCGCATCGGGAGCCAGCCAGCCACTGCCGACTCCCAGGTCCGGTTTTCTCGGCGAGGCACCGGCAATCCGGGCGGGCTCATCCACGCGATCAGGAATCAGAGTTGAGGCTCGACCATGCCGGAACTCATAGAGCCCCCAGTACCACTCGCCCATCCTCGCATCGAGCGCCGGCATTACCCTGCCGTTTCCGCCCAAGTGATCCCGGGCCCCTTTGTGTGCCATGACTTCCAGGGTGGATACAGGAATTACCGGGATACCCGCGCCATAAGCCAGTCCCTGGACCACACCGAAGCCGATTCGCAGTCCCGTAAAGGATCCGGGCCCACAGGTGAAGGCGATGGCGTCGAGTTGATCGACATTAAGGCCGGTCTGTCGCAACAGCTTGTCAATCATCGGCAACAGACGCCGGGCATGTTCTCGGGGAAGATCGATGTGCTCTTCGAAAATTCGCTGTTCGTACGCCAGGGCGACGGAGCAGGAACCGGTCGAGGTATCGAGGGCGAGAATTGCGGCCATAAAATCATCCGAATAAAAAAATCCCCTGCAAAGGCAGGGGATTTTATCTCGAAAAGCAGAAAACGAGAAAGGTTCAGAGCATTAAGCGTTCTGAGCCTTCTTGGGCGGACGTCCACGGCGCTTGGTGGTTTTCCGCGCCGCGCTCGTGGCCGATGCCGGCTTTTTAGCCGCGGTCCTGGCCGGTGCCGCCTTTGATTTGGTGGCGGGCCTTCCCGGCTTGGCCGCGCGTTTTGCCGGAGATTTGCGTGCGGTCTTTTTGGCCGGGCTCTTTTTGGTCGCGTCCTTCTCTATGGCACGGGCTTCCTTTTTTGCCTTGCGCTCGGCAGCTTTGACTTTTTCAGCCGCCTTTTTCTTTTCCTGACGGATCTTCCTGTTATCGGCTACGCGACGTTGCTTGAGCCAACGCTGCTCGAAGCGCTGAAGAGCGGTCTTGAGATCGGACCCCGCTTTTTCCTGAAGTCGTTTTTCGACTTCTTCAATCTTGGCCGATGCCTTCTGTTCAGCGTCCTGGACCTTGGCCAGGGTTTTCTGGACCCTGAGTTCGATCTTCGCCTTGCGCAATTCGTCGCGCAACTGACCGGCCTCCGTGTTGAGCTTCTTGACGTTGTCACGAGCTTTCACCAACGCCGCCGTGCTCGCCTTGGTCGCTTTTTGTTGGGAGCGGGCACGAGCCTGCTTGACCTTGTCCCGGGCCGCGGTCAGCTTCCTGGAAACGCCCTCGAGTTGTTTTTCGGCGCGTTCGACCTTGCGCTCAGCCTGTATCACAGGAGAAGGCGCCGCGGGCCTGCGGGGAGTGCTCTTCGCTCTGCTCGGGCTTTTTGCTTTTCTCGTCGCTGTTTTTTTTGCAGCTTTGGCCATAGCTTTTCTCCTGGTTTCGATAAGTGGAATTCGACAGCCATAGTAACGATGTTGATTTTATTCAATTAATAACTTGGATTCAAAGAAAAAGAAAGAAAAAACAGTAAAAAGATGCGAATTTTTCCCATTTTTCCACCAACAAAACACATTTACTCATTTTTTAGGAGAAAACGTCGCGGTTTCTTTCCGATAGGAGGCATCCCTCGCAACCACCAATCTCGCTTGCTGGCACTGTCAACGACTGGGTTTTTTTATCAAGACAAATCAAAAAAAATGCCAGAAAAGCTCTGCCGCCCCCGCCTCGTTTCAAACAAATTCGGCGAGGATTGCATCGAAGCCAGCGCCAAACGTCTATTACAAGATAAGTGTCGGGCGTTCGAGGACCGGGGATCTCCCCTTAACCAACTGCGCCGAATTGCAGCCAAAACCGTTCGATGCCGGCGCAAAGGCGTCTTTGCGATCCGCTGATTAGAAGAAGCGATGAGGATGACGCGGCTGCCAAAGCCAACCGCGCCGTGAAAGGCGGGAAATTTAAGCCAGGGCCTGGACCAGACGTTCACGCACAGATTCCAGCGAACCTATGCCATCAACACGCTTATATTCGGGTGCATCGGACGGGTGTTCTTCAGCCAGCTTCTTGTAAAAATCAACAAGCGGCTCGGTCTGCTGATGATAGACATTCAGACGATTTCTCACGGTTTCCTCGCGATCGTCGTCGCGCTGAACCAGGGGTTCACCGGTGACATCGTCGAGAAGATCCCGCTTGGGACGGTTGTGCTCCAGATGGTAAACGCGACCGGACGCTTCGTGCACCCGGCGTCCGCTCAGGCGAGAGACGATTTCCTCGTCATCAACATAGATTTCGATTACCTTGTCGATAGCGATATTCGCCTCCAGCAGGGCCTGCGCCTGTGGAATGGTGCGCGGAAAGCCATCAAAGAGAAAACCGTTGGCGCAGTCAGCCTGGCTAATGCGTTCCTTGACCAGGCCGATAATGACATCATCGGGAACCAGCTCGCCGGCGGCCATCAGGCTTTCGGCCTTCCTGCCCAGTTCGGTCCCGGCTTTTACGGCAGCACGCAGCATGTCGCCGGTGGATATCTGGGGAATATCGAGTGTCTCGGTAATGAATTGGGCCTGGGTCCCTTTACCGGCCCCCGGCGGGCCAAGCAAAATAATTTTCATTAAGGCATCTCTCCCTATGGAGTTTTTCGGGCGGCGCAACCTTACACTGAAACAAATGTCGTCACAAGGCCCGTGGTTGGGCGAAACGGTCAGGACTGCTTCCCAACCAAGAAAAGCGGAGAATGAGCCGGTTGTTGTTTTATTGTGAGGCGTGTTGTTTGTCAGCGCTATTCCGCTGACTTGGCGCGCCGCCAATAGTCCTCCCGGGTTTCGGGGTCAAGATTTTCCATTTCCCGCCCGTCCTGCTCGAGAAATGACTCCATGTCCCGATAACGTCGCTCGAATTTGGAAGTTGCCCGTCTCAGGGTAGCTTCCGCATCCAGCCCCAGGTGTCTGGCCATGTTGACGCAGGCGAAAAGTAAATCTCCCATTTCTTCGGCAAGCTTCCCTCTGTCCGGCCCGGCCATTTCGATTTCCAGTTCTTCCATTTCCTCCCGGATCTTATCGATGACAGCGCCGGCTTGCTGCCAATCGAAACCGTGTTTTGCGGCCCGTTTCTGAACTTTTTGTGCCCGGCTGAGTGCTGGCAGGGCGACGGGAATGTCCGCCAGGTGACCCGTCATGCCCTTTCCGGTTCTCTCCCTGCGTTTGATATCCTCCCAGGTTTCCTTAATACGCGTTTCATCGGCACCAGTACCGTCCGGCCGGGTACTGCCGAGCGTTCCATCCGGAAAGACGTGGGGATGGCGGCTAATCAGTTTGCCGACAATACCATCGACCACTGACGGGAAATCAAAGTGCCCCTCTTCTTCGGCAAGGCGTGCGTAAAAAACCACTTGAAAGAGCAGGTCCCCCAGTTCTTCGCCGAGGTGGCCGTAATCGCCCCGCTCAATGGTATCCACGACTTCGTAAACTTCTTCCAGCGTATAGGGAACGATGCTTTGATAGTCCTGGGCACGATCCCAGGGGCAACCGTTTTCGGGTGACCGCAATCTGGCCATCAGGTAAACAAGGTCATCGATGGTATACGGCCTTTTTTTGTTCATTCGCTGATTCTCTCCACATCCACGACGTTGGGAATTTGCCGGATACGGGAAATAAGGACTCTTAACTCATCGACATCGGACACCTCCACCGCAATTCGGGTATCGGTCATGCCGTCCCGGGTTTCACCGGAATAGATGGATTCGATGAACAGGCCGGCGCGATCCACTGTGGTGGTAATGTCGCTGAGCAATCCGGAGCGGTCATAAGCGGCAATACGGAGAAGTACCGAATAAACGTCCCGTGGCACGCCGCCCCAGGAAACCTGAATGATTCTTTCCGGCTGTCTGGATTTGAGCCGCAGCAAGCTCCCGCAATCCTGCCGGTGAATGGTGACCCCTCGTCCGGAAGTGATGAATCCGCTGATTTCCTCACCCGGGACGGGTTTGCAGCACTTGGCGATACGCGTTACCAGGTCGCCGACACCGTAAATATAGAAAGGGGATTTGCCGTAACGGGTGGCCTGGGACTTCTTCCGTTTCATGGGGACATTCGAAGGCTCCCCTTCGAGCTGGACCCGGGCGGCCCGCACTACTTGTTCGATACCGACATCCCCGGCTCCCACGGCGGCAAACAGGCCATCGACGCCCTGCCTGTTGAATTTGGCGGCAATGGCTTCCAGGTCGATGTTCTGGAGTGCCAGTTGGCGAAACTCCCGTTCCACCATGGCCCGCCCGGCGCTGGTGTTTTTTGCCTGATCCTGCTTGCGAAACCACTGCTGGACTTTGGCCCTGGCCCTGGCGGTGCACAGGTACCCCAGACTCGGTGACAGCCAGTCCCGGCTGGGTGATTCCTGTTTGCCGGTGAGAATTTCCACCTGATCCGCTGTCCGCAAACGGGTGTTCAGGGGCACGATACGGCCATTGATCTTGCTGCCGCGGCACCGGTGGCCGATTTCAGTGTGGACGCGATAGGCAAAATCAAGGGGCGTGGCACCCGGTGGCAGGTCCACCACATGGCCTTCCGGCGTAAAGACATAAATGCGATCCGGTGAACTATCCTGCCTGAAAAGTTCCTTGACGTTTTCGGCACCGATTTCATCGTGCCACTCCAGTACCTGGCGCAACCAGGCGATCTTGGATTCATAACCGCGGTTGGCGTCGACACTGTCGGATCCCTTGTACTGCCAGTGGGCGCAGACGCCGTATTCGGCCTCTTCGTGCATTTCGTAGGTGCGTATCTGGATCTCCACGATCCGGTTGCGCGGGCCGATCACCGCCGTGTGGAGCGAGCGATAACCATTTTCCTTGGGGGATGCGATGTAGTCGTCGAACTCATCGGGAATATTGCGCCATTTACTGTGGATAATGCCGAGCAAGGTATAACAATCGGCGACGGAGGGAACCAGGACCCGGACGGCACGGATATCATAGACCTTGGAGAAGCTGATCTCCTTACGGTTCATTTTTCGCCAGATGCTGTAAATATGTTTGGCCCGACCGGTCACATCGCCGGAAATACCGACCCGCTCCAGTTCGTCGCGCAATGTCTTGATAACATTGTCGATGTACTCCTGGCGATCCAGACGCCGTTCCGCCAGCAATTTGGCGATGCGCTTGTACTCAACCGGTTCCAGATAGCGGAAGGCGAGATCTTCCAGTTCCCATTTCAGGTGGCCAATCCCCAGGCGATGGGCCAGGGGAGCATAAACATCGAAAATTTCCCTGGCGACACGGAGCCGCTTGTCCTCGGGGGCGGTTTTCAGTGCCCTGATGGCGCAGGTCCGCTCCGCCAGTTTTATCAGAGCGACCCGCACGTCATCGATGATGGAAACCAGCATTTCCCGAACCTTGGAAGCCTGGCGATCCGCCTCGAACCCGAAAACCTGCTGATCCGAGTCATTGCGCAAGGTGGTGATTACCGCCATACGCAGGACACTCTTTATGAGTGATGAAACCGCATCGCCGAACCGTTGTTCCACCACTGCCAGCGACAAATTGCCCTCTCGCACGGGTCGATAGAGAATCGCGGCCAGCAGACTTTCGTCCGCGACCCCCAGATCGACCAGTATTTCCGCCATCTCAAGCCCGGTCAGGAAGCTGTTGACGCCGGCGCGCCAGACCTTGCCGGTTTCCCTGACCTGCCATTCGACGTTGAGACTGATGCGGCAGGCTTCCCCCAGCGACGACAGCATCTTTTCCGAGAAGGATGCCTTGCGGCCAATTCGCTCGACCCAGCGATCGATGTCGACGTCGTCGTCGGTGCTGATATGGTGGACTTCTCGGATTTTTACCATTTTTTAGTCATTCTCCCGCCCCGGACGTCACTGCGGGTTCATACGGAACTGTAGAGTCCGGAAGACAGGTAGCGGTCGCCCCTGTCGCAGACAATGGCGACGATAACCGCATCGTCGACGGCAGCGGCAATCTTCAGGGATGCGGCAATTGCCCCGCCCGAGGAAATACCGGCGAAAATGCCTTCCTCCCGCGCCAGGGAGCGCATGGTTTCCTCCGCTTCGCCCTGGGAGATATCCATGACCCGGTCCACCCGGGCCTGATCGAAAATTCCCGGCAGGTAGGCCCGGGGCCAGCGCCGAATGCCGGGGATGCACGCGCCTTCCGCCGGTTGCAGCCCGACGATCTCTATCTCCGGGTTTTGCTGCTTGAGGTAGGCGGAAACGCCCATTATTGTTCCGGTGGTCCCCATGGAACTGACAAAATGGGTCAGGGTACCGCGGGTCTGCCGCCAGATTTCCGGACCGGTACCGCGATAGTGGGCAAGGGGGTTGTCGGGGTTATTAAACTGATCGAGGACCCTGCCCCGCCCCTCCTCCTGCATCTTCAGGGCCAGGTCCCGGGCACCCTCCATGCCCTCTTCGGCGCTGACCAGGATGAGTTCGGCGCCGTACGCGGCCATGGCCGCCTTGCGTTCGTCAGTGGCGCTTTCCGGCATAATCAGCACCATCCGGTAGCCCTTGATCGCCGCCGCCATGGCCAGGGCAATACCGGTGTTGCCGCTGGTGGCCTCGATCAGGGTATCGCCGGGACGGATCTCTCCCCGCTTCTCACACTCCCGGATCATGCTGACGGCGGGCCTGTCCTTTACCGATCCCGCCGGGTTATTGCCCTCGAGCTTGGCAAGAACAGTACTGGAAGTCTTGCCGGGCAGTCGCTGCAAGCGAACCAGCGGCGTGTTGCCCACGGTGTCTTCAATGGTCGGAAAATCCATCATCAATTCGGTCCTGGTATCAGGGTGCCATTTTAACGGGACCGGGTGGCGATTGTCCCTTCACCGGCCTGTAACCCCTGAGACCACTTGCGCATAAATCCATAACTCCCCGCTATAGCCGGCTCAGCGGCTGATCACGACAAAAGCCAGCGCCAGGTCAGTCTCGTCGGCAATACTAAGGCAGGCCGACCGGGCGCCCAGCAATGCCAGTCGCCGGGCCCCCTTGTCGTAAAAGCGCAATCCGGGCGCGCCCATATCGTCATTGAAGACCTCGACAGCCTGCCAGGAAATCCGCCCGATGCCGGTACCCAGCGCCTTGCCCGCTGCTTCCTTGGCGGCAAATCGCTTGGCCAGGTGTGCGGCGGGATCGGCAGACCGGAGAAATGCCGGCATTTCCTCGGGCCGAAGAATGCGGCGCGCGAACCGTTCCCCCTTCCTGGACAGTGCCCTATCAATGCGGGCCACTTTCACCAGGTCTGTCCCCACGCCCAGAATCATAGCGTTGACCTCATGTCCGGTCCCTTACCACGGAAGAGATCGCGGCTCGCCAGGGGCTTGTCGCCCAGATAGGGGGTCAGGGCAAGCCGGGTCAGCCGCTTGGCGCTACGCAGCACTGCCAGGCCATCCAGGCGGCCGACGGCGATGGCAAGCAGATGTTCACCGGAAAACGCCGCCCCGTCGTCATCGTTTTCAACGGCGGTAACACCCTCCCCCGGAATCAGGCGGTACCGGCCATCCGCCACTACGGGAGCGCCGGTAAGGCAGTCAATGTCCAGGCGCAGGCCGTAGCCAAGGTCCTCGAGCAGGCTCAACTCGAAGATGCGCAGCATGGGTTCCAGGGCATGGGCCCCGGCCAGGTATTCGAGTGTACGGTCGTAGCGGTCGAACAGGACCTGGTGCGATTCACCTTCGTGCAGAAGCCGCGTGACCAGCTCATTGAGATAGAGACCGACAAAAAGCCTTTCCCCGGCCAGCACCGGCGATGGCCTGGCAATTTCCACGGTGCGCAGGGTTTTCAGGTCGGTTTTCCCCACCCAACTGACGTGCAATCGGGCAAAGGGCCTGACGGGATTGCCCCCCCGGGCATTGCGACTCGCCCGGGCAACTGCGGAAAACCTGCCCGATTCCCGGGCGAACAGCGTGGCCAACAGGCTCGTCTCCCGGTAGGGACGCGTGTGCAGGACATAGGCAATATCGCGATTCTGGGCAGCCACGGCTGGCATAGCCTCAATCCAGGTAGCCCAGGCTTTTGAGGGCTCGTTCATCGTCCGACCAGCCGCCGCGGACCTTCACCCAGAGCTTAAGCATCACCTTCGATTCGAACAGTTTTTCCATATCCAGCCTGGCCTGCTGGCCTATCTTTTTCAGCCGGTCGCCACGGGTACCGATGAGGATTCTTTTCTGGCCCTCACGTTCCACAAGGATGAGCGCACCGATGTGAATTACCCGCTCTTCACGCTTGAACTCCTCGATCTCGACCGTTACCTCGTAGGGCACTTCCGCACCCAATTGCCGGGTGATTTTCTCCCGGACGATTTCCGCGGCCAGAAAGCGCTCGCTGCGGTCGGTAACCTGATCGTCGGGAAAGAAATGGACACTTTCCGGGAGGTGCGCGCCGATCATGGTTTCCAGCTTGTCCAGATTGGTGCTGTGCAGGGCGGACAGGGGAATGATCTCCGCTCCCGGAACGAGCCCCGCCAGTTTCTCGAGATGCGGCAGGAGCGAATTCTTGTCGGCAAGCCGGTCAACCTTGTTGATGGCGATGATCACGGGCAAACCACTGGCGACCACCTTGTCGGCAACGGCTTCATCGGCAGTGGTCCAGCGATCCCGGTCAACCACGAAAACGATGACATCCACGTCGCGGATGGCACTGTCGGCCGCCCTGTTCATGGCCCTGTTGATGGCCTTGGGCTGATTGAGATGGAGCCCGGGGGTATCCACATAGACAAGTTGGCGAGGCCCCTTGGTATTGATGCCCAGCACATTGTGCCGGGTGGTCTGGGGTTTGCGGGAGGTGATGCTCAGCTTGAAGCCGAGCAGGTGGTTGAGCAACGTCGATTTGCCCACATTGGGCCTGCCCACGATGCCCACATAGCCGCAAAACGTCCTGGTGTCGTCACTCATCAGACTTGTCCTGGAGAATCTTCAGGGCCAGCTCCGCGGCCATTTTTTCCGCTTTCTTGCGGCTCGATGCTTTACCCCTGGCCGGCTCTCCGATACCGGGGACCTGGCAGGCAACAGTGAACACCTGGTTGTGGGGGTCGCCTTCAGTGGCAACCACCTCATAAAGCGGAAGCGCCATACCCCGCCCCTGGAGATGTTCCTGGAGGCGGGTTTTGGCGTCCTTGTTGCCGGCATCCAGGGGGGAATCCAAAAGCATACCGAACCAGTCGATGATCCGTTCCCGACAGACATCCAGGCCGGACTCAAGGAATATGGCGCCGACAATGGCTTCCAGGGCGTCCGAGAGTGTCGATGACCGACGGTGCCCACCACTCTTCATTTCCCCGCCGCCCAGAATAAGGCAGTGACCGATTTCCAGGTGACGGGCAACCTCGGCCAGGGTCGAGCCTTTTACCAGCGAGGCACGCAGACGGGTCAATTCGCCCTCGCTGGCCTCGGGGTATTCCCGGAAAAGGTAATCGGCGATTACCACGCTCAGGACGGCGTCCCCAAGGAACTCCAGCCTTTCATTATTGGTATCGCCGACACTGCGATGGGTCAGCGCCTGCTTAAGCAACCCGGTATCGTGAAAATGGTAGCCCAGACGCTCCGAGAGACGGCGAAGAGATGTTTCCACCATCAATACTGGGAGGAGTTGAAGTGGTTCTTAAACTCAACCACGACATCGATATTGGCAAGGAAATCGACCCGTTTTTCGTAATCCACCTTGACCAGCGTATGGGTCCGTTCCCGCTCGATTCCAATATCTCGCATATCAATATCGCGGACGTTATTAACCACGAAATAGTTGGCCAGCTTGCGGCGAATCTGGCCATCGCTCATTTCGTGGACTTTTTCGTCCGCGAGAGAATCCAGGGCGCTGCTGACAAAGTAATTATCGATGTATAGGGGTCCCAGACGGAATGCCGCCAAAAGCACAAATCCCCCGATCGCCAGGATGGCCAGCAACCCCAGGGAGGAAATACCGCGCTGTGAATGTTTTTTCATGGTCGTCTCCGGTGTGAGCACTAGCGGATTTCGCCGACCCGGCTGAAACTGGGCAAGCTCAAAAAATCATCCCAGTGCATCCAGACGGCGAAAGCTCTGCCGACAATCCTGTCTTCGGGGACGGGGCCCCAGACGCGGCTGTCTCGGCTATTATCCCTATTATCGCCCATCATGAAATAGTGGCCTTCCGGTACCACTGTTGAGTAGTGCTTGCCCAGTCGGCTGGCAAACCGGTGGACACGGATAAGATGCTCCGTGCCCGCCAGGTTTTCCTCGAGAATCCGGAAACCGTATTCGGCCGCCTGCGAATTATCCGCCGGCGACGTGGGAACCGGCTTCCCGTTAATGTAGAGCTGGTTGTCGCGCAGGACAATATGGTCGCCGGGCAGGCCGATCACGCGCTTAATGAAGTATCGATCGTCATTGGGTGGGAAAAACACCATCACGTCGCCCCGCTCGGGCTCGCCCAGATCCATGATCTTGGTGCGTGTCACCGGCAGCCGCAGGCCGTAGGCGAACTTGTTGACCAGGATAAAGTCACCGGTCTTGAGCGTGGGCACCATGGAACCGGAGGGAATCTGGAACGGCTCCACAATAAAGGAGCGGAGAACAAGCACCACGAGCAACACCGGGAAAAAGGGTGCCGTGTACTCCACATAGAACGGGGGCGGCCGCTCGCCCCGACGCTTGCGCAAAACCAGTTTTTCGAGAACCCACATGACCCCGGAGACAAACGTCAGGATCACCAGGATCAGGGGGAAATTAATATCCATCAATACGCATCCGGTCTAGTTATCCATTTTCAGCACAGCGAGAAACGCTTCCTGTGGAATTTCCACGTTTCCCACCTGTTTCATCCTTTTTTTGCCGGCCTTTTGCTTTTCCAGCAATTTCTTCTTTCGCGATACGTCGCCGCCGTAGCACTTGGCCGTGACATTTTTGCGCAGCGCCTTGACCGTGCTTCTCGCCACCACATGACCACCGATGGCCGCCTGTATGGCGACATCGAACATTTGCCGGGGAATGAGTTCTTTCATCTTGTCTGCGAGGACGCGTCCCTTGCTCTGGGCCAGGTCCCGGTGAACGATCAGCGCCAGCGCGTCCACTTTATCACCATTGATCAAAACGTCCAGCCGCACAAGCGGGGCCGCCTGAAAGCGCACGAAACTGTAGTCCAGGCTCGCAAAGCCGCGGCTAACGGATTTCAGGCGATCGAAAAAGTCCATCACCACTTCACTCATGGGCATCTGGTAGACCAGGGAAACCTGGCCACCAACAAACTGCATATCCTTCTGGTGGCCACGCTTCTCGGCACACAAGGTGATGACATTGCCCACATAATCCCTGGGCACGAGGATATTGGCTTCGCAGACGGGCTCACGCATCTCCTCGATATTGACGTTTTCCGGCAGGCTCGAGGGGTTGGACACGTAGATGGTCTCGCCGTCGGTCTTCAGCACCTCGTAAACCACGGTGGGTGCCGTGGTGATCAGATCGAGATCGTACTCCCGCTCCAGCCTCTCCTGGATGATTTCCATGTGCNNGTGCAGCATGCCCAGGAAGCCGCATCGGAAGCCAAAGCCCAGCGCATCGGAACTTTCCGGCTCGTAGAAAAGCGAGGCATCGTTGAGCGTCAACTTGGCCAGCGCGTCGCGAAAATCCTCGAAGTCGTCGGCGCTGACCGGAAACATCCCGGCGTAAACCTGGGGTTTGACCTTCTGGAAACCGGGCAGCGCGGGCACATCGGGTGTCGAGGCGTGGGTAAACGTGTCCCCCACGGGCGCGCCGTGAATATCCTTGATACCGGCCACCACGAAGCCCACCTCCCCGGCCCGGAGAATACCGGTATCCACCGGCTTGGGGGAAAACACGCCCAGCTTGTCGACCACCTGGGCTTTTCCGATATTTTTGCTGATGATCTTGTCCTTGACCTTGAGCGTCCCCTCCTTGACCCGGACCAGGGAAACCACGCCCAGGTAATTATCGAACCACGAGTCAATAATGAGGGCCTGGAGGGGAGCATTCACATCACCTATGGGCGGGGGCACCTTCGCCACCAGCTGTTCGAGGATTTCCTCCATGCCCTCGCCGTTCTTGGCGCTGCAATGAACGGCATCATCCGCTTCGAGTCCGATGATGTCCTCGATTTCCGCCTTGACCCGCTCGGGCTCGGCCTGGGGCAGGTCCATTTTGTTAAGTACCGGGATCACTTCCAGGCCCTGGGCAATGGCGGTGTAACAGTTGGCCACGGATTGTGCCTCCACTCCCTGACCTGCATCCACCACCAGGAGAGCGCCCTCGCACGCCGCCAGGGAACGGGAAACCTCGTAGGAGAAATCCACATGCCCCGGGGTATCGATGAAGTTGAGCTGGTACACCTGGCCGTCGCTGGCCTTGTATTCCAGCGTCACGCTCTGCGCCTTGANNTGATGGTAATGCCCCGCTCCCGTTCCAGATCCATGGAATCGAGAACCTGCTCGGCCATTTCCCGGTCGCTCAGGCCACCACAGATTTGGATAAAACGGTCGGCGATAGTGGATTTGCCATGATCGATGTGGGCGATAATGGAAAAATTGCGGATGTGCTTAAGGTCTGACACGGCGTGTGGCGTTTCCCCGGGATGACTGGATTTCTGGCGGGGCGAAGTCTAGCGGATTTGCGTTCCGGAAGCCATGGACAGCAAAGGTTATGGCCAACCGGGCCGGAAACGGAACGGGGCGCCTCGCCGCCCCGTTCCGGCCACTGGCTATCTGAGCTCGATGGTGCGGAAGATAAACTGGCCGTTGCGCAGGAACCGTATCAATACCGGCACCTCCCGGGGCAGCTTGTCGAGGACCGCGCGGTAATCACGAAGATCGCCAATTCGCTGGTTACCCAGTTGCACGATCACATCCCCGGGCTGCAGTCCCGCCCGGACCGCGGCGGTTCCCGGATAAACCTCGGAAACCACGACCCCGCCGGGAATACGCAGGCTGGCGCGAGTATCGTCGTCCAGTTCCTCGACGTCCAGGCCCAGGATATCGCCGGTGGGTTGCTGGCCCTGGTCGGCGGCGGCCTGCTTGTCCCTGGGCAGGGCGCCCACTTCAACGTCCAGGGTCCGTTTGCGACCCTCACGGATCACCACCGCTTCTGCCTGCTCCCCCGGCGCCATAAGCCCCACCTGGTGCGGCAGGTCCCCGGATTCGACGATATCCACATCGTTAAACTCGACGATCACGTCGCCGGCCTCGAGACCCGAGTCTTCGGCGGGACTGTCGGGCATCACCTGAGCGACCAGGGCGCCCCGGGGCTTGTCCAGACCCAGGGACAGGGCCAGATCCCGATTGACATCCTGGATATAGACACCCAGCCAGCCGCGCTCCACGTAACCTTTGCCCTTCAACTGGGCCACCACATCGAGGGCGACACTGACGGGGATAGCAAAAGACAGGCCAATCGAGCCCCCGGAGCGGGTATAGATCTGGGAATTGATACCCACCACTTCGCCGTCCATATTGAAAAGCGGTCCTCCGGAATTACCCGGATTGATGGCCACATCGCTCTGGATAAAGGGCACGTAATTCTCGCCCTGGGGCGTGGGGATACTGCGACCTATGGCGCTGACAATGCCTGCACTGGCGGAGTAGTCCAGGCCGAAAGGCGAGCCGATGGCAACCACCCATTCGCCCACGCGCAGGCTGTCCGGGTCGGCAAACCGAACCACCGGCAGGTCGTCGGCATCGATCTTCAACAGGGCGAGGTCGGAGCGGGGATCGGTGCCCACCACCTCCGCGGCGAATTCACGCCGATCGATCAGGCGAACGGTTATCTCGTCGGCATTCTCAATGACATGGTTATTGGTAAGCAGGTAGCCGTCCTTAGAGATAATAAAACCCGAGCCCATGCCCCGGGCTTCCCGCTCGGGCATCTGCCGACGCTCGAAGAAATCCCGGAAAATTTCCGGAATCTCGCCATACGGAAACGGGTTCATGTTGCTGCCGCCCACCTTCTGGACGGTAGTGATCTTGACCACCGCCGGGGAGTTGTGCTCGATCAGGTCGGCAAAATCGGGCAAGCGGGCCTGGGCCAACTGGGAAAAGCAGAACAGGAAAAACAGACAGTACGACAGATATCTCGTCATGGCTAAAAACTCTCTCTCTGGTTGTCTTCCACAATGGAAATGGTCTCGGAGTCGAGCAGGACTGGATGAAAACGGGGGTTCCACCTGGCGCGGCGACTCATCAGGCGCACCAGGCCACCGCCCGATATCAATCCGATGGCGGCGGCGAAAAGCGTCGCACCCTCGCCGGCACCAGCCATGTCTGCCATAACCGTGGCAGCCAGCATGGCCACCAGGGGCAACAGGTAAACGCCGAGAGACCCGTATACCACCACCGACTCGGGGATGCCGATGTTAACTGTCTGGTTGAGCGAGTAACGGCCCGGGCATCGGCCGTCCAGGAGAACCCGAATCCGCGATGGGCTGCCTACAAGTTTACTCAACACCCGCTGACCACAGCCTTTCCGGGCGACACAGGAATCGCAGGTGGATTGCTGAATCGTCTCCACCCAGAGAGCATCCGGCTCGATAGCCACCACGGTTCCTGTTTCTTCAAGCATCGCGGCGACGAAACCCTCAGTGGCCCCTGAAAGTGACAAAACTGGCAACCCGATCGGCCGTGGTGGGCGGTATTTCACCGACGACGGAAACAGCGTACTCCCTGTCGGCTGCCGTCTGCTTCGCGATTTGAGCGATGGTTGCCCCCCGCTGGGCGCGCATCTCCGGGAAATCGGAACCGCCCCGCGGGTCAACAAAAACGGAAAATACCGCCAATCCATCGGTATAAAGCAGCGACTCGATACCGTTGCCGTGACGCCGGTGGTCCACGGCGAAGAAGCCGGGCGGCACCCATGCCAGGTGCCACCGGGCCGGCATGGGAACCTCCTTCCCGGGTTGGCAGTTTACGCCCTCTGCCGGAGGATGTTCTCTGGCTTCAGCCACCAGGCTGTCGGCATCGGGGACCGAAAGAGAGATATCGACAAACTGGAACCGCTCCAGTACCCGCTTGTTGTCGCCAATCAATAGCGACTGGAGCAACAGGCCGGTTTCCCGGTCCAGGGAAAAGACATGGCCGTAGCGAAAACCGTCCCTGGGGACAAGATGCACAATGTTGACCCGCCGATCGGCAATACGGCCCTCTCCGCGCCGGCGGAGGTCGTAAAATTGCGCCAGGTCCCGCCGCTCCCCCGCCATCTCGGGCGACGGGAGCTGGTGCATCAGGACCTGTCCGGGCCTCGGGCAGTCGACTTCCTCGCCGTGGCGCAGAATCTGGCGCCGGGGACCGTTCAGGTAGAGGAGCTTCTCGTATTCCACCCCATCCCGGACAAGATGGAATACCTCGATGGACTTGAGAATACCCGCATGTTCATAGGTAAAAATGCCACGGTAATCCAGGTTGCGACTGGCATCCGTCATGCGCTCGAGCAACTTGCGGACGGGCGCGCCATCCTCCGCCCCGGCGGGCACCACAACGAGAAGCAGCGGCACAAGAGCCGCTGCAATCAGGTAAAACAGCCTGTGTCGCCGGATATAGCGTTCAGTCATTTCAGGGTTCGACCACCTCCTGGGGCAGTCGCGCGTAGGGCATCATGCCCTGGCTTTTGGTAGCGGCGGCATTTTCCGTGTGCCATTGCATCATACGGTTAAGGTAGCCCTCGATTTCGGTCTTACTGGGCAATTCGGCATCCGTGGGTCCCACTACATACACGGATCGGTTGCTCACCTGCGGTGCCGATCCGGCACTCACGGTGCGGCCGCCCACGGGCGGGTAGTCATAGCCGGCCGGAAGCTGAAACTGGGGGCCGGACACCTGTCCCGCTGTCGCACTTTCTGCAACAGCCGTATCAGGGGCTCCGCCGGGGACGGAAAGCTGCCAGTTTTGCACGCCCAGAACGGCAATTGCGGCCACGGAAGCGGCGATAGCCACCTTGCCAAGAGGCTGGAGAAAACGGTTGATAGATGGCCGGTGAGGCTGCTCCCGGGCCAGGGATTCACTGATTCGGGATGACAAATCCACCATTTGCGGGGGAAGTTCGCGCCGCATTGCCGCGGACGCGAGCTGGTAGCGTTGCCATTTCCGGCGCTGACCGGGATCCTCGGCGAGGGATTTGAGCGTACGTCGCAGTTCGAGTTCATCCGTTTCGCCATCCATCAACGCGGAAAGCGCTTCGTCCCTGTACTCTTGGTTATCGCCCATGGAATCGATCCTCAAATCGTGGCCGTATAGCCCTGTTGTCTTTTCCCAACTGCAACTTCACCAACTGGAACCACTTGCGCGGCCGGGCAAGGTACCCACAAGTCTATCGGGTATGACTGCCAAAAGCCAAAATGGTTCCGAAACCGCGACAATCACTGGTTTTCGTCACCCCCTCCCATGCGCGACTCGATATACTGATCGATCGCTTCCCGGGCCCGGAAAATACGCGACCGCACGGTTCCCACGGGACAGTCCATTACCGCGGCGATATCCTCGTAACTCAGGCCCTCGAATTCCCGCAAGGTCACTGCGGTGCGCAGGTCCTCGGGTAGCTGCTCGATGGCCTGATCCACCGCCTTTTCCAGTTCATCCCGGAAAAACAGGTTTTCGGGCGTATCGATATCCTTAAGCTGTTCGCTGCCAGTGTAGAATTCGGCATCCTCCACTTCCACGTCGCTGGCCGGCGGCCGGCGGTTGCGTGCCACAAGGTGATTCTTCGCGGTATTGACGGCGATGCGATACAGCCAGGTATAGAACTGGCTTTCGCCGCGAAAATTCTTGAGGGCCCGATAAGCCTTGATGAAGGCTTCCTGAACAACATCGTTGACCTCATCGAAGTCGTGGATATAACGACCGACAATGGCGTGAACCTTGTACTGATATTTGAGCACCAGCAGATCGAAGGCCTTCTTGTCGCCTTTCTGAACCCGGCTTACCAGCTGCTTGTCCGAATCCGGCGCCTTGTCGGCGTCCATTCACTTTCCCCTTTTGGTTGAGCCACCGACGCGGCAATGAGCGGGTGCCTCGCCACCCACGCTCAACGCGCCGGTCGGTCCCCTCGATCCGACACAGGTCCAATGCCCGATCAGCCTTCGGTTTTTGCTTATAGGACAAGGCTATACCTGTCCGCTGGGTTTTTGCCAGTCGCTATACTATCATGCCCGCTCGCGGATACGGGAGAGTTCCGGCTTCCATGAACAAACGCTTTCACCATGACATCCTGGTCATCGGCAGCGGTGCTGCGGGAGCGAGCCTGGCCCTGCGCCTGGCGGACGAATATCGCGTCGCCGTGCTCAGCAAGGGGGCACTGCAATCCGGCTCCACCTGGCACGCCCAGGGTGGTGTCGCCGCGGTACTGGACCGGGAGGACAGCGTCGAATCCCATATCCAGGACACCCTGGTAGCCGGCGGAGGGCTCTGTCACGAAGAGGCAGTGCGCTTCACCGTGGAAAACGGTCCCGATGTCATCCACTGGCTGGTTGAAAAAGGCATGTCTTTTACCCGGGATCCGGCCTCGGGCGAATACCACCTGACCCGTGAGGGCGGTCACAGCCACCGCCGCATCCTGCATACCGCCGACGCCACCGGCCGGGCTGTATCGGGCACCCTCACCGAGCAGATCCAGAGCCATCCCAACATCGACATCTTCGAACATCACATCATTGTCGATCTCATTACCCAGTCCGACAACAGCAGTCGCAAGATCCGCTGCAACGGTGCTTATGTGCTGGACCGGGCCAGCGACCATGTGGCGGTCTTTCAGGCAAAAGCCGTGGTGCTTGCCACCGGCGGAGCCAGCAAGGTCTACCTGTACACCAGCAATCCCGACGGCGCCAGCGGCGACGGCATCGCCGCCGCCTGGCGCAAGGGCTGCCGGGTGGCCAATATGGAGTTCAACCAGTTCCATCCGACCTGCCTGTTCCACCCGGAAGCCAAGTCCTTCCTGCTCACGGAGGCCCTGCGCGGCGAAGGTGCCTACCTGCGCCTGCCCAATGGCGAACGCTTCATGCACCGTTTCCACGACAAGGCTGAACTGGCACCCAGGGACATCGTGGCCCGGGCCATCGACCACGAAATGAAGCGCCTGGGCAGCGATTGTGTCTATCTGGACATCACCCACAAATCCGCCGATTTTATCGAGGAGCACTTCCCCACCGTACGCAGCCAGTGCCTGAAGTACGGCATCGATATCACCCGTCAGAAAGTCCCCGTGGTGCCCGCCGCCCACTACACTTGTGGCGGCCTGCTCACCGACCTGCGGGGACGCACCGACCTCAAGAACCTCTACGCCATCGGCGAGGTGGCCTGCACCGGCCTGCACGGCGCCAACNNTGTCTGGTGTTCGCGTGGTCCGCCGCGGAACACATTCGCCAGACAATTGGGACAATCCCCGAGCCGGAAACGGCGCGCGAATGGGACGAATCACGGGTAACCCACTCCGACGAGGACGTAGTGATTTCCCACAACTGGGACGAGTTGCGCCGCTTCATGTGGGACTACGTGGGCATCGTTCGAACACGGAAACGGCTGGAGCGGGCGGAGCACCGAATACGGATGCTCCAGCGGGAAATCCAGGAGTATTACAGCAATTACAAGATCAGCCGGGACCTGCTGGAGTTGCGCAACCTGGCCCTGGTGGCGGAACTGATCATCCGTTCGGCCCAGCAACGCAAGGAAAGCCGCGGCCTGCACTATACGCTCGACTATCCCGAGGTGTCGCCGGTGGCCATGGATACCATCCTCGTACCCATCAATTTCGCGGCCCAGGACGTGGTGGTCAGCCGGGACTGACCATTTTTTGCAGGGCCACATGAAGCCGCCGCCAGCCCTCGCGACCCAGGCCGGAGGGAAACAACGCGACATGGCGCCGTCGCCAACGATCTCCACGCAGGTCAAGTACCACCAACGTACCGGTGCGGAACGCAACCCGGCAATCCACCTGACGGCTATGCCCGGCCGGGTCCGTTAACCGCCAGTCGCCGGCATCGGTCGACAACCGCCAGCCGCGACGGCGCTCCAGCATCAGCCATTGAATGGCCAGTATCACCGCCAGCGCCAGCAATAAAACCCAGCGGACACTCCCGTAATAGTCAAGCGCCGCGACGACACCCGCCACCGTCAGATGAGCAACAATCAACAGTGCGCGCTGGGGTGCCGGGGGAGCCAGCGGCCAGTCATGGCTGGGGTCGGCGGCTTTCACGGATAATCCGGACAATTTTCCGCAAGTCGGGATCTTCCGGTTCCTGCCGGTGCAGGAACCAGCCGAACATTTCCTGATCCTCGCAATCGAGCAGGCGTTGATAACGGCGCTGGTCCGCTTCCTCGAGAGTCGGATAAACATGGTCGAGAAAAGGCATCAGGATTAAATCCAGCTCGAGCATTCCCCGCCGGCTGGCCCAGAACAATCGATTGCGATCCATTGGCTTCGCTCTCCACGCCGTTGATCGGCCATCAAAATTAGCGCACCATTATAGAGTAACCGGGCTGGTTTCCCCAGCCGGCCCATAGCGCCGACCATCACCGGCGAAAAACCCATTTTTTCCATCGGGAGCAGCATTTCGCTTATGAACCAGTGGCACGCATTCCTCAGCCAGCAAGGTGCGGTGATCGCCAATGATCATGTCGCGTCTTTCGGCGAAACACCGTCGGATTATCCGGCGTTCGCCGGCCGGTCCCTCCTGTTTCCCCTGGACGACCGGGGTATTCTCAGGCTCTCCTCCGGGCAAGCCGGGCAGACCGAAAAGCTCCTCCAGGGACAGCTTACCTGCGACGTCACGCGCCTTGGGGAGGAAACGACGATACCCGGTGCCCTGTGCACGCCCAAGGGACGAATGATAAGCAACTTTATGCTGGCCAGGGACAGCGAAGGCGACTTCTACATGGTGATGCACCGGGGGCTGCTCGCGGCAACCGCCGATACCCTGAAAAAATTCGCCCCGTTCTACAAGACCGAAATCGACGATGTATCGGACAGCATGCGGGTCCTGGGGCTCTGTGGCCAGTTTGCTTCCCGGGCCATCGACGGGGATCGCGGAGCGATTTTATCTGCCGTTTCCCCGGACCGATCTGCCGCCATTGTGCCCGCCTCGGAAGCCGAGGCGCTCTGGCAGGAACTGGTGGCCGAGGCCAGGCCCGCGGGGCTCCCCTACTGGCATCTGCTCGATATCCGCGACGGGCTTGGCGAAGTCCGGCCCGAAACCCGGGAGGAATTTATTCCCCAGATGCTCAATCTCCAGTTCGCCGACGCCATCAGCTTTAAAAAGGGTTGTTACACCGGCCAGGAAATCGTCGCCCGCATGCACTACCTGGGCAAGCTCAAGCGCCGCATGTACCGCCTGGGGGCGGCGGGACAGACTCCCCCGCCTGCGGGCGATCCCTGCCAGGTGCCCGGCAGCAGCGGTAATGCGGGGCATGTGGTTTTCGCCGAACGGGCCGATGACGACAACCTGGAAATGCTCGCGGTCCTCACACCCCAGGCGGCGGCATCGCCGGAACTGACCGTCGGCGACGCGACCCTGGCGGTGAAGGTTCTTCCCCTGCCCTACGAAGACCAGTTCAAATCCGGCGATGTCTGACTGGGAGAGTGCCGTACTGTGGCTGACGCTCATTTCGGTGGCCACCTTCCTGGGCAGTCTGCTGACACTGCCCTGGCTGGTGGCCAAAATACCGGAAACCTACTTCCTGGAGTCGGTTCGCAGTCCCACCCCCTGGCACCGGCAGCGGCCGGCACTAAGACTGATGCTGTTGATGCTCAAGAATATGCTGGGTGCGGTACTGCTCGCCGGCGGGATCCTGATGCTTTTCCTGCCCGGCCAGGGCCTGCTGACCATGGCCCTGGGATTGTTGTTGCTGGACTACCCCGGCAAATACCGCTTCGAGCGCTGGCTGGTGGCGCAGCCGAGCATATTGCGCAGCCTTAACTGGCTCCGCCGACGCCGGGGCGTACCGCCGCTGCAGGTGGCCGGTGACGATACGCCCGGCTATTAATCCGACAATATTGGTTACCGGGATTAGCTTAAGGTTTAATGCTTAACCGGACCGAACCCGGAGTTCGTCATCCCGGCAGGCGCGCTGGGGCTCCTGCGGCAACCTCCAGTCCACCGGTTCCTGGCCGGTCTCTTCCAGATAGGTGTTGGCCCGGGAAAAGTGGCGACACCCGAGAAAGCCGCGATGGGCGGACAGCGGCGAAGGATGGGGAGCCCGCAAGACAAGGTGTCGGCCAGTATCGATAAAGGCGCCCTTTTTCTGGGCATAGCTGCCCCAGAGCATGAACACCAGGTTCTCGCGCCTGTCGTTGAGGGCACGGATGGCGGAATCGGTGAACTGCTCCCAGCCCTTGCCCTGATGGGCACCGGCCCTGCCCCGCTCGACGGTGAGGGTGGCATTGAGCAGGAGCACGCCCTGTTCCGCCCAGGCGCTGAGACAGCCGTGGGACGGCGGTTCGATACCCAGGTCCGCCTGCAACTCCTTGTAGATATTTATCAGGGATGGGGGTATGCGCACACCCGGCAATACCGAAAAACACAGACCATGGGCCTGGCCGGGGCCGTGGTAGGGATCCTGGCCCAGAATCACCACCTTGACCCTGTCGAAAGGCGTGCTGTTGAAAGCATTGAACCAGTGGGAACCGGGCGGGTAGATCACCTTGCCGTTATTCTTTTCGTTACGCAGAAAGTCCTTGAGCCTTTTCATGTAGTCCTTGCCGAACTCTTCTTCGAGCACGGCAAGCCATGAATCCTCCAGTTGGATACCCCCGCCGTTGTTGGCCATGGCGAACCCTCCCTGAAATACGTTACTCCGGACGCATATGCGGGAAAAGCAGCACGTCGCGGATGGATGGCGAATCCGTGAGCAGCATCACCAGGCGGTCGATGCCGACCCCCTCCCCGGCCGTTGGTGGCAGGCCGTATTCCAGGGCCCGGATATAGTCTGCGTCGAAATGCATGGCTTCCAGGTCGCCGGCGTCTTTCTCTTCCACCTGTTTTTTGAACCGTTCGGCCTGGTCCTCGGCATCGTTGAGCTCGGAAAAGCCATTGGCGATTTCCCGGCCGCCCACGAAGAACTCGAAGCGCTCGGTAACGAACGGATCGTCGTCCTTGCGCCGGGCCAGGGGCGACACTTCGGTGGGATACTCGACGATGAAGGTGGGCTGCTCCAGGCGGTGCTCCACGGTTTTCTCGAAAATCTCTACCTGGACCTTGCCCAGCCCCCAGCTGTCCTTAAGGGGTATGTCCATATGCTCTGCGATCTCCCGGGCTCCCTCTTCATCCGCCAGGGCCCGGGCTGAAATATCCGGGTTGAACTGGAGAATCGAATCAAAAACCGTCAGGCGCTGGAACGGCTTACCGAAATCGTAAATGCTTTCCTGTAAAACATCCCCGTCGGCATTCCTGACGGTGTTCCGGATCTCGGTCGTGCCCAGCACTTCCTCCGCCAGCTTGCGCAACATGGCCTCGGTGAGATCCATCAGGTCGTTGTAGTCGGCATAGGCCTGGTAGAACTCGAGCATGGTGAATTCGGGATTGTGTCGGGTCGACAACCCCTCGTTGCGAAAATTGCGGTTGATCTCATAGACCCGTTCGAAACCGCCCACCACCAGTCGCTTGAGATAAAGCTCGGGGGCAATGCGCAGGTACATGTCGATGTCCAGGGCATTGTGGTGAGTCGCGAAGGGTCGCGCCGTGGCGCCACCGGGAATCGTTTGCAGCATCGGCGTTTCGACTTCCAGAAAGTCCGCATCGTTGAGAAACCGGCGGATAAACTCCATCACGCGGGAGCGGACACGAAAAATATCCCGCACCTCCGGATTGGCAATCAGGTCCACATAGCGCTGGCGGTAGCGCAGTTCCTGATCCGCAAGACCGTGGAATTTATCGGGCAGGGGGCGCAGGGCCTTGGTCAGCAGCCGGTACTCGTCCATCCGGACATAGAGCTCGCCCTTGCCGGACTTGTGCAGTTCGCCACGGACACCGATGATGTCACCCAGATCCAGGCTCTTGGCGAAAGGACGTGCCTCCTTGGTGACATAGAGCTGAATACGATCGCTACCGTCGAGAATTTCCATAAAAGCACCGCGATTGCGCACCAGGCGGCCCGCCACCGCCACCACCCTGCCCTGTTCGGCCAGTTCTTCCTTGCTGCAGTCGCCGAATGCCGCTTTCAGACCGGCGGCCGCGCTATCGGGCCGGAAATCGTTGGGAAAGGTGATGCCCGGTTGCTCGCGCAACTGGCCCAGCTTCGCGCGCCTCTCGGCAACGAGCTTGTTGTCGTCGGTGGGGTTGGTCATGGTCTTTCCCTTATTACTGTATCGGCCGGAGCGCTCGCCCCGGCTATCAGAGCCCCGCCTTGAGGGAGGCTTCGATAAACTGATCCAGACTGCCGTCGAGGACTTTCTGGGTACTGTGGGTTTCCACCCCGGTGCGCAGGTCCTTGATGCGGCCGTCGTCCAGCACATAGGAACGGATCTGGCTGCCCCAGCCGATATCGGACTTGCTGTCCTCGAGGTTCTGCTGGGTTTCCCGGCGCTTCATCATTTCGATTTCGTAAAGCTTGGCCCGCAGCATCTGCATACACTTGTCGCGGTTCTGGTGCTGGGA
>DGNJ01000093.1:93792-104301 GCA_002388905.1 Cellvibrionales bacterium UBA4495
GGTGGGTCAGGCGCACCGCCGAATCGGTCTTGTTGACGTGCTGACCACCGGCACCGCTGGCGCGGTAGGTATCGACACGCAGGTCCGCCGGGTTGATCTCGATGTCGATGCTGTCATCCACTTCCGGGGACACGAAAACGGCGGCAAAGGACGTGTGGCGCCGGTTGCCGGAATCGAAGGGTGACTTGCGCACCAGCCGGTGTACGCCAATCTCGGTGCGAAGCCAGCCAAAGGCATACTCGCCCTGGACATGGACGGTGGCGCTCTTGATTCCCGCCACGTCGCCCGCCGAACACTCCACCAGTTCGGCCTTGAACCCCTTGTCGTCGGCCCAGCGCAGGTACATGCGCAGAAGCATTTCCGCCCAGTCCTGGGCCTCGGTGCCGCCCGATCCGGCCTGTATATCCAGATAGGCGTTGTTGGCATCCATTTCCCCGGAAAACATGCGCCGGAATTCCAGCCTGGCCAACTGCTCCTCGAGTCGCCCGATCTCCCTGTCTATCTCCGCGACGGTTTCTTCGTCCTCTTCCTCGGCGGCCATATCGAGCAATTCCCGGGCGTCGGCGATGCCGCTGTCCAGGTTTTCGATGGTCTCGACAATGATTTCAAGGGAAGCGCGCTCGCGACCCAGTTGCTGGGCCTTTTCCGGATTGTCCCAGACGCCGGGATCGGCCAGTTCCAGTTCTACCTCGGCAAAACGTTCTTTCTTGCCGGCATAGTCAAAGATACCCCCTAAGCACGTCGGTGCGCGCTTCCAGATCCTTGAGTGCGACAATGAGGGGATTGATTTCCACGGCTGGTACAGGTCCTCTGGCTCGGTTGGGCGAAGGCGGCGATTGTACTGAAAATGGCGCCACTTTGCATGGCGCCCGATACCAGGCCACCCGCCACGGGCTCATTACCGGGCCGGGAGAAACTTTTATTAGCCTGGCACTCCAAAGCCGGCCCAGCAAAGCGCTTTGATTCTGAGCCAAGCGAGTGATGTGGGCGAACCCTTGTGCCGCTTATTTACCCGGCAATAATCCATGCCGGGTTAGGAATGGATGTTAACCGCGGGGATCAGGTTTTTGCGCTTCATTTCCATACCCGCCATGCGCAGCAGCCCGTGGTAGGCGGCGGCCCAGATGGCCAGTACAGCCAGCACCCAGAGCAGCGTGGCCTGGGGATGCTGGCCAACGGTGCCCACCTGGTAGCAAAGCACTGCGGCGCCGTAGGCAAACAGGGTATTCCAGGTGGCGGCGAAAAAGGCCCAGAAACCGCCGGCCTCCTTGTAGATGGCACCCAGGGTCGCCACGCAGGGCATGTACAGCAGCACGAAGAGCATGTAGGAAAAGGCCCCAAGGGCACCGTCGAAAAGATCCGTCATCAGGTTCAGGGTGGAAAGGTGGACTTCCTGATCCTGCGCGGAAGCCGCCTTGTCGCTCAGGTCGCCGACACCGATACCCAGGGGGTCGGCAATCATGTCTCCCAGGGCCGCCAGGTTGGCCGGGATCGTCCTCAGGCTCGCCGCCAGTGTCTCCCGCAGACCGGCGTCGGTTTCCGCTTCCGTGGCCCCCTCGGAGGCCAGGGAGGTGTAGAGGGCGTCCAGGGTCCCCACTACCACTTCCTTGGCGAATACCCCACTGAACAGGCCCACCGTCGCCGGCCAGTTCTCCTCGTCCACGCCCATGGGCTCGAAAATCGGCGTGATCTGCATGCCGATGGCGGAGAGCATGGACTTCTCGGAATCCTGGTTACCGAAACTGCCGTCGGTACCCAGTGAATTGACGAAGTTGAGGACGATCACCACCAGCACGATGGCCTTGCCGGCCCGGGTGATAAAACTGCGCAGGCGATGCCAGGTGCCCAGCAAAACACCGCGCAGGGTGGGAATATGGTAGTTGGGGAGTTCCATGATAAAGGGTGTCATATCCCTGTTCATGACCCGGCGCTTGACCAGAAATCCGGTAATCACGGCCATGACCATACCCAGCACGTAGAGCGCGAAAACCACATTCTGGCCGTTGGTGGGAAAGAACACCGTGGCGAAGAGGATATACACCGTCAGGCGCGCGCCGCATGACATGAACGGCGCCATCAGTGTGGTGAGCAGACGATCGCTCTGGCTGTCCAGTGTCCGGGCCGACATCACTGCGGGAACATTACAGCCGAATCCCACGACAAGGGGCACGAAGGATTTACCGGGCAGGCCCACGGAGCGCATAACCCGGTCGACGATAAAGGCGGCTCGCGCCATATAGCCGGAGCCCTCGAGAAAGGACTGGAACAGGAACAAGGTGCCGATCACGGGAATAAAGCTGGCTACCAGTTGTATACCACCGCCGGCGCCGTCGGCGATCAGCGCCACCAGCCACCCGGGAAGATTGGCCGCGCTCAGCCATTGACGCGGCAGGTCGACAAACAGCGCGCCCGCGGCAATATCGAAAAAATCGATAAACGCGCCGCCAAAATTGATCGTGAACATGAACATCAGGTACATGACCCCCAGGAACAGGGGGAACGCCAGTACCCGGTTGAGAAAGAGACTGTCCAGCCGGTCGGTCAGTGTGCGTTTATGGCCAGCGTCCCGATGCATGGCGCCATTGACGATCTCGCCGATCCACCGATAGCGCGTCTCGATCAGGCGATCGGCGGCGGTGGCGGCCGTTCCCTCGCGCCCGTCGGCTTCCAGTTCCGCGACTATGGCCAGCATACGTTCCCGCACGGGTTCGGCAAAGCGGGACAACACCCCCGCGTCCCGCTCCAGTACCGCCGTGGCCAGAAGCCGGTTTCCGGATCGTCCGGTTTCTGTCATTGTCTGTTCGAGGGCCGCAATCGCCCGCTCCATGGCTTCACCGAGATAGACCCGGTGATCCGGTTCGGCAGCCAGTTCGGTTGTGCCCGCGAGGCGGTTGGTAACCACATCCATGAGCATGCCGAGACCCTCTTCCCGGCTGGCGACGACGGGCACCACCGGTATACCGATATTCTCGGCCAGCACGTAGGGATCGATGTGCACGCCCTGGGAATGGGCCACGTCCATCATATTGAGGGCTATAACCGTGGGAATCCCCGCCTCCAGGAGCTGGGTGGTCAGATACAGCCCCCGCTCGAGACTGGATGCATCGACAATATTGACAAGGAGGTCCGCGCCATTTTCAAGAATGAAATTCTGGGCGATCTGCTGATCGATGGAATCGTCATCGTGGGAAACGTGGAGGCTGTAGGTGCCAGGCAGATCCACCACCTCGTATCGGGTTTCGCCGTGATGGCAGTACCCGGTCTTTTTCTCGACCGTTACTCCGGACCAGTTTCCGACCTTCTGGCGGGAACCGGTGAGGGCATTGAACAGCGTGGATTTGCCGCTGTTGGGATTACCGATAAGGGCCAGGGTAAAGCGCTCGCTCACGACAGTTCCACCTCCATGGGACCGGCCTCCTCCCGGCGCAGGCTCAGGTGGAACCCCCGGACACGGATTTCCACGGGATCGCCCAGCGGCGCCACGTGCTGGACCAGGAATTCGGTGCCCGGGGTCAGGCCCAGGCTCATCAAGCGGTTCCGGTAACGGGCGTCGACACCGCCGTAGCGCAGCACGCGCGCCCGGCTGCCGGTTTTCAGATCCCGGAAGTGCAGGGTTTTTCTGTCCACATTGCGCTCTTTACAAGAAAATGAATTTAAATACGAATGATTCTCACTATAAGTAATTGTACGCCAAAAAGGAAGGGCGGAGGATAAATCAGGTCAGGACAGTTCGAGAATGCGCTCGATCAACAGCTGGGGCGATTCCCGGCCCCGCCAGCTGTTGACGGAAAGCCGATAGAGGGCATCCAGGCGCCGGGCACCCTGCCGGGGCCAGTCCGAATCCACGTTGAAGGCAATGCCATCAATAAAGGGCTCCCTGTCCGGCACCTCGGCGAGCAGGAACTTGAAATGGTTGCCGCCCACCACACGGTGCTGAACCACGAAAAATTCCCCCCGGAAAAGCGGTTCCGGAAAATTCTGTCCCCAGGGCCCGGCATCGCGCAGGAGCGCAGCGTTATCCAGGGTTAAATCCGCGAAGGTCAGCGGCCGGTCGACCCAGATTTCCCGTTCCATTTCCCCGGCGCTGAGACGGCGCCGGACTTCCGCATCGAAAGCCTCGGAAAAATCCGCCAGGTGATTCCGGTCGATGGACATGCCCGCCGCCATGGCGTGGCCGCCGAACTTGTGCAGCATGGCCGGATGGGCGGTGGCCACCGCGTCGAGCACGTCGCGCAGGTGCAGGCNNCATGGCGTGGCCGCCGAACTTGCTGAGCAGATGCGGGTCGCGGGCGGCAATGGCATCCAGGGTGTCGCGAATATGCAGGGCCGGAATGGAACGCGCCGATCCTTTGAGTTCGCCGTTGCCGGCATCGGCAAAGGCAATAACGGGACGATGAAGGCGATCCTTGATCCGGGAGGCGAGCAATCCGATTACCCCCTGGTGCCACTGGTCGTCATGCAGGCAGAGTCCCCAGGGCAACGTCGACTCGTCGTTGAGGCCAAGTCCATCCACCAGTTTCAGGGCCTGGGCCTGCATGCCAGTCTCGATGGTGCGCCGGTCCCGGTTCAACTGATCGAGTTCGGCGGCCCGCTCCCGGGCGAGGTGCGGATCTTCCGCCAGCAGGCACGCGATACCGTGACTCATGTCGTCGAGACGGCCGGCCGCATTGAGTCGCGGCCCGACAGCAAAACCCAGGTCCGAGGCGGCGATTCGACCCGGCTCGCGGCCCGCGGCCTCGAGCAGTGCAACAATACCCTGCCGGCAGCGGCCGGTCCGGATACGCCTCAAGCCCTGGTAGACAAGGATCCGGTTGACAGCGTCTAGGGGAACCACATCGGCTACGGTGCCCAGGGCCACAAGGTCGAGCCAGTCGGCCATGGCGGGCTCCGGGAGACCGGCGTCCCGGAACCAGCCGTTGTCCCGAAGACGGGTCCGCAGGGCCGCCAGCAGGTAAAAGACGACACCCACCCCGGCGAGGTTTTTGGAGGGAAAGGCACAACCGGGCTGGTTGGGGTTGACGATGGCATCCGCCGCCGGCAGGGATTCACCCGGCAGGTGATGATCCGTGACCAGCACCCGGATGCCGGCTGCCCGGGCTCTTTCCACGCCGGTGTGGCTGGAAATACCGTTATCCACGGTAATCAACAGGTCGGGGGATCTGTCCAGGGCCAGTTCGACGATTTCCGGTGACAGCCCGTAACCATACTCGAAGCGGTCCGGTACCAGGAAATCGACATGGGCCGCACCCATGGCGCGGAGGGCGAGCAGCGTCAGGGCGGTGCTGGTGGCACCGTCGGCATCGAAATCCCCCACCACGAGGATGCGCTGCCGTTGACGCAAGGCGTTGTCGAGCAGGTCCAGCGCATCCTCAAGACCGGCCAGCAATTGCGGTCCGGGCAGATCGGCAAGCCGGCGACCCAGGTCCCGGTCGCAATTGACCCCCCGGGCCCGGTAGATATCGCGCAAGAATTCCGGAATTTCAGCGGAAAAATCGCCGGCGTCGTCGAAGGGATTCTCTCGCTGGCGGATCTTCATGGCTGACTATTTGTCCCGGAAAGCGTGACAACTGGAATTAAGTCGATAAATGTCCTGCCATAAAGGCCTGAACTTCCCGCAAATCGTCCGGCAGCACCTGAAAACGCTCTTCCCGCTCAAACAAGTCCGCCATATGGTGAGGCAGTGGCGGCGCGCCGGCATGGCCGGCCTTTTGCACCGCCTCGGGAAACTTGGCCGGATGTGCAGTGGCCAGGCAGATCATCGGAGTCGCGGCATCCCGGCGGCAACGGCGGCCCGCCTCCAGGCCGATGGCCGTATGGGGATCGAGCAGGTATTCGCTGCGTTCGAACTCCTCGGCGATCACCGCGACTGTGCGCTCATCATCGATACGGTGACTGGCGAAAAGCTGGCGGGCAGCGGCAAGGGCGCTTTCGTCGAGCCGGAAATCGCCGTTCTGCCTGAATGCGTCCATGAGCCGGGCGATGGCCTTGCCGTCGCGGCCGTAAAGATCGAACAGCAGGCGCTCGAAGTTGCTCGACACCATGATATCCATGGACGGCGACAGGCTGTGTACCAGCTCCCGCCTGCTGTGATCATTGGCGCTGATGCAGCGATGAAGAATATCGTTGGCATTGGTGGCGATAACCAGTTGTGCCACCGGCAGGCCCATCTTGCGCGCCAGATAGCCGGCAAAAATGTCGCCGAAATTGCCGGTGGGGACGGAGAAAGCCACCGGACGCTGGGGCCCGCCCACGGAGAGGGCCGCCCAGAAATAATAGACGATCTGGGCCATGATGCGTGCCCAGTTAATGGAATTGACCGCCACCAACTGGCGATCGTCCGGCAGGAAGGACTGATCCGCAAAACTGGCCTTGACCATGTTCTGGCAGTCGTCGAAGTTTCCTTCCAGGGCGATATTGTGGATGTTGGCGCCGGGCACCGTGGTCATCTGCCGGCGCTGTACCTCCGATACCCGGTTGTGCGGATGGAGGATGAAAATATCAATATTATCGCAGCGGCGGCAGCCCTCGATGGCCGCGGAGCCGGTATCTCCCGAGGTGGCGCCCATGATCACCGCTTTCTGGCCGCGGCGCTCAAGCAGGTAATCGAGCAGGTGGCCGAGAAACTGGAGGGCGAAATCCTTAAAGGCCAGGGTCGGGCCATGAAAGAGTTCGAGAATCCATTCGTTGTGGCCGGACTGAACCAGGGGTGCAATGGCACGATGCCGGAAAGGCTCGTAGGATTTATCGATAAGGTCCTTGAGCGCCTTTTCCGGAACCGCCCCGTCGACAAAAGGGGCAATGATTTTCAGGGCCAGTTGGGTGTACGACAGTTCCCGCCAGGAGGCGATTTCCTCGGCGCTGAACCGCGGCAACTCGTCGGGAACGAACAGGCCGCCGTCCGGGGCCAGGCCGGTGAGGACAACGTCCTCGAATGACTGCGGCGCGACGCCGCCGCGGGTGCTGATATATTTCACGGGTTGTCCTGCTGTCAATGACGCTGCCGGTGCGGCTTATCTGTCCAGGTATTCCACCCGCAGGTGGATCACGTCGCCGTCGATGGCGTCCAGTTTTTCCACATCCCGGGCGGCGGCCATCAGCTCCCCTTCCCGGGCCTTGTTGGTGAGCATGATCAGGGGCACATGATCCTGCCCCGACTGGGGCCGCTTCTGGATGATAGCCTCGATACTGATGCCCCGGTCGCTCATGATACTGGCCACCTGGGTCAGTACACCGGGACGGTCCAGGGCCCGCATACGCAGATAGTAGGCGGTTTCCACGTCCTCAATGGGCAACACGGGGGTATCACTGAATTCCGCGGTATTGAAGGCCAGGTAGGGAACCCGGGCCTCGGGGGCGCAGTTCAGTGCCCGGGCCACATCGATAATATCCGCCACCACCGCGGAAGCGGTTGGTTCATCACCGGCGCCGGCGCCGTAGAACATGGTGGGTCCCACGGCGTCGCCCTTGACCATGATCGCATTCATGACGCCATCCACTTCCGCCACCAGGGAATTGGCCGGTATCAGTGTGGGATGAACCCGCACTTCCACGCCCTTGCCCACCTGGCGGGCGATGCCCAGATGCTTGATGCGAAAGCCCAGTTCCCGGGCGTAGGCCACGTCCTGAAGGTCCAGTTTGCCTATCCCTTCGGTGAAAACCTTGTCGAACTGCAGCGGAATACCAAAGGCCAGTGAAGCGAGAATGACCAGCTTATGGGCCGCATCGATGCCTTCCACATCAAAGGTCGGGTCCGCCTCGGCATAACCCAGGGCCTTGGCCTCCTCCAGCGCGTCCTCGAACTTCCTGCCCTGTTCTTCCATGGCGGTAAGAATATAGTTGCCGGTGCCGTTAATGATGCCCGCCAGCCACTCGATCCGGTTCGCGCCCAGGCCCTCGCGCAAGGTCTTGATAATCGGTATTCCCCCGGCCACGGCCGCCTCGAAAGCGACCATCACGGACTTCTTGTGTGCCGCCTCGAAGATCTCATTGCCGTGCTGGGCAATCAGTGCCTTGTTGGCGGTGACCACGTGCTTGCCGTTCTCGATGGCGGCGAGCACCAGCTCGAAAGCAATGGAAGTGCCACCCACCAGTTCCACCACCACGTCCACATCCGGATTGGCGGCCACCTCGAAAATATCGTCGGTCACGCCGACGCCGGACAGGTCACAGGCAGGATTGGTCCTCCGGGACCCCACCTGGACAATGCGGATATCGCTGCCGGATCGAGAATTGATCAGTTCCGCGTTGCGGGTCAGCACATTGAACGTACCGCCGCCCACAGTACCGAGACCACAGATACCGATATTGACCTTTTTCAAGGATGTCACCCGGGAGTTGGAAAAGGAAAGGAAGCAACCTTAATGTCGGACCCCCGACCTGTCAATAAAACACCGGCAGGAGCGGCCTCGCCGCACCGGCAGGCTAGTCGAGGCCCAGGATTTTCAGCAGTTCCGGGGCAGGCCGATAGCCGGCCAGCAGCGTGCCGTCCATCAGCACCAGAGAAGGCGTGCCGGTAACACCGAACTCCCTTCCCAGCCGGAACTGTTCGGCCACCGGATTGTCATCGCACAGGTTTTCCGCCACCGCTTCGCCCCGCTTCAGCCGTGCCAGTGCCTCTCTTGGCTCGTCGGCACACCAGGCCGACACCATCTTCCGATAGGTCCCGGAACCGACCCCGGCCCTGGGATAGGCCAGGTATCGGACTTCCACACCCTGGCGGTTCAATGCCGGAACCTCCTGGTGAAAGCGGCGACAGAAACCGCAGTCGACATCGGTGAATACATTCACTACGGCCCGGGTCTCGCCCGATGGCGGGAAGACGATCATTTCGTTACGGTCGAGACCGGCAAGGACTTCCCGGCGCTTCTCGGCCCTGCCCTGCTCGGCCACGTTGACGAACTGGCCGGGCAATACCTGGTACAGATCGCCGGCGAACATGTAATCGGCATCCGCGGTGGTGTAGATAACCGGCCCGCCAGTTACCGCCACCTGATAAATGCCGTCCACCGGTGTCCGGGTGACCGAATCGTACTCCAGATCGGGACGGGCACGTTTGAGGCCCTCGATGATACGGCCCGCCACCTCGGCGGACACACTTTGCGCGGCGGTCTCCAGTGTGCCCCAGCTCACCAATAGTCCGGTCAGCAAGACCATAGACAGAAATCGTTTCATCCATCACTCCTCGAAAATTCCAGTACCGGCCAATCGTCGCCTGTGCCTGTTATTGACCCGGCATAAATAATCGCTGGGTCAATATGCGGTACAAGGGCATACCCACTGCACTCGCTTCGCTCGGACCCAAAGCGCTTCGCGGGGCCAGCTTCGGGGCAGGCTCTACCCACTGCACTCGCTTCGCTCGGACCCAAAGCGCTTCGCGAGGCCAGCTTCGGGGCAGGCTCTACCGCCATTGGCCGTAGTCCAATGCAGGCCCCTAAAATACAGGGAAATTCCCCTATTTTCGCCAGTATTTTCGGGGCACGCACTCGAATAGATAGGGGACATCTATTCGAATGCCAGGTTAACAAATACGGGGCCATTCTATCCTATCCCCGCGGATGGTGTCGGGCGTGGAGCGTCTTCATACGCGAACTGGCGACATGGGTGTAGATCTGGGTGGTGGACAGGTCGCTGTGACCCAGGAGCAACTGGACCACCCGGAGGTCGGCACCGTGGTTGAGCAGGTGGGTGGCGAAGGCGTGGCGCAGGGTATGGGGCGAAAGGTGCCTGTCGATTCCCGCCACCGTTGCCCAGTGGCGCAGTCTGTGCCAGAAGGTCTGGCGGGTCATTGGCCTGCCCCTGATACTGGGAAACAGGGTGTCGGTGGCAACCTCGCCGGTCAGTTCCAGCCGGGCCCGGCGAAGATAGATACCGAGATGATGCAGCGCCTCCTCGCCGAGCGGAACCAGTCGCTCCTTGCCACCCTTACCCATGACCCGCACGACACCCTGGCGCAGATTGACCTGGTTGAGGGACAGCCCCACCAGCTCCGACACCCGCAGGCCGGTGGCGTAGAGCACCTCCAGCATGGCCTTGTCGCGCAGGCCGATGGCGGTGTCCGGGTCAGGCGCCGCCAGCAGGCGCTCCACATCCTCTTCCCCGAGGCTCTTTGGCAGCGGCCGACCGAGACGGGGATTGTCCACCCGGGCAGTGGGATCACCGGCAATGCGGTTTTCCCTGACCAGGTGACGGTAATAGCCCCGCAGGCAGGACAGGGCGCGACTGGTGGACCGGGCACTCAATCGTCGCTCGACACGGTCCGCCAGATAATGTTGTAACTGCACCTGGTCCGCGGATTCCAGGCCCTGGCCACGACGCGCCAACCAATGGGCGTAGGCGCAAAGATCACGCCGGTACGATGCCAGGGTGTTGTCGCTCAGGCCTTTTTCCATCCACAAAAGGTCCAGGTAGCGCTCGATGCTCTGTCGATCGCCGTCGGGAATTGCCTGCTTGTCCTGGGGTGCTTGCACCATTGCGCCAGTTTACACCAGGGATCGGGTAGGAGGCGGGGTT